>JAGDAX010000122.1 GCA_017848335.1 Clostridia bacterium | reverse complement strand
GCTGGCGGCGGGGAATACTCGTGGAACGTCCGGTGAATAATTGGGGAGTATTCGTGGAATAATCGGGGAATATTCCTGCGGAAACCGGTGGCAAAGACGAGGCGAAAAATGGTATAATACCGGAAGGTGCGGCGGGCTGAGGCTGCCGCGGACAAGAGGCACGAAAAGAGGATAAAAATGGACAGCGTTGCTAATAAAGAAATCAAAAGAATAGGTGTTCTGACGTCGGGAGGAGACGCGCCCGGAATGAACGCGGCCATAAGAGCCGTCGTGAGAGCCTGCACGTATTACGGAATTCAGGTCTACGGGATACGCAGGGGCTACAGAGGGCTTCTTGACGGGGACATGTTCGAGATGAACGCCCGGTCAGTGTCGGACATTATTTACAGGGGCGGCACGATACTGCAGACCGCCAGGTGTCATTCCTTCAGGGAGCACGAAGGCATCGTGAAGGGCAAAAAAATGACCGAAATTTTCCAACTGGACGCGCTGGTGGTCATCGGCGGCGACGGATCCTTTAAGGGCGCGCTGGAGCTTGCCCGCGAGGGTGTGCCCGTGATCGGCATTCCCGGCACCATCGACAATGACATCGGCTGCAGCGACTACACCATCGGCTTTGACACCGCCATGAATACGGTCAGGGACGCCATTGACAAGATAAAGGACACCGCTTCCTCGCACGAGCGCTGCAGCTTCGTGGAGGTGATGGGGCGGAACGCGGGATATATTGCGCTGAACTGCTCGATTGCCGGCGGCGCGGAGGTTTGCCTTGTTCCCGAGAAGCCATACAGCCTGGAGGTGGACGTGGTCAGGCGGATCATCGCCTGCCGCAACCGGGGCAAGCACCACTATGTTGTGATCGTCGCCGAGGGCGTGGGCGGTACGCTGGAGCTGGCTCAGCAGGTCAAGGACATCACCGGCATTGAGACGACGGCTACTATTCTCGGGCACATCCAGAGAGGCGGCTCGCCCACCGTCAAGGACAGGGTCATGGCGGGCAAGATGGGCGTAAAGGCTGTGCTGGCGCTGAAGAACGGCGAGATCAATAAGATCGTGGCCGCGCAGGGCGAGAAGTGCGTAACCATTGACATCGAGGAAGCCCTTCAGATGAAGAAGGAGCTGGACGAGGATATGCTGCTGGCCAACGACATTTTGAACGTTTGATTGCGTAAATATTTTTTGAACGTTCGATCACGCAAATAAATTTTGAACGTTTGATCAGGCAAATAAATTTTGAACGTTTGATCACGCAAATATATTTTGAACGTTTGATCAGGCATTTTAAATGACAGAAAAACGAAAGAAAGAATACGGAAAAAACGACAGACCGAAAAGGAGGTGGCCTTCCCGTGAATGACAGGCTGTACAAGGTCCTCGAATTCAACCAGATAAAGGAAATGCTTGGCGAGCTTACTTCTTCCCCCATTTCGCTCAAAATGGCGGAGGAGCTGACGCCCGGGACTGACCGCGACAAGGTCATATACAACGTCACAGAGACGGACGACGCCGTGGCGCTGATCATGAAGCGCGGCAGACCGCCGCTGGGAGGCATTGTCGACGTAAACCCGGCAATAATCCGCGCCGCCGGAGGCAGCATGCTTTCCTTCGCGGAGCTTCTTGCCATAGCCGGAGTGCTGAAGGCGGCCAGACGGACGCTGAATTATTGCGGCGAGGAGAGGGACCGCGAGGACGCTTCCGCTAACTGCATACTGGACAAGATCGTGCTGCTGCAGGAGGATTACTTCCTGGAGAGCGAGATCACGCGGTGCATCATTTCCGAGGAGGAGATGGCGGACGAGGCCAGCCCGGAGCTTGCCGACATAAGGCGCAGGATCCTCCGCGAGCAGACGTCCATCAGGGACAAGCTTAACGATTTTATCCGCTCATCCAAGTACGCCAAGGCCATACAGGACGAGGTCATCACGATGCGCGGCGACAGATACTGCATCCCCGTCAAGGCGGAGTTCCGCTCGGAATTCCCGGGAATGGTGCACGATATGTCCGGGTCGGGGCAGACTCTTTTCATCGAGCCCCAGGCCGTGGTGGAGTCCAACAATAAGATCCGCGAGCTCAGGATCAAGGAGCGCCAGGAAATCGAGCGCATAACGCTGCTGCTGGGCAGCCTGTGCGCCGAGAAGGGCGACCTCATAAGGACCGACGTGACGCTGCTGGGCAGGATCGACTTCGCCTTTGCCAAGGCGTCCCTCGCCATCAAAATGAAGGCCAAGAAGCCCGAGATCCGCGACACCGGCTACGTCAATATCGTGAGGGGACGGCACCCCCTTATCGAGCCGCACAAGGTGGTTCCGATCTCGGTGTACGTAGGCGACAAATTCAGGACGCTGGTAATAACAGGCCCCAACACGGGCGGCAAAACGGTGACGCTCAAGACGGTCGGCCTCTTTACGCTGATGATGCAGGCTGGCCTGCTGGTGCCCTGCGAATCCACGTCGGTGCTGTCGATATTTGAGGACGTATTTGCGGACATCGGCGACGAGCAGAGCATTGCCCAGAGCCTCAGTACCTTCTCGGCCCATATGAGCAATATCGTGAAGATCATGGCCGGGGCGGGCGAAGGCACGCTGGTGCTGCTGGACGAGCTAGGCGCGGGCACGGATCCCACCGAGGGAGCTGCCCTTGCGATGGCGATCCTCGAGACTCTTTACCAAATGGGCGCCATCACCATGGCCACCACCCACTACAGCGAGCTGAAGGCCTTCACCGTGCAGACCGCCGGGTTCGAGAATGCTTCCTGCGAATTCGACGTCGAGACGCTAAGCCCCACCTACAGGCTGATGATCGGCATTCCCGGCAAGAGCAACGCCTTCGCCATATCCCAAAAGCTGGGGCTTGACCCGCAGATCGTCTCGCGGGCCGCGGAATTTCTGACAAGCGAGGATCTGCGTTTTGAGGACCTCCTGCAGGACATAGAGCGACGCAGGGGCGATATCGAAAAGCAGCAGCAGGAAATCAAAGCGCTCACGGAGGAGGCAGAGCGCGTCAGGCGCGAAATCGGTCTCGAGCGCGAGAAGCTGGCCGAGCATCGCAACACTTACCTCCGAAAAGCCAAGGACGAGGCCGCAGACGTTCTTCTGAAAGCCAAGAAGGAGTCCGACAGGATGCTTTCGGAGCTCCGGCAGATCGCCAGAGACGCTGAGGAGCAGCGCGACAGGATGCGCGCCGGCGAGGCCATCGGCCGCGAGCTTTCCAAAATGGCCGGCGACGTGGAGACAGAGCGGTACAATCTCAAAAAGACCGCCGAAAGCCGCCCCGTGGCGGGCCAGCAGGTCACCGCCGACACGCCTCTCGAGCAAGGCCAGACGCTCTACAGCAAGAGCCTTGACGGGATCGTCACAGTGATCAAGCCTCAGGACAGGAACAACAACGTGTACGTGAGCGCCGGAGTCATGAAGACGTTCCTCAACGTTTCCGACCTGACCGTGACGGAGGCGCCCGTGAATAGATCCGGCTCCCGGGCCGGCGGCTCGGGCGGTTCAGGAGGCTCCGGAGGTTCCGGCAGTTCGGGCGGCTCCGGCGGCTCGGCAGGCACTATGAAAGCTCTCAGTCTGAGTCCCGAGCTTGACCTCAGGGGCTTCACCGCCGACGAGGCGCTTTCCGTGACAGACCGGTACATAGACGACGCTATACAGTGCCACCTCGAAACGATAACTATCATACACGGCAAGGGCACCGGCATCCTGCGGCGCGAGATCCAGAATATGCTGAAGCGCGACAGGCGCGTCAAGGAATTCCGCGCAGGCGAATTCGGCGAGGGCGACTACGGCGTCACGATCGCGAAGCTGAAGGTTTGATCTGGTTGGTGGTTTAGTGATAAGTGACGTCCGCGCGTTCCGCGCGGGTCATGAACTGCGGTTTAAGAGCTATGGGACGGGAGCGTCAAAAGTAAGGCCGGAGGCCGGCCTCCAGCCTTATAGCTTCTGAACCTGCTGTAACAAACAAAACAAGGAGTATGTTTTGGACAATTTTGCGGACCGGCTTATAACGCTGGGAAAAGAGAAAAACAGCAGAGTGATTTTCGAGATGGGGCCCGTTCCCGGCGCCATGCCCGAATTTTACGAGGAAAAATATGACAGCCGCGGGGCGATGCTTTTTGCGTACTGCGTCGACCTGCTGAGGGCCGTCAAGGACGTTGTGCCCGCGGTCATGTTCAACCGCGCCGCCTTCGAGTTTTACGGGGTTGACGGGATAATCTCTCTCGCGATGCTGACGCGCTACGCCGCGGACCTGCAGCTTCCGGTGATTATTAACGGGTGCTTCGGGGGCTCGGGGGATGATATTCTCAAGTATGCGGAGGGGTGCTTTTACGGTGACAGCGGCAGCTCGGGCAACCGAATGTACGCGGATGCAATCACGGTTACGCCTTACGCGGGAAGCGACGCCCTGAAGAAGCTTGCGCGGCTCTGTGACGAGGAAGGGAAGGCCGCATTTGTGGCTGCAAGGCCGTCCGGTGTTGACGCGGCTGACGATATCGAGAACGTGAAGACCGACCGGGGCGAGCTGCTTTACGAGGTGGCCTTCGACGACGCGGGCGCGTTCGGGGAGGCTTACATCGGCGAGAACGGGTACAGCGTGCTGGGCACTATGACCGTTCCGCAGCCGGATATTGTCGGGCTCAGGAATATCAACCGGTGGGGGATCGCATTGGTGTGCGCAAAGCCGGTTGACCTTGAGAGGCCCGAGACCTACGGACTTTTCTATCCCGGAGAGGGCGAGGGCGAATTCATAGTGCTGTCCGAGAAGGATATTGTCGCGGAATGCGGCGCCGGGAATGCCGACGCGGAGAGCGTTGCCGGAGTGCTGCAAGAGCTGGCGGAAAAAGCGGAGGAGCAGCGGCTGGCGGCAATCTGAGACGATCTGAGGCAATCTGAGGCGATCTGAAGCAGTCTGAGACGATCTGAGCGCCGGACAAGCAGCGGTCATTTCGCAAGCTGAGCGCCGGAGAAGCGGTCATTTCGAGATCGGAGACGTCTCATTGCCGGGAGCTTTATTGCCGGGCACTTTGCTGTCGGGAGCTTTATTGCCGGGAGCTTCGTTATCGGGCACCGGCGCGTACAATACGAAATTCAGGAAAACTGTTACGTGGCTTATTCGCGAAAATAACCAACGGAGTTCTTAAATGGCTAAATCTTCAAAGGGTTTATTTTTTTGCAAGGAATGCGGATACGAATCAAACGGCTGGATGGGCTGCTGCCCGGGCTGCAGGG
>JAGDAX010000121.1 GCA_017848335.1 Clostridia bacterium | reverse complement strand
TGATGATCCCGACACTTTTGAGCGCGAAGTATCGCCGTTGCTCAAAATTGCGGACGCCTATCCGAAGATGATTATTTCCCGCACAAGGCAGGAAATGTATCAGCATGAGGGCGTAAAGATTGTGGACGTTGCAGATTGGCTGCTGGTATGAACTGACATACGCATAACAGGCACATTGTGTGTGGGGGGGACATCTTCGTACAAATTCCCCCAAAAGGAATGGGATTATCGGTTCGGAAACAACAAAAAGAACTACATTCAAACCAGAAGTCGATGCGGCGATTACCAGATGTTTTAGAGTTGAGTTTTTGGTTTTGCAGAGAAATCCCAGATTAAAGCGCAGAAGATATGAAGAATCAGAATTCCATCAAAAAAGGCAATCAAATAAACCCGGGGCAAAAGGCGCAAAACAGCCGAAAAACGGCCGCAAAGTAACGCTTACACGCGGGGGCGCTGTCACGCCTCGGGGCATTTCACGGTATTCCGCCTCGGGATATTTCCGGGCATTTCTGCGGTATTTCAGGGATTTACGGCGGTATTCCGGATCGGGTATTTTGGCAGTGTTTCGCGGTGTTCCGGCTTGGGGGATTTCGGTTGCTATTTGGGGCGGTATGGGTTATAATGTTTGAGCAAAAGCCTGAATGCCGCAGAACGGACGGCGGAGGGAGCTCTTGACGCGCTTCGTGCGAAGGGGCGGCTTTCGTCGCAGCAGCGGCTTTCATTGCAGCAGCGTGCGGCCGGTGCTTTTTGCGGAGAAATATACCATTATCCCTGTCGGGACCTCATTTGCGATCTTTGGACGTTTTCATTTTGACTGGCGTCAATTGACCTTTTTTAAAGTGATTTTCGGAAAGTATTCTGTTACCTTGCAACCAGCTTCGTTGCGAGAGAAAGGGGCAACATTTATGACAAACAGGGAACGATTCCAGGCTGTATTCCGCGGCGAAAAACCGGACGACAGACTCCCCGCCATTGAGTGGGCTTCCTGGTGGCCGGATACCACCAATAACTGGGTGACGCAGGGGCTGAGGCCCGGCCTGACCTTCCACGAGATAGCGCCGGAATTGGGGCTCGACCAGCATTATCAGTTCTGGCTTCCCCACAGAAGCGCGGCCTGCCCGGAGCCTGAATACAACGGCGGACCCATTGCCGAGGATGAGGAAGAATACGAGAAGATACTTCCGCTGCTCTACCCTGACGACGAAGTGACGCCCCAGATTGAGGCGATGAAGGCCCTTAAGCCCGGCCACGACAGGGGAGATTATCCGATCTGGTTCTCGCTGGACGGCGGCTTCTGGTTCCCGCGCACCATTCTCGGGATCGAGAATCACCTCTATTCCTTCTACGACCAGCCTGAGCTTTACCACAGAATGCTGGACGACGCGCTGGCTTTCCAGATGAGGCAGCTGGAGCGCATTTATGACATTCTGACGCCGGACTTTATGACCTTCGGCGAGGATATGAGCTACAATAACGGCCCCATGATCTCCGAGGACAGCTTCGACGAATTCCTGCTGCCTTACTATCAGAAGATCGTGCCCTTCATCAAGGAACACGGCACCAAGGTCATTGTGGACACCGACGGCGACGTCAGCAGGATGATTCCGTGGCTCAGAAGGGCGGGCATTGAAGGCGTGCTGCCTCTCGAAAGACAGGCGGGCGTGGACGTGAATGCGCTTCGCGAGCTTTACCCCGATTTCATTTTCATCGGTGCGTTCGACAAGATGACCATGCGCAAGGGCGTCGACGAGATGCGGCAGGAATTCGAGAGACTTCTGCCGGCCATGAAGTCGGGCTACTTCATCCCCAGCGTCGACCATCAGACGCCGCCGGACGTGCCGCTCGAGAGATATCACGTTTACGTGGAGATGCTCAAGGAATACGGCGAGAAGGCGGTTAAGTGAAAGGCGGTTAAGCGAGAAGTGCTGCGCGCCGGGAAGAGGCTAAAGGCCGGAGGCCTCGGGCCTTTTCTCACCCAAACAGCCAACAACTCAACAGATTGCGAGACAATTACCGATCATGACAAACAGAGAACGCGCATTAAACATTTTGCATTTCAAGAGCGCCGACCGCATGCCGGCGGTGCATTTCGGGTACTGGGCCGAGCTCCTGACAGAGTGGGCGGAGCAGGGCAAGATAGACCCGGAGCTTGCTGTCGGCAATTACGACGGCAGCGACAAGGAAGCCGAGCTGGATAAGATTCTCGGGTGGGACTTCAACTGGTACCGCGTGGTCGGCACCGCCAATCATCTGGCGCCCGGCTTTGAGACGAAGGTACTGGAAGTGCTTCCCGACGGCACGCACAGGGTGCAGAACGGCGACGGCGTCATCGAGCGCGTAAAGCCCGGCGTCGCGTCGATTCCCTCCGAGGACGACTACCTTCTGAAGGACAGGGAGAGCTTTGAGACGCTCTACAGGCCGAAGCTGCAGTACTTCGCGGAGAGGGTCAATCTGGACTTTTTCAGAAGCTTTAACGACACCAGGTCCTGGGAGGTTCCGATCGGACTTCACCTCGGCTCGGTGCTGGGCAACATCCGCAACTTCACCACTGTTCTCGGGATGAGTTATCTCATTTACGACGAGGACGAGGAGCTCTTTGCGGACATTGTGGACACATACGCAGAGCTGCAGTACAAGTGCGCCGAGGCGGCCCTGGAGACGGGGGCGAAATTCGACTTTGCGCACTATTGGGAGGACATCTGCTTCAAGAACGGGCCTCTTATCGCGCCGGACCTTTTCGACGAGCTGTGCGGCAAGCACTACCTGAAGCGGAACGAGCTTTGCCATAAGCACGGGATCGACATCATTTCACTGGACTGCGACGGCGTCACCGACAAGGTTCTCGACACGTGGGTCAGGAACGGCGTGAACGTCATGTTCCCCATCGAGATAGGCGTCTGGGGCGACCAGTTTGAGCCTGCCCGCAAGAAGTACGGCAAGGCCGTGCTGGGCGTCGGCGGTATGGACAAGACCGCCCTTCGGCTGGACAAGGCGGCTGTCGACAGAGAGATCGAGCGCATGAAGCGGCTGGCCTCGCTTGGCGGGTTTATCCCTTGCCCCGATCACAGGCTCATGCCGGGCACCAAATTCGAGCTGGTGCAGTATTACACGGAGGAGATCAAGAAGATCACCTTCTGAGGCAGGCCCCGGATCGATGCTCCTTTGGCGAAAGCTCAGCGCGACAACAATGCTCTGCGCGATAACGAGATTCCTCGCGGGGACAAGGCCCTGCGCCCGAACCCGGATCCGCACTTCTTTATTGCAGGCGGCGAAAGATCAGTCATGAATTTGCAGCAGCGAAAGATCGGTCATGAATTCGCATGCAGCGCGGAATCAGCCGCTGATTTGCGAGCAACACCACCTAAATCATTGGATTTCAAGCATCACTATTATTGGAGGAAAACATGAGTGACAATTCGAGTATTTTA
>JAGDAX010000120.1 GCA_017848335.1 Clostridia bacterium | reverse complement strand
GTGATCTACTACCGCTTCGTCGGGTATCTCGAGATCCCGGATGAGCAGACCCGCTTTTCGGAGGACACCCGTCAGGGCGTTTCGGTGGAGTATATCTCCTGCGCGCCGATCAAAGTCCACTACGGCGACGACGGAGAAGAAACCGAGGAAGGAGGATAAAATCACCCCAACAAGCCTATCGGCTTGCCGGGGACCCCGAAACAAAAAGGAGCAGGAAAACCTGCTCCGGTACATAGGGAATTATCGTAAAAGTAAAAGTAAAATTACAGTTGCAACAAGGGAAATAATTGTCAGTACAGTAAAGAAAACAACACAATTCTTTATGGTTTTGATATGTCGGAGTTCTTGATATCGGATATACTCTTGCTTTTCCGCATCAGTCAAATCGGGATCCCACACGGTATAAAAAGAATCAACATTTTCGCCTGTTGTTGAGTCTCCATACTGGTAAACTCCATTGGGTAACGATTCTCCGTTTTTAAGCATTTTTTGGTATGTCTTATTTTCTTCTTTTGTGCAATCAATTTTCTGTAAGAAATTCATGTCAAAACGAAGTTGCTGTAATTCATTTCTTAAGTCCAATTTTTCTTTTGCCATAAATAATACCTTCTTTCTTTTTTTACAATTGTATCTTGAAAGCCAAAAAAGTGCAAGCAAAAAATACGAGTGGTCATAACTCGAATCTGTTATGACCACTCTAAATGGTTGCGGAGGAAGGACTTGAACCAACGACCTCCGGGTTATGAGCCCGACGAGCTACCAACTGCTCTACTCCGCGATGCCGCTCCCTAAGAGCTCGTTAATTATAACACATAAAAAATTAAATGCAAGCGTTTTTTTGCTTGCTTTTGAAATACATTGTGATATAATGCATAAGGCACCCGGTAAATGGTGTGCTGATAACCTTGTCGCTATAGCTCAGCTGGATAGAGCGACCGCCTCCTAAGCGGTAGGCCGGAGGTTCGAATCCTCTTAGTGACGCCACAGACAACGCCTAAAGCCTCTTTTTCAAAGGTCAGGGCGTTGTTTGTTATTTAGTATCATTTAGGAACAGCCCCGGGCACAATGCTCAAGACCTCTAAAATCCCCTTTAAAAATACTTCTGAATTTCCTTTTAAAGATCTTTCTGAATTGCCTTTAGATTTCTCTTTTAAATTTCCATCTGAATTTCCTTCTATATCTTGAAAACGGTCTTCATCAGAATCACGCCGGTGCAAAAAACAGCTGTGATAATCAAAAGGATCAAATCGTATTTCGTAAACTTCAGCACCTTGAATTTTGTGCGGCCCTTCCCGCCCCTGTAGCATCTTGACTCCATCGCGACGGACATGTCCTCGGCGGACTTGAAGGCGCCCACAAACAAAGGGATCAGGACGGGAACGTAGCTTTTGATCTTCTTAAATACGTTTTTCGAATCAAACTCAGCGCCTCTGGAGGACTGCGCCTTGATGATCTTGTCGGTCTCGTCGGCAAACATCGGAATGAATCGGAGGGCAATGCTCATCATCATGGCGATCTCGTGCGCCGGGAATTTTATTATCGCGAGCGGTCTCAGAAGATATTCAATGCCGTCCGTAATCGCCACCGAGGTGGTGGTGTACGTGAGGAGAGACGCGGAGACGATCAGCATGAAAATGCGGAGGATCATCTTGATGCTCAGGAAAAGCGCTTCACGGTAAACGTTGAAGCTCCCTATCGCGAAAAGAACGGTCGTTCCCTTGTAAAACACCAGGTTGAAAACGGTGGTTATAATCATCAGGACTGCTACCGGTCTCAGGCTTTTCAGAATATACTTCAGCGGTATTCCGGATATCAGGAATACGATCATCACGAAAACGGTTGCCATAAGGTACTGCCACCTTGTGGTGCAGAGCAATATGAAAACCATCATTACAATGGTCCAGATGATCTTGGACCTGGGGTCAGCTTTGTGAAACAATGACTTGCCGGGTATGTATCTTCCAAGAGAAATTCTCACGAAGGAATCCCTCCCTTCGAATAAACGTCCCGCAGATAGGCATAGCCCTCGTCAAGCGTTATGATATCGGGGATCTCGACGCCGGTTCTTTCGGACAGAAGCCTGAAGAAATCCGTAACGTCGGGCACGGAAAGGCCGATGCCTGAAAGGAAATCATGCTCCGTGAATATTTCGCGGGGAGTGCCCTGGCGCTCGATTCTTCCGTCATTAATGACGACCACTCTGTCAGCGGTTTCTGCCACGTCGTTCATATTGTGGGACACGAAAATCACGGTAATGCCCGCGTCCCTGAAGGTTTTGAGGAGCCTCAGCATCGCATTTTTGCCTTCGGGGTCAAGACCGCTGGCAGGCTCGTCCAGCATCAGATACTTTGGCTTCGTGACAAGAACGCCGCAGATAGCCACGCGTCGCTTCTCGCCTCCGGAAAGGTCAAACACAGACCGCTCAAGAAGATTTTCCGAAACGCCCACAAGCCTTGCCGCGTCGTAAACTCTGGCACGCACCTCATCCTCGGGCAGCTTCAGCCGATTGAGACCGAATGCAATGTCCTTAAAAACGGTCTCTTCAAAAAGCTGCTGCTCCGGGTACTGGAAAACGTAGCCGATCTTTTGCCGGATTTTGAAAAGGTTCTTCTTTGTAAGCTCCTCACCGTCAATAAAAACGGAGCCGCTGTCGGGCCGCAGCAAGCCGTTAATGTGCTGTAAAAGAGTTGTCTTACCTGATCCCGTAGGGCCAATAAGGGCAAGTATCTCGCCTTCCCTGATTTCGAGGTACAGATCGCTAAGAGCGACCTTTTCAAAAGGCGTTCCGGGCATATACGTATATTTGATATCCTCAAGCTTGATCGACATTGGCGGAATTACCTCTTTGGCAAGCATAGCTAAATGCCGCGTTTGACTGTGAAAAGTGTAAAAATAACTGAGCGCAATAATTTCCGGCCTCAATAATATCCGAAAACTATCTGACCCCCGTCAGAAACTCTACTCCGGCCTCTTTGGTCAGCACCGTTTCCCCGGGCCTCAAACCGAGCAGGCCAAGCCTCTGAAACAGCTCGCACACCGGCGGCAGCTCCAGCCCCGCACCGACAACAGTTTCCTCGTCCGAGAATATCTCCCCCGGAGTGCCCGACTTGATGATCCGCCCCTTATCAATAATGAAAAGCCTGTCGCAGTCGACCACCTCGTCCATGTGGTGCGTGATCAGAATAATTGTTATCTTTTCCCTGAGATTGAGTTCCCTGACAATACTGATAATCCTGTCGCGCCCCTTCGGGTCGAGCATTGCAGTTGACTCGTCAAGAACGATGCAGGAAGGCCTCATCGCGAGAATCCCGGCAATCGCCAGACGCTGCTTCTGCCCTCCCGAGAGGTAGTGCGGCTCCTTAAGGCGGCGGTCAGCAAGTCCGACCACGGAGAGGGCGTCATTGATGCGCGGCTCCATCTCTTCACGGGGCACACCCAGATTTTCGAGGCCGAAGGCAACGTCGTCCTCGACCGTGGACGCCACGATCTGATTGTCCGGGTTCTGGAATATCATCCCTACGGATTTGCGGATTTCCCAAAGCCAGGAAGCGTCCCGCGTATTCATACCGTTTACGTAAACGTCGCCTGAAGTAGGAATCAGAAGAGCGTTCATCAGCTTCGCGAGCGTTGACTTGCCCGAGCCGTTGCGCCCGAGAATACCCACGAATTCTCCCTGTTTTACGGTAAAATCAATACCGGAGACCGCAAAGACGTTCTCGCCGTCCTCACCGTCGCCGGAATCCGCGCTGTCATATCTGAATGAAACGTTGTGAAACTCGATAAAATTATTTGCTTCCATCATTAAAGGGAATTCCTAAATGCTCATACGCACCGGGCGTCGCAACGCGTCCGCGGGGCGTCTTGTTGATAAAGCCAAGCTGCAAAAGGTAAGGCTCGTAAATATCCTCAATGGTCGATATGTCCTCGCCGGTGGCCGCTGAGAGCGTCTCAAGGCCCACGGGTCCGCCGCCGAACTTCTTTATGATGCAGTTGAGAAGGTTGCGGTCCACAAAATCAAGCCCCAGCGAATCAATATCCAGAGATTTCAGCGAAATCGAAGCGATCTCCGCAGTAATAATGCTGCTGTCACGCACCTCCGCGAAGTCTCTCGCGCGCTTCACGAGCCTGTTGGCGATACGCGGCGTGCCTCTTGATCTGCGGGCGATCTCCGCCGCACCCTCGTCGCTTATGGAAAAATTGAGAATACCGGCAGTTCTTTTAACGATCTTTACAAGCTCTTCGGGCGAATACAGCTCGAGCCTTGAAATGACCCCGAAGCGGTCCCTCAGCGGTGCAGAAAGAAGCCCTGCCCTCGTGGTTGCGCCTATCAGCGTAAATTTCGGAATGTCTATCCTGAGCGCCCTGGCTGCCGGCCCCTTTCCCATTATGATGTCAAACGCGAAGTCCTCCATTGCAGGGTACAGTATCTCCTCGACGGATTTATTGAGCCTGTGGATCTCGTCAATAAAAAGCACGTCCATCTCGTTAAGGTTCGACAGTATACCCGCAATATCGGCGGCCTTCTCGATGGCGGGGCCTGACGTCACGCGGATATTGACGCCCATCTCCGAGGCGATAATCCCGGCAAGAGTTGTCTTGCCGAGTCCCGGAGGCCCGTAAAGAAGCACGTGATCCAGCGCCTCGCCGCGTTTTTTGGCAGCCTGAATAAAGACGGACAGGTTCTTTTTGACCTGCTCCTGCCCCACGTATTCGTCGAAGCGTCTCGGCCTTATGGACGTCTGAAACTCGTCCTCAGAAAGGTATGTTTCGGTTGTGATTCGATCATGTTCCGGCATTTCATTCCACCTGTTAAAAACAATCTTTACGGACTATTGACCGTCCTTCTGAAAAGTCAGCTTCAGCGGTTCCTGATGCAGAGCTTCACCGTGTCCTCAAGGCTCATTCCCTGCGCGTACGTCTTGCTTACCGCGTCCCGCGCCGCCTGCAGATTATATCCCAATACCATCAAAGCCTCAACAGCTTCATTGAATACAGGATCTGCCCCGACAATATTTACCGAAGCACTGTCGCCGCCGTCAGAGCTTCCGGCGAGATCCATGCCCACCTTATCCTTGAGCTCCAGCACGATCCTTTGCGCGAGCTTTGGCCCGATGCCTTTGACCTTCGAAATGGATTTGTGGTCGCTTCTCGCTACGGCAAGCGAAAAATCGGTCACCGAGATCTGCGACAACACGGACGCAGCCATTTTGGGGCCTACGCCGTTCACCTGCAGCAGAAGCTTGAAGGTCTCCAGCTCGGAATCGGTAATAAACCCGTAAAGCGAAATATCGTCTTCTTTTACGGACATATATGTGTAAAGAGTGACGATCTCACCTGTTTCGATACTGCCTATCGTATTTAGCGAAGTAAAGATCCTGAATCCTACTCCGTTCACGTCGAGTACCACGTAATCAAGGTGTTTTCCGGCCACAGAGCCTCTGATGAATTCGAACATGTAAAGTTGCTCCTTGTAAATATCGGGAATTATGAGCTGACGGCTGACCGGCGGCATTCGCAAAATCATTTACAAAACTAATTTGCAAAACACATTCGCAAACTCGCATTTGCAAGCACTCATTCGCAAAAAATCATTCGCAAAATCTGCCGGCGCTGGACAAAAGGTCTGTCAGCGAGCTTTGGTCACTTCGGCGAGCACGCGCCAAACCGGTTCTAAATCCTTTCTGCAATGAGAAGCGAATTGGCATGGCAAATTGCAATCGCAAGCGCGTCCGCTGCGTCGTCCGGCTTCGGTATATTGTCAAGATTCAGCAAAACCTTGACCATATGCTGGACCTGTTTCTTCTCGGCCCTTCCGTACCCCACGACGTTTTGCTTGACCTGAAGCGGCGTATATTCGTAGCAAGGCAGCCCGGCCTTCGAGCAGCAAAGAAGTGCCACGCCGCGGCCGTGTGCAGCCATGATAGCCGTCTTGGCATTGTTGTTGAAGAACAGCTCCTCGATTGCCATTGCGTCCGGATCGTACTTGTCGATGATCTCAGAAAGCTCCGAATCAATAGTCCTGAGTCTGCTCGAAAAGAGCTCTCCGGCGCGAGTGTTGATCACGCCGTTGGCAACGTGTCTGAGCTTGTTGCCGGTATAATCGACAAGGCCGTATCCGGTTATCGCAAATCCGGGATCAATTCCAAGTATAAACATGCATTCTCCTCACAAAGCTCACAAAGCCCACAAAGTCCGCAAAGCACGCAAAGCCCACAAAGTCCGCAAAGCTCGCAAAGCGCTCAAAGCAAAATCAATTCAAGGTCTCAGCACGAAAGTTCCTGCAAAACCAGAGCCGGCTTATACTGCGCAGGTTTAATCCAAACTCACGTCAGCGCCGAATCTCACGAACGCGTACCTTTCGCGGAACCAGTCGCAATGCCCGTCGTGCCACATATTCTCGAGGGAGAAATTGATGGGCCCCAGCGCGTACGGCTCGGGATCAACGAAATGATGCGGCCCCAGGAGATTGCGGTTGCTGTTGCAAAGCACCAGCTTCAGCACGTTGGTGCCGGACTTCACAAACTCCCTGATATTGCAGTGGTCCTTAAACATAAGGCGTTTTACGAACACGTCGTTTACGTATACGTCGCAATAAGAATACCTGCCGCTCACAACGAGCTCGCCGCCCGCCGCGTCCTTGCCCTCGAAGGTCTTTTCTACGCAGATCTTACCCGCGTAGAAGGGATAGCCGCACTCGATAATATTGGAAAGGTCGACGCTGTCCGGGGATCTTTTGATCAGGAATTCCCCGGTGTATTCAAAGCTGTTGCGTGGCCCCTGCAGGAAGCTTCCGGGCGTCTCCACCGCAAAATCGCCGTACAGATAAGCCGCCTCGATCTCGGTGTCGAAGGAGAGGCAGTTTCTGAGGGATTCCATCACGTTCCCGTAAAGGACCTCATACACGTAATCTCTCTGGAAATAATCCAGCGCGACGATCACCTCGTTGGCGCCGACCACGGCCACGTCCTTGATATCGTAAATCCTGAATGATCTGTCCAGTCTGTATCCCGGAACCGCGTTCACGGCAGTGCCGTTGACCTTGACGAAATCGTAATTCAGCGGCTCAAGCGTGAGAATGAGACTCTCCGGAATCTCCTTCACGGTGAAGGAGTATTTTACGTACAGCTTGCCGCGGTACCTTGAGCGCAGCAGCTCGTCGAAAATCTGAATAATGGGCTTTGCCTCGTCGTAAACGACGCCGTCCCTGGAAATGCGGGCGTAGTCGAGAGTGAGCTGATTTTCGGGCTTCTTCACGAGCCTGTATTCACCCGTAAGCGTTACCCTTTTATCATCGCAGCCGCAATCAGCCGCCGTGTCCTTAAGGAGCCCCCTGCAGTCATCCACGCTTTCAATGAAAATCCTCGATTCGCCGGTTTCGAGGCCTGTGCTTACAAGGATATCGTTGCCGGATCTATTGCCGGAGACACTTAAAACCTCGCGGCCTGCAGACCAGTCGCCCTCCTCCGGGAATATCTCGCAGAGCGTGTTGACGTTTTTGAACGTGAATCTGAGCGAAGGATAGTTATTGTCGGAAACGTTGGTGACGTAATAAAGTCTGCCGTAGGGGGTATTCCTCTGCATGACCTTAACGCCGGGGTGAACGCCTCCTGCCTGAACGCCGCCGGACTGAGCAATGCCTGCCTGAGCGCCTTCGTCCTCGATCACGAAAATTCTGTCCGCGAGAATATCCTCCTGCGAAACGTTTGAGCGGAGCCACGAAAGATCTGAGACCCTGCCGTCAATTCTGTCCGGAGCCTTGTCAAACAAAAGCACCTTGCCGCCGTTTGCAATATATTCGCGAAGAAGCGCCGCCGTAGACGCATCAATACTGTAAATCCTGGGCAGAACCACGTATTTATAGGACATCTCCCCGATAATGAGCCTGTCGCCCTCAACGCGGCCGTGGCGCCTCATCAGAACCTCGTCGCCGAAGTGGTAAGGAATCTGCCGGTCGCCGAAGAAGGCCATAATTTCCAGCAAGCCGTCCTCGAGCTCCGCGATCGACGCCCTGTCGGCAGTCCTGTTGTAATTAAGATACGCGCTGTGCATCGGGTGAACGATAAGCGTATCCACCGCCTCCGTACCCGTCGAGAGCATATAACCGAGCCTGTTGTAGTACTTTACAAAGTCGCCGAAAACGTCCTGCCACGGCAGGTGCTCGGAATAGTTGGCCGGGTAGTCTCTCTTGCGCTGCCCGCGAATAGAATACGCATAAAGGTGGTGGCACATCACGTTCACGCCTGCCACGTATTGCAGGTCGGCAATCTTTTTGAGTTCCCTGGGGGATACGTCCCAGCCGCAGCAGGCAAACGTTTCGGTGAGAACCTTTTTCTTGCCGAGCTGAGCGGCTGCCGAACCAAGCTGCTTGGGCGCGAGGTCGGAGGCAATGCCCCTGCCCAGGTAGTCCATTCCCGGGAAATGCTCGAATTCGTAAAAAGGCATCACGCCGCCGCAGCTCCACATCTGCCCTGCAAGCGTTGACTCCTCCACAGCGTGTCCGGTAAGCAGCGCGCCGTTCTTGTCAAGCCACTCGTAAATCTGCTTCGGAAAAGCTTCCGTAAAGAGCTCGTGGCACAGATAATAATAGTCGTAACGGAATTCACAGGCACCGGGATAGTCCTTAAAGAGCGCAACAAGTCCGCCGTAAATATCATAGCCGTATTTGGCCTTGAACTTCTCCGGGAAGGTGTTTGACCAGGGCGTGGCATATCTGTAATACTGCGGCTCGTCAGTGAAGAATCCGGGCATTGTCTTGCCGAAGGAATCGCCGAGTCTGTTCTTGTACTCAAGGTGGGTCACGTCAATAAACTCAGCTATTACGGCCGGGTCCATAACGTCCACGTAGGAACTGTCGTATTTCTGCGTGACAATATAATAGGTCGCGGCGTCCTTCTGAGGACCGTCCACAGCTTTGAAAGCACCTTCGGCTTCAACGTATACGGCCAGCACCTTGTCGGAAGGCGCATCAGTATTGAAGCAGGATCCGGCAGGATATTCCGCTGCTTCCGCAAGCGCAAGATAAGAGGCAAAATTCAACGGATCGTCAAGAACTTTCCCGCCGCCGAAGCCGCTGGGCCAGCCGTTTTCATCGTAAGACCAGGCCTCCATGCCAAGCTTCCCTGCCTCGTCAATGCAGGTCTCAATCGCCGAGAACCAGTCCTCACTGAGGTATTCGGTCTCAAGACCGCCTCGCGCATGCATGAAAAAGCCGTGCATGCCAAGGTCGTGCATTCCTCTGATCTGACGCCTGAGCTCGTCGCCTTGGAGCTTGTCGTTCCAGCTCCAAAAAGGAATTCCGCCATAATCTTTTTGCCCTTTGTTTACCTGTTCTACAAAACTCATAATGCCTCCGTTGGTTGGTTTTAGTTTATAAGGTTGAGTTGTTATGTGTTGGTGATTAGTGACAAGTGCCGTCCGCGCGTTCCTCGGACGTTGAGTGCCAGGTGCCGTCCGTACGTTCCGCGCGAGTTATGAAACGTGAGTCAACAGCTATGGGACGCAAGTTGAAGTTCGGCTTTTCGTGCCGTGAGCGATTTAGGCGGATCGTCAGTACCGAAAAATTCAATAAGTCGCCACAGGCACCGGCAGCGTCTCCTGCTCAAATTCGGCCACAAGCACACTTTCCCCCTCGGTATAAACGTATAACGCGCCTGAACCGTAGTATACAACGTGCTCGATGTTCTTGTCGAACACGATGCTCGCCTTGACGCAGTCGCCGGTTATCCTTTTCAAAACGCTTGCCGAGGAGAAGTCCAGCGACACACGGTCGGGCTGGTCATTTTCCCGCAAAAGGAGGAAAACGTTGTCGGCCTTTCCGTAGAGTCTGGTCTCCGAAATATTGTAGCTTTCGCTGATATTCCGGTTGATCACGATTGTCTTTGCGCTTCCCTTGGCGTTGGTAACGACCGCGAAGGGCTTGCGGTAGTACGGGCTGAGCGAGGCCGCCGCATTCGAAACAACGTGTTTTGTCCTGGCCTTGTCGAATATCTCGACGAATGTGGCAACTCCGTCAGGAGACTTGATATAAACACAGTTGGAAACCGGCTCAAGCATAAGCTCGCTTCCCGCATCCGCAAGGAAAAGCTCCTGTGGCTTGCCGCCTTTTTGTGTCTTGTAAACGGCAGATTCGTTTTCGCTCCTGTCGATCCTGTAAATCAAAATCTCGTCGGCGTCATCGTAGCCTATTACGTCCGAAACGCCCCCGGCAATAAAGGCCGTCTTGACGGTTTGGGCCGAAACGCTTACGGAATAGATTGAAAGCTTGCCGCTGTTTTCATCCCGGCTACAAAGATACCTTACCGCGGTGCAGCAGTCAAACCTCTCGACCGCGTCAAAGCCTGTGTCGGTATAATCCGGGGCCTCGGGAAGTATCGGCGAAAAGCCGGTTCCGACCGCGGTCTCATTACCGTCCCTGGTATCTATGCAAAAGCCGTTAGGCGTATAAAAGCCGACAGCACGGTCGTTAGGCCATACCAGCAGTCCCTGACCGTTTAGAACGTTCTCAGCAATTACGGTGACGGCGCCGCTCATTTTCCACTGCTTGAGGGTGGCTGTGCCGGCCGCCGGATCAAATTCATCGAAGAAATAAACGGAGGAAACGCCTGCATAAAAAGGCGGTGCGTCAGCGGCTATGTTCCCGACGGCGCTGCCGTTTCTCAGCGTCGAAACCTTTTTGGAATTGTAGGAATATATGCAAATGCCGCCGGATGTCGAAACGAAGGCGATGTAGGTCCTGTCCTTAAAGAGCGAGAAGGTGTCCACGCCGCCGCAAAGCTTTACGCGGGATCTGTCATTGACGGAATATTCGTAAAGCTCCGCTGTCGGCTCGTAAACGTAATAGACGGCGTTGACCACCGGGTCATAGACGGCGTTCTTGACGTTGTTGTCGACCTCCTCCACGGTGTGGCTGTCCCTCAGAACGTAAAGAGAGCTGCCGGACACGAAGGGGTACGGAAAAACAGTGCTTCTGGAGAAGCCGGCTGTGCCGTCCATCCATTCCCGGGTGCGGCGGCCAAGCGTCAGGGAAAAAACAGCAATCACAAAGCCCAGGGCCAGAGCAAACGAGATAAAAGCAATAAGAAACCTTTTGCGCTGGTCGGATCTGTTTGAAACTACTTTGTAACCGGAATTTTCCATGTCTGTCTCCTGCGGAGCTTGTCAGGGCGTAGCCGAGCCCTTCCTCTCGGGCTTGAAATTCTCGTGAAGCGTGCTGAGGTCGTAAGGCGTCGCCTGATAGACGTAATAATTGAGCCAGTTGCCGTAAAGCATATATGCGTGGGAGCGCCATTGGTGGTAAGGCACCCGCGAAGGGTCGTTGCCCGGGAAGTAATTCTCGGGAACGTCTGGCATGAGCCCCTTCTTGAGGTCACGTTCGTACTCGAACTTCAGCGTCTCACGGTCATACTCCAGGTGGCCGCTGACGAAGATTTTACGCCTGTCCTTGGAGGCGCAAATAGATGCCCCCGCAATATCCGAAAACGCGAGAATATCCAGGTCGGGCTCCTGCCTGATATCCTCCGTGGCGTTGTAGGTGTACCGCGAATGCGGGATGTAGAAAATGTCGTCGAAGCCTCTCAGGAGCCGCGCGTTGGGGTTGAGATTGCGGTGCTTGAACACGCCGGAAATCTTCTCGGGCAGCATAAGCTTCTCGATGCCGTAATGATAATAAAGGCCCGCCTGCGCGCCCCAGCAGATGTGCAGCGTAGTCGTAACGTTGGATTTGGACCATTCCATAATGGAACAGATCTCGTCCCAATAATCAACCTCCTCGAAGGGCAGAAGCTCCACGGGGGCTCCGGTGATAATGAGACCGTCAAATTTGTCGTTCCTGATCTCCGGGAAGACCTTGTAAAACTCGGAAAGATGGCTCTGGGGCACGTTTTTGGAGTTGTGTGATTCGGGGTGGAAAAAGACCACGTCCACCTGAAGAGGACTGTTTCCCAAAAGCCTCAAAAGCTGCGTCTCGGTAGCGATCTTGGTGGGCATAAGGTTAAAAATGGCGATTTTTAGAGGCCTGATGTCCTGGTGAAAAGCCATATTTTCCTTGATCACAAAAACGTTCTCGTCCGCGAGAATCTTGCTCGCCGGAAGATTATCAGGTATTTTAATAGGCAAAATATCACCTTCCAATCGTACAAAAAGCGGACGGAAACGGGCGAAACTGCATTCTCCGCTTTCCTTTTATTTTATCACATTTCGCTACTGTATTTCAATCAAAACCGCGCAAAAACCGCGCAAAACCGCTCAAAAGCCGCTCGTAAAACGCCTTAAAAAATCCACGCAATTAAGCTTGCCGGCACTCCCAAAGCCACCGCGAAAATACGCTGCGCGGCGCTCTCAATATCACCGCATATTTTCTCCGCGAGGCGCTCCCATAAACGCGCACAAAAACGCTGCGAGGCGCCCCCAAAAAATCACCGCACAAAAACGTATCGCCAACGTATCACCGGTGCTCAAGAAACGTTTCCAATTCGGCGGGTTTATATGTTATAATCCTATCTGCAAAATACTGACTTCAAAGGAGGGCCCCAAAATGTTAGGCTCATTTTCAAGCGAATCAATACTTCTGTACGTACTGTCCATGGCTTTGTCTGTGCCCGGCATCATTTTCGCCTTCACCTTCAAGGGCTTCGCGCAGGCGTTCGTTTCAAAAAAGCTCGGAGACCCGACTCCCGAGGCGCAGGGCCGCCTGACCTTGAATCCCCTGGCCCACATCGACTGGTTCGGTCTTATCTGCATGATTGCATTCGGCTTCGGCTGGGGAAAACCCATGATGACCAACAGCCGTTATTACAAGAACGTAAAGCGCGGCAAGGCCATCTATTGCCTTTCGGGTCCCGTTGCGCTTATCCTTGTGAGCTTTATCCTGCAGGGTATTTCGACGCCCTTTAACTGCATTGCTCTCGTAAAGGGTGAGACCGCATTCGGAGTTTTCAGTATTATCGCTACAATATTCAACACCGCCTCGCTTTATTCAATCGTGCTGGGCTCCTTTTACCTGCTGCCGCTGCCCGGCCTTGACGGGTACAACCTGATCACAACCTTCACCCCCGCAAGCTTCAACCAGACGCTTTACAAAATCGAGCGTTATTCGACTTTTATCTTTCTGGGCTTCATTCTTCTGATGAGATTCACCGTACTTGGCACGATAATATTCCTCCCTGCTTACAGGCTTCACGACCTTTACACCTCTATCTGGAACCTTTTGATCTCGCCCTTTTTCGGACTGTAGCTGCTTCGCTAAATTAAATCGCATAAAAAAGCCGGAGACGATCAAACTGACCTCAAAAAGTCAACCGCGTCTCCGGCTTTATCTTATTCATTTATGCCTTAAGCTGAATACCTCTTCGCCGGCTCAATGAGTGCCGGCTTAACGAGTGCCGGTGCAACGATCGTCAGCTTAACGAGAGCCGGTGCAACGAGCATCGGCTCAAAAAGTACCGGCTCAACAAGCGCCGGCGCAAAGGTCAATAATCCATCAGCCCGAAAAAGGCAAGGATCTTGCGTATCAGCCTCGTGAACCAGCTTGCCCTGTCAACGTCCTCGTCAATGAGCAGGTCGACGCTGCCGATTTCCTCGACCTCGGTCTCTCCGTCTTCATTCTCGGTTATTTTCTGATAAACCACCTTCCCCACCACGTCGCCCTTTGAAACCGGCGCCTCCACCTTGCCGTCAAGAACGATCTTCTTTTCGATGGTATGCTTCTCGGTAAGGTCGGCAATGTATGAGAAATCGCCGCCGGTGCAGGTTTTCACCTTGAGCGCCTTGCCGTCCTTGATATTGATCATTCGAACGTACGTGCCTTCCTTGTCGAGCTCCTTGTGCTCAAAGGACCTGGCGGTGTGCGTGAGAAGGAATTTCAGCTCGCCGGCACGGAGCTCGGGAGTTTCTTCGCCGATAACAACCGCTATCGTGCGTTCTTCACCCACCATAGCGGAGGCTGCCTGCGCGTAAAGGTCAGCTTTGGAATAGCCCACCAGAAGGCCGTCGGCGCCTTCCATCATTTCCGAGTAGACCAGCGCATTTGAATTCTGCATCTGCGTGTCCGGCTGGCCCGTGGATGTGTGAACGAACATGCCTGAAGTGATTTTGGAATACTTCAATACGTCCGGGAAGTCCTTCACGAGCCTGTACGAAAGCACGCACAGATCACGCGCGGAGGTGTACTGGCCGTCCTCCTTTATGAGAATGCCGGTGGAATCCTTGTAAACGGTGTCGGTAAGTCCCAGCTCGGCAGCCTTGGCGTTCATCATTGCCACAAAAGCCTCTTCCGTTGAACCTGAAATATGCTCGGCCAGAGCATAGGCGCAGTCGTTGGCGGACCCTGCGATCATGCCGATAACGGCTTCCTCCACCGTGATGACCTCGCCCTTGCCGCTGTCCAGGAAGACGCGCTCGCGCCCCACCGAAATGTTCTGGGCTGCCTTGGATACCTTGACGCCCGAATTCATTCCCGTCTCGCCCTTGGAAACGGCTTCAAACGTCAGGTACAAAGTCATCAGCTTTATAAGATTTCCCACGGAAAACCTGTCACGGGAGGTTTTGCTTTCGAAAACCACCCTGCCGGAATCAAAATAGATGGCAGCATAAGCCTTTGCCTTCAGAGTCTCCAGCTTTCCTTCCTCGGCTATCCTGTTGGCCGAGGCCTTGCTGAACGCCGCGTCAGCCGTAGTAACGTTTGTGAAGGCCAGAAATGCAGCCATATTGAGCACAATCAACGCGGCAAGTATAAAAGTTGTGGTTTTTTTTAAAATCGGACTCATATGCTGCGCCTCCTTCGCTGTATCCGTAAAGAATTGTCGCGGAAAATCATTGCAGTGCAAAAAGCACTATCGCGCAAAGCAATGTCATTGTCACGCAAAAGCATTATCGCGCAAAACAAAGTCATTGTCACGCAAAATCATCGCACCGAAAGATCACTGTCCCGAAAGGTCCTTGAGGATCTTGCACCGGCTGGGATGGCGGAGCTTCCTGAGCGCCTTGAACTCGATCTGACGGATACGCTCTCTCGTCACGTTGAAGAATTTACCCACGTCCTCGAGCGTCTTGGGCTTGCCGTCCTCGAGACCGAATCTCATTTTGAGGACCTGACATTCGCGGTCGTTGAGCGTGCTGAGCGCGGTATTGATGGCGTTGTGTGCATAATCCCTGCGGGCAAATTCAGCAGGCGAATTTGAATCGTCATCCTGAATGAAATCGCCGATATTGCTCTCGTCCTCGTCGCCGATGGGCGTCTCGAGGGAAATAGGCTCCAGCGCGATTCTCAGCATATCACGCACCTGCGCGGGGCTCTCATTGATCTCGTTGGCGATCTGTTCGGGGGTCGGCTCGCAGCCGAGCTCCTGGGAGAGCTGTCTCTGGGCCTTGACCATCTTGTTGATCTTCTCGTGCATGTGCACCGGGATCCTGATGGTCCTGCCCTGATCGGCAATGGCTCTCTGAATGCCCTGCTTTATCCACCACGTCGCATACGTGCTGAATTTGTAACCCTTGCGGTAGTCGAACTTCTCGACTGCCCGCATCAGGCCGAGGTCGCCTTCGGAGCACAGATCCTCAAAAAGGAGTCCGCGGCGAACGTACTTCTTGGCGATACTCACAACAAGTCTGAGGTTCGACTCGATAAGCTTCTCGCGCGCCTCCATGTCGCCCTGCTCGATCTTCATGGCAAGCTCGACCTCTTCCTCAAAGCTCAGGAGCGGCACCTTGCCGATATCGTGAAGGTACATACGCACGTCGTCCTCGACGTTGATCCCCTCAGCAGAGCCTACGGTGTCGGAATAAACCTTTCCGTCGGACTTAACCTCGTTAAGGTCGCCGCCGATGGTGATATTGTTCTTTTCGGCCATATCGTAAAGCTTGTCAAAGAAATTGTCGGACAGCTTGTACTCGCCGATCTGATCGGTCACCTCGTCCGCAAAAATAATGCCCTGCTCCCTGGAATTCTCGATAAGCTTCTTAATGAGCTGGATCTCGAAGTCATCCTCTTCGTTGAACTTTTCGGCGGCTGCGTCGTCGGCGTCCACGGCCTTGAAGAGATTGTTAAGGTCGGTATCTTCAATGTCGTCGTCCTCGTCAATGCTGTCGATATCGTCTATATCATCGTCAATATTTATAATCGCCGCCTCGTCGTAGTCCTGCTCGCAGTTTATAAGGTCGTCCTCGTCCGGCTCGTTCTTGGCGTCACGGTCGTCCTTGATGTCGTCATCGTCATCGATAAGGATATTGCCTCCCATATCGTCGCGGTCGTAGCCGTCATCGAAATCCGCATACTCAAAGCGGTCGTCGGGATCGTATTCACCGTCCGGGTCCGCCAGACGGCGCCTCTCGGCCTCAAGTGTCTTTTTGGATTTCTGCCCGGGCTTGCGGCCCCTCTTTTTGGGCGCGTCAGCCTTGGGTGCATCCTCCCCGGAAATAACCTCCTCAGGGTCCTGATCCTTAGCCGGTTCAGCGGCGGCTGTTGTCTCCGTCAGTGATTTTTCATCACCGACAATATCATCAGCCTTCCTTTCGGTTTCAGCATCAGCCTTCAGGTCGTCGCTTGACCCGGAGGCGGGTTCTGTTTTGGATTCGTCTATAGAATCGGACTTTGTTTCAAGTGCAGGCTCGGCTGTGGCTTCATCTGAAGGCCCGGCCTTTGTTTCTGCTGCCGGTTCAGTATTTACGTCGATCGCCGGTTCGTTCTTTGCTTTAGCGCCGGACTTTGACCCGGAAGATCTTGACTTGGCTTTGGGTGCAGCCTCAGCAATCGCAGCAGCCGCAGCAATTGCAGCCGCAGCAGGATCGTCACTTACCGCCTCAGGCTTGTCGCCCGAAGCCTCTCCTCCGGTCACGGCTTCTGCTGTTTCGGGTGCAGCCGCTTTATCCGCAGGAATAATATCCGCTTTGTCTTCAGAGTTTTCTGAGCTTTCCGATTTGTCTGAGTTGTCTGTATCTGTGATTTTGGCGGCAGAATCAGGCGTAGCTGCGGGATCCGTTTCAGCCTTTTTGGCGGCGGATGATTTGGATCCGGATTTTGCTTTGGACGCAGCTTCGACCTTTGGAGTATTCTCTGCGGATACATCCTTTGCTGAAGAGGCGGTCATTTCATCTTCGGTCTTCGGTTCTTTAGCCTTTGACCCTTTGGACTTTTCCTCTTTGGACTTTGGCTTTTCTGCCTTTACATCTTCGGTTTTTGTCTCTTCAGGCTTTACCGTATCATCGGCTTTCGCAGGAGCTTCAGCCTTCGTGACCTTATCTGTCTTTGCTGTCTTCTCTGTCTTCGGAGCGGATTCAGCTTTTGCAGTCTTTTCGGCCTTTGAAGCGGTCTCTGCTTTTGCGGTCTTTTCAGTCTTCGGTGCTGACTCTGCCTTCGAAGACTTTTCAGATTTCTTGGGGGCCTCAGCCTTTACCGGGGCTTCGGTCTTAGCAGATTTTTCGGCCTTCGGTGCATTCTCAGTCTTAACAGTCTTTTCGGACTTTGAAGCAGTCTCCGCCTTTGCGGTCTTCTCAGACTTCTTGGGGGCCTCAGCCTTTGCCGGTGCTTCGGTCTTGGCAGATTTCTCGGCCTTCGGGGCAGTCTCAGTCTTAACAGTCTTTTCGGACTTAGAAGCAGTCTCCGCCTTTGCGGCCTTTTCAGACTTTTTGGGAGCCTCAGCCTTTGCCGGAGCTTCGGTCTTGGCAGATTTCTCGTCCTTCGGTGCAGTCTCAGTCTTCACAGTCTTTTCAGACTTAGAAGCAGTCTCTGCCTTTGCGGTCTTTTCAGCCTTCTTGGGGGTCTCAGCCTTTGCCGGGGCTTCGGTCTTGGCAGACTTTTCGGCCTTCGGTGCAGTCTCAGTCTT
>JAGDAX010000119.1 GCA_017848335.1 Clostridia bacterium | reverse complement strand
GTCAGTGTCGAAAGGTACGTGCCGACGGCCGGGAAGGGCAGCTTCACCTGGGAAAGGATCTGCGACGCCGAGATAGCCGTATCCGGCAGGTACGTTGCCATCGCGGTGCCAAGGGACGTGATCTGTGCCTCCGGCGCTCTTGATTTCGAATTTAAGTGGAGCGACAATATGCAGGAGCCCGATATAATGGACTTTTACAAGAACGGCAACGTCGCGCCGGTCGGGCGGTTCAATTATCTGTACAAGGAATAATATTCCTGCGCACCGAATATATAAATTTTGCCCGGAGACAGCTCTTTCATTGAGCAGCCTCCGGGGTGTTTTAATCGCTGAATATCAAGGTTAGCGAAGTGAGTACTCAAGGTTAGCGAATTGAGTGCTCAAAGCTCAAGGTTCAAAGCACTAAAACCAAGGGTTCAAAACGCCGGGTTCAGAATTCAAGGAACTTGCCCTCGCCATAGCCAAGCCTTATAAGGATCTCTCTGTCAGCGCCCATATCTTCGATGCCCTTGCCTGACCAAAGCTTAAACTCCGAGAGTTCGGACAGAGTTACCGTCACCTCCGTGTCGTTGTAAGGGTCGTTGTTGAGCAGATAAAGTGCCTTGTGGCCGTCGCTCTTCTCGAAGCAGCCGATTATCACCCTGCCGTCAGTCGCGATTTTGCTGACGCCGCCGAAGCTTTCGACCGCGTATGTGGCGGAGATACTGTTCTTGATAACGTCAGGCAGATTGCGCTCGATCACGCCCTTAAAGCCGTAATCGAGATAAACGCCCTTCATGCCGTCAAGCTCCTTGTTCAGCTTTTGAACATTCTCGTAGGTCTTTGTCTTTTCGCCCTGAAAAGTCACCATTCCTTTAAACACGCCTTCCTCCGTCGAGCCGTCGACCGGCGTAACGTAGAGAAAATATGAATAGCCCTTGAGCCCGAAAAGCAGATGCAGGTGCGCAAGGTATCGCAGCTCGCCGTAATCCGGTGTCCTGGTGCCGCCCCATTCGCCGCACTGAACGAAGCCCCAGCAGGGGAGGTTCTTATCGCGGCCGAGCATTGCAATGTCGCAGAGATTGCTGACGGTGCCGGCTACGGCGGCCTCGTCTCCTGCGGGGTCGGCGCGGTATGGGTAATTGTCGAAGGAAACGACGTCGCTCGCCGCCATATCGTAATAGGTGTAAAGGTAGTTCTGATACCAGGATCTGGCGCCTTCGTCCTTAAAATCGATCGCTTCGGGGCTCACGTAGTTGGGAAAGAAATTGATCATTATAATCTTGTCCGGGGAACAGATCTTGCGGATCTCGTTATATTCCTCTCCCAGCACCTCAAAGACGCTGCGGCCCGGCTCGTCGTAGAGGTTGTACCCGAGCACCGCGGGGTGGCTGTCGTATTCGTTGACAAGCTTGAGCTGGTTTTTGATCTGGGAAGAATTCGAGATGCGTGGCAATGAAATTATTGCCTTGATTTCGTTTACCTTGCAGGCCTCGAGAAGCTTCTCCATTTTGCTTTTTGAAGACGTTTCGTCGAAGGTGAAAACCATGTTGATGCCGGCTTCCTTAACCTGCTTATAGGCTTCGTTGTAATCGTCCTGCCTGGCTGAAGCTGACATACGGGGAGTGACCCAAATGCCTCTCACGGGTTCATTGTACGGCGTTTTCAGGGCGGCTTCAGCCATTTCGTCAGCCGTGGCGCGGTAGATACCCGAATCCACCGTGACTGTGCCGCAGCCCGCAGAGAAGGCAGACAGTACGGACGCGATCAAGCCCGCAGTAATTAATTTGAACAGTTTCATAAAAAGACCCTCCGTCAAGTATATATCCGCAAATGTGCCGGAATTTTCTAAAGAATCCGAATTTTCAAAAGTGGCGGTAAAAGTGCCGGTAAAAGCGCCGGTATCGGTATTTTCCGGAGCGCCGGTAATTTTCCAAAACCCCGGAATCCCGAGAAGCCCGATTACCCCGAAATCCTGTAAGGCTTCTGCTGCTCCTGCCGGCCGGGACGGCAGACTGCCATATGCAGGCACTGCAATTTTTAACCGTTTCCTGCCGTTTTCATCCGGCCTCAAGGGCGCTTTAATGACCTCTTAACGGAGTTAAGCGTCTTGAAATCCGTATGCGGAAAATGGTACAATAATTCTAACATTTCCCGAAGCATAAAACAATTGCTTTCGGTTCACTTACGGAGGTAACGTATGTCAAAATTTCCTATAGCGCTCCAGCTGTACTCGGTAAGAGACGACATGGAGAAGGACTTCGAGGGAACGCTCAAAAAAGTCGCTGATCTCGGTTATGACGGTGTGGAATTTGCGGGCCTTTTCGGACGCGAGCCGGCTGAGGTTCGCAGGCTTTGTGAGGAGCTGGGACTTACGCCTGTTTCGACCCACGTGCCTTATCAGGAGCTCATCGTAGATCCTGCTGAGACTGTCAGATACTACAAGCAGCTCGGTGTTGATTATATTGTAATTCCTTATCTCACCGAGGATCTGAGACCCGGTCAGCCCGGATTCGACGGCGTCATCACCGGAGCGGCTGTTATCGGAGCTGAGTGCGCAGCCGAAAACCTTGTTCTTCTTTACCACAACCACGATTTTGAATTCGTTAAGATCGACGGTCAGTATGCTCTTGACGTGCTCTACGGCAGCATTCCCGCGGATCTTCTGCAGACCGAGATCGACACCTGCTGGGCCAACGTGGGCGGCGTAGATCCCTCCGGGTATATTGTCAAATATTCCGGCAGATCTCCCGTCATCCATTTGAAGGATTTTGTGATGCCCGGCAAGAAGCCCGCGAGAATGTATGCTCTCATCGGCATTGACGACACCAACGATCAAAGCTCCGGCGAGGCGGCTTTTGAATTCAGGCCCATCGGATACGGTGTGCAGGATATCGAAGCCATTATCGAAGCCTCCCGCAAGGCCGGCGCGAGGTGGCTCATTGTTGAGCAGGACATGCCTTCCATGGGCAGGACGCCGATGGAATGTGCCGCGATGAGCATCGATTTTTTAAAGAAAGTTAACCTTTGAGTGAAGCCTTAAACGAGCGCTCAAGTCAGCTTTTAAGCAAGCGCTTAACGTACGTTTGATCAGGCGTCTTGAATGCACGTTTGACTGAACGTCTTAATGAACGGCTCGAAGGCGAAAGCCTTAATATACGTAATTACATTGGAGGTATTTATGAGCGATCAAGTATTAAACCAGTTTACACCTACAGTTGAGACAAAGCAGGAAAAGGCCGCGTCCAAGTTCAGATACGGTATCATCGGTACCGGCTGGATCGCCGAGGCGCACGCCACTTCGCTTTTGGAAATGGACGACGTTGAAGTCGTGGCAATGGCGGATCTCATTCCCGGCAAGGCCGAGGCTTTTGCGGTCAAATGGGGCTTTGACAAATCCAAAATCAATTTCTACCCCTCGCACAAGGAAATGCTGGACAACGAGCAGCTGGACGGCGTATCCGTCTGCACCTACAACGCGACACACGCGGAATGTACGATCTACGCGCTCAACAAGGGCGTGAACGTTCTTCTCGAGAAGCCCTTCACGGTCACCACCGAGGAGGCGATCGAGGTCCTCAAGGCCGAGAAGAAATCCGGCAAGCTCCTCACGATCGGATTCCAGCCCCGCATGGATCTTAACATGCAGGAGATCAAAAAGATAGTCGAGTCCGGCGAGCTTGGCAAGGTTTACTACATCCGTATAGGCGGAGGCCGCAGAAGAGGCATCCCCAATTCCACTTTTATCGAAAAGAAGACCGCCGGCATCGGCGCGCTGGGCGATATCGGATGCTACGCCCTTGATATGGTGCTCAACGCCATCGGCTATCCGAAGCCGCTCACGGTTTCCGGTTATAAGTCCGCTTATTTCGGGCCCAACCCCAAATATAACAACCCCGCGGACGCCAAAAGATTCGACGTTGACGACTTCGCCGCCGGATTTATCCGCCTTGAGGGTGATATCGTGGTTGATTTTATCACTTCCTGGGCTTCGCACATCAATACGCCCGGCGACACCATCATTCTCGGCACCGAGGGCGCTCTCAGGATCCCTTCCACCGAGTGCTGGAACGGCAGCGTCGGCGGCAATATGACGCTTTACAAGGACGTTGCCGGTCTTATGACGGAAGTCAAGCTTCCGCTTTGCCCGGACGTTCCCGGCGGACTGTTCTACCAGAAGGTCAGATCGTTTATAAACGCAGTCAGGCAGGGGCTTCCGGCGCCTGTTCCTTCCTCGCAGATTCTTTACAATCAGGCGATCATTGACGGTATAGTCAAATCCTCCGAGCTTGGCAGGGAAATCGATATCTCCGCGGCCTTTGAAGGCCTTGATATCTGAGTATTCGGATAATATACCGGGTCATTTACCGGCTTATATACCGCTGTCATGATGTCGGGATCATTACGCACGGCGTGACGGAGTGACTGCGCGAGGGCGCGGCGTGACGTGTGCCGCGCGTCGTGCGCCGCTGCCTGATGAAACCTAAATAAATTTAAAGGGCTTTGCAGCTTTAAATCAGCCGCAGAGCCCTTTTTCCGTTCTGTTAAATTTCATAAATGAAGCTCATTGTGCGAGGGGCAGACCCTCAAAAAGTATTTCGCTCAAAATAGTATTATCCGAGATCTTCGACGATCACCTTGACGCTCGCCTCGAAGCCCATATATTTTGCAACGATTACCGTCTCGCCCACCGCCTTAGGCGTTATGATGCCGGCATTATTGACGCTTATCACGTTGGCATCCCAGCCGGAAAGCTCGACCTGCTGGTCCCAGCCCTTCAGCGCCTCGGGAACGTCGGTGGAATGCGTGTCGGTGGAGCTTGACTTGTTGCCCCAGAGCATCAGATATTCGTTGAGAGCGCTTCTCGCGATGAACGAGGGCTGCTTGCGCTCCTTCTTGTGGTAGAAGGTCACCGTATCGACCTCGGGATAGAATTCCACGGGCGCGGAATTGTCGAGGAAAGCAGGCACGACGGCGATCTCGCAGACCAGATCCTTGTACCTGATATACAGCCTTTCCACGCTTTCGCTGAGAAGCTTGACGGTGTGCTTCTTTTCGTCAACAGAAAGCTTCGAGCTGTCGTAAACGTATTCCACGTCCTTGTAACGGGATGCCGGGAAGTCGACGCGGGCGCCGTTCCGGTTAAGCGCGACAATATTCACGGCATATGCCTTCAATCTGTCCTTGACCTCGACCGTGCGAAGACCGGTGGCGGCTTCGGCCCTTATCTGGACGATTTCGGGAGTGTGCTCCGCGTCAAGGTTGTTCTTCGAATTGCCGCGGTTTGAGATCACGCCGGACGGGTCGCTGTAGGCGTCCGTGCCCACGAATACGACCGGTGTGAGCCTTGTCGGCCAGTTTGCCCAGGCAAAGCCCTCAGGCTGGTAGGCATAGCCGATGTAATGCTGCGTATTAAAAATATCGATATGGCCTGTGGGGTCGCCTGTAATTCCCATATTGTGGATCCAGGTCTGAATCTTGGCGTCCTTATTTTTGTGGCTGAGGACAGATTCTTCGCGGAAGAATATACCGTCGTAGGAGGTCAGTATGTGCACGAAGCAGCTGTCGCTGAAGCGGGAAGACGTGGCAACCGCAATGAAACTGTTGTACGCGTCAATATACTTTACGTCGCAGCTGTCCTCGGCGGGATTCTTTTTGTACATATAGCCCCTGTACTGCATGGTGGCAGGCCAGTTTTCGCTGGTGGCATCCGCCGTGAATACCTTGGCGAATTCGCCGTGTGTGTCGGTCCAGGTGCAGTAGAGATAGAGCGTGCCGTCAACGACTACCATTGAGCCTTCACCGCAGCCCCAGGCAGCCTTGGGTCCGTCAAAGGTTACGACAGGCTTTGCATCGCCGTTGTCCCAGCCGCTGCCGGTCCATTTTTCAACGAAGGCGCCCTGGGGAGTTTTGCTTCTGGCCACAAAAAGGTTGTTGTCGACGCCGTCGTGCCAGAGGATAGTCGTGTAGGTTGCGTAATAATACTCGCCTATCTTGATGACGCCGGGATCGCAGGACCAGTTCCAGTCCTCCGAGGCCGACGTAGGCCTCACCGCGCCTGTGTCCTGTGTCCACGTAATGCCTCCGTCATATGAGCGCCTGTATTTGCCCCAGTCTACCTCCCCAACGACACCGGAGTTTGAAGCAAGCCAGCAGTCGATGGAGCCGTCATCATTGATGATCAGGGAAGGGCCGTACCTGTATCCGCCGCCGGGGTAAATGTCCCAGCCTTCATTGGCGCATTTAAAGATCGCCTCCGCCTCGTCGACGTCGTTCTTGATATAGGCTGTTTCGAGCTTGTAGCTGTCGCCGCGGGGCACCGTGTAAAAATCGCCGTCCTTCTCGATGCATTGGACGATATTCATGCGCATTGCATTCGAAACTATCTGGGCATATTCGAGGTAGGTGACGGTCTCGCTGTTCTTTTTGGAAAGATCGATATAGTTGCTGAGTCCGGTTTCGGAAGCAAGCCTCGCAACGCCCGCCTTGTCGGCATATTCCCTGTATCCGAGAGCGTAAAGAGTCCCGCGAAGCACTTCTCCGTAGGTCACCGCTTCGTTGGGCCTGAAATTGCCGTCAACGGGCTTCAGCATGTAACCCTGATTGACCGCCAGCTCCGCGTGCACCATATCGTCCGAATACTGACCGATATCGCTGTATGCGTTGGCACAGATGTAATATTTCTCCTGAGCGGCGAAGCCTGACCAGTAAATGACGTCGTAAGCAAATTCCTTGCGGAGCACGTTAGAAGAGGTATCGGCGGACTTGTTTTTGATCAGCTTGCTTTTCAGAAGCCTCGCGAGAATAGCCTCTCCGTCGCCGTCATCCTCCAGCGGTTCTTCCCACTTGTTGAGGCCCGATAATTCCTCGTCGGGAATCGTGACAGGCTTGTCGTCAGGCTTTTGCGTTTCAACGGGTGCTGCCGTGGCCGCAGGACCGGGCGTTACAGGCTCAGGCGTCGCAGTGCCGCAGCCTGCAAAGCAAGAGGCGAGCAGTGTTATCGCCAGCAATAACGGGATCAACTTTTTGTACGTCATTTTTTATCTCCTTACCGGTCGCGGCAGAATGCTGTGAGCCGTGTCCGGATTTCAGATTTTACGAGGTCATATTATAAGGTTTTCGACTATAAGTCAACCGTTTGCGGAAGCCCGGCTTGAGGAATAAAACTGCGCAGCGCTCTCCGGCTCTTGCTTCTTGCATTTTGCCTCTGGTCTTACATTTGCGCATCCCCCTCGTTAAACCCTATTGAATATTTCCCGTCCGGTGGTATAATAAAATCACAACAGGGCAACGCCCGACTTGTTTTTTAGGAGGATAACCATGAAAAAGATTATTGTATTGGCGGTAGCCTTGGCGATGATTTTCTCATTGTCTTCACTTGCCGGCTTTGCTGAGGTGATTTTTCACCAATGCGACGGCATTATCGCGGAGGGTGAATATGTTACCGCGCTGGAGATCGGCCCCGACAACGTAAAATCGTGGACAGGCGGAACGCTTGCAGCCTCTGCGACGGTGTACGTTGACGTGCCTGTTGACAGGCTTCTTGATTCGACCTTCTACGTAGGAATCGTGACGCCCAAGGCGACCTTCACGGACGGAGATACGTACCAGCTGGCCTTCAATCCCGGCAATATTCCCGACGACCAGCCGAGTCTGTTCATTTCGTTCAGGCTTTCGGCCGATAAGGTGACGGTGCTCCAGCATAACTGGGCTACGGATATCCTTGACGACAACGACCCCAACGGAGCAGACATTACCGAGCTCATTCAGGACGCTCACTATGAGACAGAGGGCGACAATCTCGTGTTTGAGTGCAGGATTCAGAAGGATTTCTTTTTGATCAACGAAGCTGAGACGTTTGAATTCGGGAAGACCATCAAGATGGGCCTCTTCGCGACAATTAACGGGCAGGGCTACACCACGCTTCCCAAGGCGCCGGACGGCGACTGGTCCGTGAAGGCTCTCGGCATTAACGAAAACGAGGTCCTCATTACCCGAGACGTCGAGAAGGGCGAGGAATCCGTTGAGACTGGTGTTGAGATTCTTGATTTTATTGACGCGGACGGACAGGGAATGAGCTTTGATACCTTCTTCGTCAACCGTGTTCAGCTCGACAATATCGTCATGAACAACATGGACGGCTCAGCCAGCGCTAAGCTTGAAGACATTGACAGGACGATTGACGGGCACGACGATGACTATCAGAATTTCACCTTCCGCGGATGGGTCGGCTTCCTTGATCCCATGATTGCGGTCGGATACCAGATCGACGAGAACGACCCGGTGATGGTCGATAACAGCTTCAAGCCCACCGAGGGACCCGTTAAGGCTGCCGGCGGCGAGAATGCCCAGAGAATTGAGATCGAGGTCGACGTGACCGGTCTTCAGGACGGTATCGAACACGAGATCAGAGCTGTCGCGAAGATTCAGGGCGAAGACGGCGAGCCTTACTTCTCGTACATTAACCAGGACGAAGTCAACGCCAACATGCAGTTTTACTATATTGCGCCCGGCGATCCGCCTCCGCCGACTGATACGCCTGTTCCTACTGACACACCCGCTCCCACAGAAACTCCCGAGCCTGCGGACGAGACGGATGCTCCCGTGGATGAGCCTGCGGACGAGCCTACGGATGCTCCGGCTGAAACCGACAAGCCCGACAAGAAGGGCTGCGGAAGCATTGCCGCGGGTAGCGTCGCCGTGCTGTTTGCTCTGGCCGGTACCGTTATGCTGATCAAAAGGAAGGAAAACTGATTTCACGTAATGTTTGTAAAAGTTGATTCGACGCGACAGTAAAGTTTTGAATCGATACGTGAAACGTGCTTTAAGTGAATTTTAGCGGCCCGCAGGTCGAGCTCTTTAAACGGAGACGAGGCCTGCGGGTTTTTGGGCGAAAGGTATGCGGCCAGATACGATCTGTTCCGGTGGAAGACGCTGTCCCGGCGTCGTAAGGTGCTTTCTTTCTCTTTCCTTGGATTGCGGACTTAATACGCCAATCAAAGAAAGCTGTTTCTTTGTAATTCTAACCTTTAACCAAGATCAACTGTAAGAAAAATTATCGTGCTGCTAAAGCTGCATATATTCCGCAATGACGCGCTTTTTTAACGAAAAACAGCGGCGCGGAACGGATTTTAAAGCAATTTTTAAGTAAAAACTGTTAAAATCACGCGAATTCAGAAATATTCGGAGGCTTGTTGTGCCTGAACTTGTCAACGTTTCCAAATCATACAAGGTTGCAAATACAAAAATCGAAGCGCTGAAGAACGTATCGCTTTCATTTGACAAAGCCGAATTTGTGTCCGTTCTCGGGCCCTCCGGCTGCGGCAAGACAACGCTCCTCAACGTTATTGGCGGTCTCGACAGATACGATTCGGGAGACCTCATCATTAACGGGATTTCCACAAAGAAATTTAAGGACAGGGACTGGGATACATACAGGAATCATTCCATAGGCTTTGTGTTCCAGAGCTACAATCTTATCCCGCACCAGACGGTTTTCTCAAACGTGGAGCTGGCGCTGACTCTGGCCGGCATCTCCAAAAAGGAGCGCAGACGCCGCGTCAACGAAGCGCTCGCCAAGGTTGGTCTTTCCGACCAGGCGAACAAAAAGCCAAATCAGATGTCGGGCGGACAGATGCAGCGCGTCGCCATTGCGCGTGCGCTCGTCAACGATCCGGAGATACTACTGGCCGATGAGCCGACGGGCGCTCTTGACAGCGTCACCAGCGTCCAGATAATGGAAATTCTGAAGGAGATCTCACAGGACCGCCTTATAATTATGGTGACCCACAATCCGGAGCTTGCGGAGCAATATTCCACGAGAATCGTGCGCCTGAAGGACGGGCAGGTGGTGAGCGATACCAAGACCGCGGCTTTAGGCGGCGTAGCAGAGCCTTCTGTGAGTTCTACAGAGGAACCTTCGGAGAATATTATTGAGTGCGTCGCCGGGAATCCAACGGCGAATTCTTCGGAGACTGCCCCGGAGGAACCTTCGGATATTGCCGCGGATGCTCTTGCCGATAAAGACCCGGAAGGAACACGTCTTTCTTATTCTGACGATATTCTCGCGGCCTCCAGAAGACTTTCGGCAATAAAGGATTCATTCTCGGTCGAAGCTGTAAATATACGCGATTCGTCAGCAGCCGGCGCTTTGGACGATGCGGACTGCTCAGGCGCGGGCAGCTCTTACACCGGTTCCGCCACAGCGGACGATTCTGACGATCCTGTTTCTTCTGCGGCACAAGGCAGCGCCGCTACCGGGGTCGATTCACGGGCACCGAAGGTAAAAAAGACAGAGGGAACCGGCTCGGCCACCAACAAGGGCCGCAAAAAGAAAACCTCAATGTCCTTTTTCACGGCGCTCTCGCTGTCCTTCAATAACCTTTTGACCAAGAAGGGAAGGACGTTTATGACCTCCTTCGCGGGCAGCATCGGCATTATAGGTATCGCGCTGATACTTGCCATGTCCACGGGCATCAACAATTTCATAAACGACGTGCAGCGCAACACGCTGTCTTCGTACCCCATAAGCATTGTCGCGGATCACCTGGACCTGTCGACGCTCCTCTCCACCATGAGCAGCAACGAAGACGAAAAGGCGGTCAGGGAGGCCGACAGGGTCTATTCCAACGCTACGGCTTACGACATGTTCAACGCCTTTTTTAGCCAGGGCCGCAAGCAGAACAACCTCACGTCCTTCAAAAAATGGCTGGACGAGGGTATGGCGGAGGGCTCTGAAAAGAACCTTTCCGAGATGGTGTCCACCATCCATTACGGGTACGATACCAGATTCAAAACATACATAACTGAGGACGGCAGCCGTTACCGCTCCACCGACGTTTCGGACATTTTCAGCTTCTCGCAGAGCGAGGATGAATCGGGCGCTTCAAGTCTTATGAGCTCCTTTGGGGGCATGAATTCATATTCGCTGTGGGAGGAGCTTATTCCCGGGCCTAAAGGAGAGCCTGTCTGCGACCTCATCAAGGAGCAGTACGATCTCGTTTACGGAAGCTGGCCTGAGAAGGCGACGGACGTGCTTCTTGTCATACACAGAAACAATGACATCAGCGACCTCGCGTTCTATACTCTCGGCATGATGAGCCGCGAAGAGCTTACCGGCATTATAAGCGCGGCAATGAGCCGCAGCGAGATCAACGTTGAGGACAAGGAGATCTCCTTCGAGGACGTGCTCAAGGTCAAGCTGAAGCTGGTGCTTCCCACTGAGCTTTACCGCGACAGCGACAACGACGGCATATATGACTATATCGGAAACTCCGAGGACATGGTTTCGCTGATCGTGAAGAACTGCCCGGAGCTCAATATTTGCGGTATCATCCGAAAGAATCCGGACGTTACGGCCGCCGCGATAGGAAACTCCACGGTATTCGCTTACACGAATATGCTTACGGAGATGCTTATCTCGAAGACTGCCGAAACCGACGTGGCGAAGGCTTTCATCGAGTCCGAGGACAAAAACCTTGATATATTTACGGGCCTGCCCTTCGTGCCGGACTTCAGGTCGCTTACCGAAGCTGAAAAAGCCGAAGCGGTGGCTCAGAAATCCGCCGAATATACCGACGAGCAGAAGGCTGAGAAATATCAGAAAATAATAAAGACACCGGACCGTCAATACATCGAGGACGCGGTTAAGAGCGTCATAAATATCACAGACCGCGAAGAGGCGGAGAAGCTTATTGCCGAGACCTACGGCATGGACGTTTCCGTCATCAGGAATTATCTCGACTCGTATACGGACGAGGAGCTGTTCGAGATGCTTTACCAGACGGCTGAGCGCTACGTGACTGAGCAGTACGAAAAACAGGCGCAGGATACTATTGACGCGGTCATTTCCACGCCCTCCGAGGAGGAGCTGACTCTTATCAAGGCATATATCGGCTCGCAGCTTCCCGACAGGCAGACGCAGACTGGCTTTGTTGCCAAATACTGGGAGAGCATTGACGTGATGTCCGCGGAGGAGGCCTTCGGGTATCTTGTGACCCTGGACGATGCGGCATTCCTGTCGTTATACGAAAAGGCGCTTGGAAATTCCGCGGAAGCGACGTACAAAGAGGCGCAGCAGAGCAATCCCTCGGTTTCGCTCACTAAGCTTTCGCAGGCCTACGACAGGCTGATCGCCGGGGCCGACGACGCAAAGAAGGCTGAGTACTACGACATTCTGATCTCAGACGAGATATCGCCCTCCACCTATGCGGATTACAGATCTAATCTGGGCATCGCGGACGTTGACAGTCCCTCGTCCATCAATATTTATCCCGCCACCTTCGAGAACAAGGACAAGATCGCCTCGCTCATCGCGGAATACAACGACTACGTGCCGGACGACGACAAGATATCCTACACCGATTTCGTGGCGATAGCATTCTCGAGCATCACGATAATCATCAACGTGATCTCATACGTTCTGATCGCCTTCGTGGCGGTCTCGCTGGTGGTTTCGTCCATTATGATAGGCATCATCACGTATATTTCCGTGCTCGAGAGGACTAAGGAGATTGGAATATTACGCTCGATCGGCGCGTCCAAGAGGGACGTTTCGAGGGTGTTTACGGCGGAGACGCTTATTATCGGGCTCATATCCGGACTGATCGGTATAGGCGTGGCTGCGCTGCTTTGTATACCCGCCAATATTATCATTCACGAGCTGACCGGATTCTACGGCATCAACGCTACGCTTCCGTGGATCGCCTGCATTGTGCTTGTGATCATAAGCATGCTGCTGACGCTGATCGCGGGACTTTTCCCGTCAAGCTCTGCGGCGCACAAGGACCCTGTGGAGGCTCTCAGGACGGAATGATGGATGACCATTTCGCCGTCGGTTAAACCTCTAATAATCCGGCAGGTATCAGACAAATATCCGACCCGCGGTCAGAAGCCTTCACGGGAGCCTGTCCGCACAAAAACAAATAACTAAAGAGGTAATTATGGATCATTCAATTGACTATTTGAACGAATTTCTTTCATCGGACGAGCTTGATTTCATCATCAGCACGGGCGAGTACAGCGTAAACGTGCAGTACGAGAATCTGCTGCGGGCGATCGACGCGAGGCTGAAGGGCCGTGATTCATTCGTGGGCATGATCTTCGTGGCAGGGCCCTCGTCCTCAGGCAAGACCACTTTCTCGGAGATGCTGCGCGACAAGCTTGGCTCCACAGGCATCAACGCCACGGTGGTTTCTCTTGACGATTTCTACCACGACAAGGAATATACCAAACGGAAGCAGGTCAAAATGGGGCTGATCTCAGAGGATTCCGACGACGTGGATTACGAGACGGTGGAGGCCTTCGACGTCAGCCAGTTCAAGACAAAAATGCGCCAGTACGTCAGGGGCGAAAAGGTGATGCTCCCCGAGTTTGATTTTCTTTCCGGCAAGCAGCTTAAGGACAGAAATCCCATAAAAAGGAAAGGGAAGGATATATTGATCATAGAGGGCATCCAGACCATGAACCCCAAGGTCTTTAACGGAATATCCGTCGACCTCAAGCTCAAGATATACATCTGCCCCTTCGACACGTACACGTCCCGTTCGAATCCGAAGATCCGCATAACGCCGCAGATGATCAGATTTATGAGAAGGACCGTGCGCGACAATGAAAAACGAGGCGCCAGCGTAATGCGCACCTGCGAAATGTGGCCCAGCGTACGTCTGGGCGAGGAACGGTACATCAAGCCCATGAAGAAATACGCCGACTTCTTCTTCAACTCGTCCTATATGTACGAGCCCTTCTATCTGACCTCCAAGATCAGAAAACTGATCGAGCGTCTCAGCGACGAGGAGAAGGCCGTCGTGTATCGGTATATTGACGAGGCCGCGATCAATTCGGTGCTGCCAAAAGAGAAGCTGGCTATACCGAAGGATTCGGTGTTCAACGAATTTTATTTTGAGTAAAATTTTCCCGCCTTGTATTAGGGGTAACGGCCCTGCGGCAGGAAGAACGATCCCGGGCAAAAACGAATAAAAGCGGCTGCATGCGCGTCTGCAAACGCGTTTTAAATCAGTGAAAAGCAGGTCAAAGGCAGGCAAATATATCCTTGCGATTGAGCCTGCTTTTTTGTATAATGTTACCAGCGATTTAACCCGCACTTTTGTCCCCGGACGAGAGTTACTCATTGATTTTTTTACGGAGGTATATATGAGAAAAATCAGAGAAATTTTCATTCTTGCAGCAAGCGGATTACTGCTGCTTGCTTTATTGTGTTCCTGTACAGGCCCTGCGGACCCGAGCAAAACTTCTGGTCCGGGCAAAGACCATACTGCCACAGCTGCTCCGGAAGAGGATAAAATCATGGAAAACAGAGAATTCACGGACACGCTTCCCAAGGTGGAACCGCTGCCCGACACACACTTTCATTTCGAAACGGTCGATACCGGCTTTAACGTATATTGCCCCGTCAAGGGCAGGTGGGGATACAGATACGCTCCGAGTATAATGTATTATCCCGACGGCACCATGGATGCCTGGTTTGCGACGCCCGGCACCGCGGGCGAATGGGACTGGTTCACCTATAAGCATTCCGACGACGGAGGCAAGACCTGGTCCGAGGAAAAGCTGGTGCTGCAGCCTACGCCGGATTCAATGGATCACTATTCGGTTTGCGATCCCGGTGTGATCTATTTCGGCGGCTACTATTATATCGGATACACGTCCACCATCGTTTCCACCAACGGCGGTATCAACAATAACATCTTCGTTGCCAGATCGCGCAGACCCGACGGGCCCTTCGATAAATGGAACGGCAGCGGATGGGGCGGCGACCCGCAGCCGATCATTTACTATAACGAGTCCGACGACAAATGGGGCGCAGGCGAGCCCAGCTTCGTTGTGCTCGACGATACGCTTTACATCTATTACACCTGGGCCTGCGACAACGGCGATTACAAATACGTTTCGATCGCCGACGCCACGGATCCCAACTGGCCCGCGACGATACAGTTCAAAGGTCGCGCCTTCACCAGCGGAGGCGGCGATCAGGTGGACGTGGTTTACGTTGAGGACGCCGGGCTCTTCCTGGGCGTACAGACTGCACAGAGATTTACGGTCAATTCCGGCATTCAGCTTTGGGAATCAAAGGACGGCATCCACTTCATAAAAGGCGAGTTCATCAAAAAGAACATAGCGCAGCTTTGCCACAACATGGGCATCTCCAAGCGCTCCAACGGCCACGTTCAGCTTAAGGACAATCTGATGCTCGGCTTCGCTTTCGCTTCGGGTACCGACGGTGATTACTGGGGCAAGTGGGCCACGAGATTTGTTTTCATAAATCTTACGACTTACCAGGGCGAGGTAGCCAAAAACAAAGGCGACAAGAACATCCTCTTTGCCGACAGCTTCTGGCCCCCGCTTACGGATCCCAAGCCCGAGGGTCTTACGACTACGCCGCACCTCGTCAAGCTCAACGTGGGCACGACTTACAACGATCTGGTCGTTAAATGGGTAGACTCTACCATTACCACGCATGCTATCGAAGGCGACGATATTAAGAATATAACGTTTTCCGATTACGACAAGTCGGTCATTGAATTTGACGGAACTGCTATAAAAGGTCTCAAGGAAGGCAAGACCACCGTTAAGGCTTCCTACATGGGCTTCTCCGTCGTGTTCAAGGTATACGTATATCCGGAGGGATTTTTGTTCGACCAGAGATTTCCTGCCATCGAATCTGTGACGGCGGTCGAGCCTGAGCTTGTGCTTTACAACGGCAAGAGCAACGGCGGTTCGCACAAAGCGCAGGTGAGGGGCCTCGTAAAGTTCGTGGACGACACCTGGGGTGAGGTTTACAACGACTCCACCGAGAAGCACCCGGACTATCCGGCCATGGTTCCTTCCGAGCATTATCCCGTGGTATACACATCCAGCGACACCTCAATCGCCACCGTGAGCAAGGACGGCATGGTCTCGCCCAAGGGCATAGGGGAATGCACTGTGACGGCGCAGGTGGGCTCCGATCAGAAAAACACCTTCACGGTCAAGATCATCGTCCGTGAGGTGCCCGATGAGTTCAGCTGGAAGGATGCCGATTTCAAGTGGTAAATCCCTGATGATTTTGTATCTTCTGAAGGAGCGTTTAACCGCTGATTTGCAGAAAAGCACAAATTCAGCGCTTACCGTTTAATTGTTGACTTCTACCGGATGATAGTGCACAGCGGCCGTTGTTTTCGGCTGCTGTGCTTTTAAGAAAACGGAGGTTTTATGGAACCTGTAAAGATCAGCGCAATGGAAGCCGGCACTGTGGTGTGCCAGTTTTTTATGATCGAATCCTGCACCAAAAAGAACAAAAAGACCGGCGAGCCCTTTCTTTCATTTTCCCTGAAGGACAAATCCGGCAGGATAAACGCAAACTACTGGAGCCCGTCCAAGGGAGAGATCGGATACTACGCCGCCAATGATATCGTGTACGTTGAGGCTGACGTGGAATCCTTCTCGGAAAGGCTGCAGCTGAACGTTCGGAAAATTCGCAAAAAGAACGACAATGACTCCGTAACCATTCAGGATTTTGTGCGTTCGAGTCCCAGATCCGGAGAGGTAATGTTCGGCGAGATCATGTCGTATATTGATAAATACGTGGACAACGAGGACCTCAAAAGGCTGACGAAAGCAATTTATGAGGACAACCGCGATAAGCTGCTGACCTTTCCGGCGGCAATTTCGTTCCATCATGCCGGAATCGGAGGGCTTCTTGAGCACACTATAGGTGTCATGAGAGGCGTGTTTTATATTTATCAGGGGTACAAATATCTTAACAAGGATCTGCTTCTCACCGGAGCGGCGCTTCACGATATCGGCAAGCTTTTTGAGTACAATCAGAACGAAACCGGACTTTTAAAAGAGCAGTCCGTGGACGGAGCCTTAGTGGCTCACCTTGTCAGGGGCGCGATGCTGGTGGAGCAATACGGAAGGGCGCTTGGCTGCGATGCAGCTGTGACGGAGCTTTTGGTGCATATGATACTGGCACATCACGGAAAGCCTGAATTCGGAAGCCCTGTCACGCCCAGAACACCCGAAGCAATGGTGCTCCATATGATAGACGACATGGATGCCAAGCTGTATGAGATGCAGGACGCGCTCTCAAAGACTGCCGAAAACACTCTCACTGAGAGGACGAAGGCCTTCGACGACGTGCGGCTTTACAGAAGCTCATTGTCGGGGATAGACGAGCAGTTTCTTTGATTGAGCCCAAGGCTTATCAAGGCCGTTGACTTTTATACAAGCTGACTGAATTTACCCTCAGCAGGCTGCGGAATCGAAACGGAGGTCAGGTTTTGTCTTACGTTAAAATCATATACGGACCGTCCGGCTCCGGCAAAACCTTCAATGCGATCAATGATTTTCTGGCCGTAAGCCGCGAAGGCAACGCCCTGTTTCCGACAAGGCATTGCTTTCTGGTGGTGCCCGAGCAGCAGACCGTCGAGATCGAAAAGCAGCTTTTAAAGCGCGAAAAAATCAACGGCCTCATTTCCTACGAGATCATAAGCTTCAACCGCCTTGTTTACAGAATATTGCAGGACGCCAACGTAAAGACCGGCGCCCCGCTCACGTCGTCTCTGTCGGGTATGCTTACCGTAAAAGCGGTAAACGACCTGGACGGCAGTCTTGTATGCTTTAGAGATATAATCGATAATCCGGACGCCATCTCAAAGCTTTCGGCGACGCTTCGGGAGCTTCAAAAGTACAATATCGACTGCTCAAATCTTGAATTCGCGGCGGATCATATGAGCGCTGACAACAAGAGGAACAATCTTTCCCCGGCAAGGCTTCGCGAGCTTTCGCTTATATTGGAAAGGTACGACGGGCTTTTAAAGGAGGGCGGCTTTGAAACGCCTGCCGCTCTTGCAGAGCGGGCAATCGTTCTCATAAGGTCCGGTAAATCGATCGTTACCGGTTCATACCTGTACGTGGACAGCTTCACGGGCTTTACCGAGACGGAGCTCGGCCTTTTGAGGGCCTTTGCAGTCGCCTGCGACCGTATGAATATCTATCTCTACCGCGAGGATTCCAAAAATCCTGTGTTTAAGCAGGCAAACGAGACTTATAATGTGATTTACAACAGGCTTTCTGCGATTCCGGGATGCAGCGTCGAGACTGTCGGCCTTGACGCGTCCGATTATAAACAGACGCGCTTTTCCGGTTCCCAAAGCCTGTACCATCTTTCGCGTTTTTACGGTGAATATCTAAGGAAGGATATACCGCACCCGGAGCCTTCGGATATAAAGATCTATGCCTGCGCAGATCTCTATCATGAGATACAGAACGTTTGCGATAATATTATTTCGCTCGTCAAGAGCGGCAGGTACAGATACGACGATATAGCTCTGGCGGTGCCCTCTGCGGACGACACGCTTTATCTAATTGACGCGGTTTTCAGGGAGAAGAATATCCCGGTTTTTATTGACGCGCGCATCGAAATGTCCGGCCACGCCATCATAAGATATATTGACGCGTTCCTGAATATAATATGCGGCAGCAATGAAATCGAAAGCTTCATTGCGATGCTGAAGACCGGTCTTCTTAAGACGGCAGGCTGCGTCAACGACGACGTCGACCGGCTTGAGACGCTGGCGGATAAATACAACTGCAAATCGCTTGCGGCTTTTGGAAAAATTATCAGGCACCACGTAAATAAATACCTTTCCAAAAATGCGCCTGTGCCTTCATACCTGAGGCTGGGAAGGGCGGTGATCGGTCTGTTTGAATCCGCAGAGGGTTCAGACAGCCTCGCGGATCAGACGTCAGAAGAAGGCTTTAAGATTAGGGCAGCCGGTGCCGTATCTGTGGCGGACGTGATCGAGCTTGTATATGCATTCGCGGAGAAGACGGGCCTCGACCGTTACGGAGAGAATTTAAAACAGGAAACCGCAGACGATATCATCTTTATAAGGGTCTGGAACGTATTTACGGATATTCTCGCGGAGTGCCGCAATACTCTCGGGAACGTTAAAAGGCGGGGCTGGCGAAAGCTTGTGGAATACACGTCAAGGCTTCTTGCGGCGGCGGTATCGTGCTATGAGATCGGGTTTATTCCTTATTCGGAATCCCACGTCAAGGTGGGTGACTTCACTCGCTCGGGGTATATCAACAAGAAGGTGCTTTTTATAATCGGCGCCAACGAAGGTGATTTCCCGCCCGCGCCGCCTTCCGCCGGTATTCTCAAGGACGCTGAACGCAAGGCCATAAGAGAGTCCGGAAAGACCACCGCTTTCACGGATGAGGAGCAGATATTCTTCACGGGCTTCAAGGTCTATACGGTGCTTTGCGCACCCTCCGAAAAGCTGTACATAAGCTACTCGCAGGTTGACGAGAACGGCGATCCCAAGGAACCCTCGGAGGTCGTCGAAAGGATCTCGGCGATGTTTGGCGAAATCAAAGCCGCCTTTTACAGGAATGCAGCGGATGAAGCCGTGGAGGCTCCTGCGGATGAAGACACGGCCGTCCGCATATCTCCTGATACCGTGAAGGCGCTCCTTAAGGTCAAAAAGAACTTTAACGTGGCCGCGACCTCGGTTGAAAGCCTGGTCAAATGTCCTTACAGATATCTGATGGAAAAAATCCTAAGGCTCCGTGAGTACGAAAAGGGCTTTGTGAAGCAGACGTCCACGGGAAGCTATTATCACGCATTGCTGGAGCACACGATGAGAGCCGCAGGGCGCAAGGGCAGATTTGCGGACATGAACGAGAATGAGCTAAAAGCTTATCTCGAAGACGCCTCGGCCCGTTTTCTCAACGACGAGCAAAATGCGGAGCTGAAATTTTCGCTTGAGCTGAACGCCCGCGACAGAGTCGTCATTGACAGGGCGCTCGATTTCGCAGAGAAGGAGCTTCTGAACCTTCAGGAGATATCCGGGAGCATTTGCGCGGAGCCTGCATATTTCGAGCAGGCCTTCGGGCCGGGCCTCAATATTGACGCGGTAAGGATCCCTGCTGAGGAGCCCTCCGGTGTCGATACGGTCATTAACGGCAAGATCGACAGGATCGACAAGGTCGCTGTTCGCGGGGGAGGGACAGAATATCTTGTGATCGATTACAAATCCGGAAACGCGGCCTCCAAAGGCGATAAGATACAATCCGAGGACGAAAACGTACAGCTGAAGCTGTATTATACTGCGCTTAAACGGATGGTTGAGAATTCGATCAACCGGGGAGGCACGCCGGACGGGAGGCTTAACGGTGAATTAACTTCCGACGATAAAATTTTAATCGAGAAGGACATTAATTCAGGTGAGAACGTAACTGATTCCTTTGAGAACGGCACGGATTCCTTTGATAACGTAACTGGATTTGACGGCAGCGGCTTCAGGGCGGCGCTTGCTTATTACAGATACGGTGCGGACAGCGACAATGAAAATCTGCACGTTTTGAATACGTTCGTGGACAAAAGCGATACCGCGTTCAGCAACGTTGCCGAAGCCTCCTCAAAGGAGGGCGTAAGGGTCAACGTAAAAACGCTGGACCTTGATGCGTCGGCAGGTGACAGCGTGGAAAATATAAGACGGCACGTGGGAGAATTGTTTAAGGGAACCTTTGTGAGGGCGACTCAGGCAGCGGACGAGACGGCTGCAGGAGGCGCTGCGCGACCGGATGACGGCGCTCAGGCTGGCAGCGGCGTTAAAAACGGCAGCGGCGCTCAGGCAGGAAACGGTTCTCAAATAGTAGGCGGCGCAGATCCCGGCAAGGCCAAACCCAAAGACAGCGATAATTGCAGATACTGCGGTTATTTTAATATATGCAATTCCGGAAGGAGACTTGATAATGAAGATTGATACAATTTGCGTGCAGGGAGGATACAGCCCTAAAAACGGCGAGCCGAGAGTCCTGCCGATCTGTCAAAGCACGACCTATAAATACGATTCCTCGGAACAGATGGGAAATCTTTTTGACCTCAAGGAGGAGGGCTTCTTTTACACGCGGCTCGGCAATCCCACCAATGACGCAGTCGAAAAAAAGCTGGCAATGCTTGAGGGCGGCGTGGGATGCCTTCTCACGTCCTCAGGGCAGATGGCTTCGCTTTATTCCGTCGTAAATATTGCTTCGGCCGGCGACCACGTGATAAGTTCCTCGTCAATATACGGCGGCACCTTCAACCTTTTTTACAAAACGCTTAAGGACTTCGGCATTGAAACCACATTTGTACCGGCGGACAGCACAGCTGACGAGCTTGAGAAATATTTCCGGCCCAACACGCGCTGCGTTTTCGGCGAGGCTCTTTCAAATCCGTCGCTGGATATTCTTGATATTGAGGAATTCGCCAAGGCAGCACACCGTCACAACGTGCCGCTTATCGTGGACAACACCTTCCCGACGCCCATAAATCTCCGGCCCTTCGAATTCGGCGCAGATATCGTGGTTCATTCGACGTCCAAATACCTTGACGGACACGCCTGCGCGCTGGGAGGAGCCGTCATTGATTCAGGCAATTTCGACTGGGCCGGCGGCGATTTCCCGATGCTGACGACGCCTGACGAATCCTACCACGGCCTTGTGTACACCGAAAGCTTCGGCAAAGCGGCATATATCACCAAAGCAAGAACGCACCTCATGCGCGACATCGGGGGCACCCCTTCGCCCACCAACGCATTCCTGCTCAATCTCGGCATGGATACGCTGGCTCTGAGAGTTAAGCGTCACTGCGACAACGCGAAGCTTGTTGCGGAATATCTGCAGCGCAATATTGACGGCGGCACCGGCATGATTACCTGGGTCAACTATCCGGATCTTCCCGGGAATAAAAACCACAGCCTTTGCGAAAAATATCTGCCCAACGGCTCAAGCGGCGTCATCTCATTCGGAATAAGAGGCGGAAGGGAAGCCGCCACCGTATTTATGGATTCCATGAAGCTTGCGGCGATAGTGACGCACGTGGCAGACGCCAGGACGTCGCTGCTTCACCCGGCAAGCACCACTCACAGACAGATGAACGACGAGCAACTGGCAGCCTGCGGCGTAAGCCCTGAGCTTATCAGGTTCTCTGTTGGTATCGAGGATCCTGAGGACATTATCGAGGATATCGAAAATGCGCTCAAAGCGACTGCCTCCGGGCTCGCGAAAAACGCTTAACACAGCCATGAACTGCAATTTACCTGACGCATTCAAAAATATACCGTCCGAAATCACCCGCGCCGTCAAGCTTCTCGAGGACGCAGGTTTTGAGGCATATATTGTCGGTGGATGCGTGCGGGACATTCTTCTCGGGAAGGAGCCGAAGGATTACGATATCACGACCTCGGCCACCACCGGGGAGATGTACCGGGTATTTGCGGACTATACGGTGATCCCTACAGGCGTGAAGCACGGAACCCTCACGGTGAAGACCGGCACATTATTCACGGAGATCACCACCTACAGGATGGACGGCGAATACAAGGACCACAGGCACCCGGACGAGGTGCTGTTTACGGATCAGCTCCCGATGGATCTTGAGCGCAGGGATTTTACGATAAACGCCATGGCCTATTCGCCCGGGAAGGGCATTGTGGATCTTTTCGGCGGCCGTGAGGATCTTTCCAACCGCATAATCCGCGCCGTCGGCGATCCCCGCAAGCGTTTCGACGAGGACGCGCTCAGGATACTGAGGGCGCTGAGATTCTCTGCGAGGCTTGATTTTGACATCGAGAAGAATACTGCTGAGGCGATGCTGGAGCTTTCACATTCGCTGTCTTTGATTTCTGCGGAGAGAGTCTTTTCCGAGCTCAGAGGGATAATCTCGGTCAACAATACAAGCCGTCTGCGGGAGCTGTTCTCAGGCGACTTCAAAAGGATTATTTTTGAGATCATTCCGGAGCTTGAGCCCGCCGCGAATTGCCTTCAGGAGACGGTTTTTCATCTTTATACCGTGTATGAGCATTCTGTGGTGGCCATGGTGAATATCGAGGATGACCCTGAGCTGAGGCTCACGATGCTTCTGCACGACGTCGGAAAGCCCTACGTCAAGACCTTTGACGAAAACGGAACGGTGCATTTCAAGAAGCATGCCGAGTACGGCGCAAATCTTACCGGGGAGATTCTGGAGAGGCTTCGCGCGTCCAACAATATGCGGCGTAAAATTTGCACGCTGGTTTTGTACCACGAATACTTCAGGACAGGCTTTAAGGAGTTTAATGGTTCTGCAAGGGCTGCCGCGGGCTCGCTGCTCGTAAAAACCGGCCCTGAAAACGCGCTTCTGCTGGTCAAGGTAATGCGCGCGGATCTAATGGGCAAGAATCCCGAATTTACAGAGGGAACGTCCCGCAAGATTGACAATCTTGAGGCTGAAATCTATAATTACATCCGGGCAGGGAGGCCGCTCAAGCTGGCTGACCTTGCCGTGAACGGCAGGAATCTGAAAGCCGCCGGTATCCCGGACGGAAAAATACTCGGCGAGGTACTGAACGGACTTTTAAGAAGGGTTTCCGCATACGAAACCGAAAATGAGAAGGAGCTGCTGCTTCGCGAGGCCGCGGCAATATATGAGGCTATAAGATCTCAGGAGGACGAAGGCTCCGGTGACGCGGAAAAGTCTTAGTCCGCCGCAAGCTCTGATTCCGTCTCAGGGCCTCACACCTACAGCTATCGGGACGCTGCAAACACTCGTACCGACAGCTATCGGGACGCTGCAAACAATTGTACCGACAGCTCCGCTCAACAGGCGTGACAACGCGCCCGGTCGATCTGTAAAACATTATAATTCTCAAAACGGGAGTAAGTTTCACATGGCAAACAAAAATAACAGCTTGGAAGATTACAAAAAACGATTCAACACCTGGCGCGGCAATGAATATTTTGACGCCGATACCCAAAACGAGCTCAGTCAGATATCCGCTGACAAGGACGAGATCTACGACAGATTTTACAAAAATCTCGAATTCGGAACAGCGGGTCTGAGAGGCGTTATGGGAGCCGGCACAAACCGAATGAACGTATACGTCGTTAGACGGGCCAGCTTTGCCGTTGCGGAATATATTCTTTCGCTGGGAAAGGAAGCCGCGGCAAGCGGTATCGCGGTCGCATACGATACGCGCAACAATTCCTTCACCTACGCCGCCGAAGCTGCATCAGTCTTTGCATCCAGGGGTATCAAAACATATATTTTCGACGCCACCGCTCCGGTTCCGCTGCTCTCGTTTACGGTCTGGTCCATGCAGCTTACCGCCGGCATCATGATCACCGCCAGCCACAATCCTAAGGAATACAACGGATACAAGGTGTTCTGGAAGGGCGGCGTCCAGATTTCCCCCGAGATCGCTGGGGAAATCACGGCGATTATCGACAGATACGACGATATTTCGTCACTTCCCCCGCTCGAGAATTATCGCTCACTCAAGAAGCGCAGGAAGATCCCATATGTGCCCGCAGAGGTTGTCAATGCTTACCTTGACCGCGTCGCCGGAGTGGTTGCCGACGAAGATATCATCAAGAAGCACGGCGACTCCCTTGTTACGGTTTATTCGCCCCTCCACGGCGCCGGCGCAAGATACGTTAAGAGCGTTTTCAAAAGGAGAGGGCTCAGCGCAAATTTTCACATTGTCGGGAAACAGGAAAAAGCCGACGGCGACTTCCCGACGGTGGTGCTCCCCAATCCCGAAACCGACGAAGCGTTCACTCTCGGCCTCAGAATGGCCCGCAAATTCTGCGCTGACATTGTGATAGGCACCGACCCCGACTCTGACAGAGCCGGAGCCTTTGTCAGGGACAAGGACGGCAATTATAAGAAGCTCACCGGCAACAAAATCGGCTGCCTCTTTATGGAATATCTGGTTGAGTGCCGCCGCAGAAACAATAAGCTCCCGAAGGCTCCCTTCGCGGTCTCGACCATCGTTTCGACTGACCTCGCACCGCAGATCGCGCAAAGCAAGGGCGTTGAATTCAAGCAGGTCCTCACAGGCTTCAAGTACATCGGTGACCTTATCACGGATGAGAACAAAGACTCTTTTATTCTCGGGTTTGAGGAGAGCTACGGCTTCCTCACCGAAGGATACGCAAGGGACAAGGACGGCGTGGCGGCGTCTTTGATCCTCGCGGAGATGGCCCTGTATTACAAGGTCGCCGAGAATAAAACGCTCTGTGAAAAGCTGGATGAGCTCTATCAGAGGTTCGGCTATCGCCACGAGAGCGCTTTTTCTATCGAGCTTACAGGCGAAAGCGGCCACGAGTCCATTTTGAAGATCATGGATACGCTGAGGGAGAAGGGCGCTTCGATCCTTCCGTACAAGATCAGATCGGTCATGGACGTCAAAAAGTCGACGATTACGGACTGCGCCACCGGCAAGGTCGGCAGAATCGATCTTCCCGAGTCGGACGTGCTCAAATATGAGACCGACAAGGGCTGGATCGCCGTGAGGCCGTCGGGCACGGAGCCTAAGATCAAGATCTACGTCGGCATCAGAAGCGGGATTTCCGAGGAGGACGCTGACGGAACCGCTGCGAAGATAAAGGAAGAGCTTAAGGATATTATCAGCGGGTTGATTTAGTGTTCAGTTATCCGCGCAGCGCCACTTGGCCTTTGACACTCGGCACTTATCACAAATAAATTAACGGAGACACCCCATGTCCGGAGAATTTGTCCACCTTCACGTGCATACAGAATACAGCCTGCTTGACGGCGCCGCCAGGCTTGACGCTCTTATCGACAGAGCCAAGGAGCTTGGTATGTCTTCGCTTGCCATCACAGACCACGGCGTGATGTACGCGGCCGTGGACTTCTATATCAAATGCCTCGACAAGGGCATCAAGCCCATTATCGGGTGCGAGGTCTATTGCGCCCCGAATTCCAGATTTGACAAAAAGCCCGGCCCGCTGGGCGACAACTTCCACCTCATTCTTCTCGCGAAAAACAACACGGGCTACAAAAACCTCATAAAGCTTGTTTCGCTGGCGTACACGGAGGGGTTCTATTACAAGCCGCGCATAGACAAGGAGCTTATTCTCAAATACCATGAAGGGCTCATTGCGTGCTCGGCGTGCCTTGGCGGGGAGATTCCGCAGCTTTTGCTGAGCGGCAGCTACGATGCGGCCAAAGAGACCGCGATGTGGTTTAACAATGTGTTCGGAGCCGGGAATTACTACCTGGAGCTCCAAAGCAACGGCATTAAGGAGCAGTCCGAGGTCAACCTTGAGCTCGTGAAGCTTGCGCGGGAGACCGGCATTCCTCTTGTCGCCACCAACGACGTGCATTTCATCAGGCGCGAGGACGCCTTCATACAGGACGTGCTGCTCTGCATACAGACAGGCAAGAAGCTTGAGGACGAGGACAGGATGCGCTTCGAGTCGGACGAGTTCTATCTGCGCTCCGGCGAGGAGATGGAGAAGCTTTTCGCGTCCGTTCCCGAGGCAATTTCCAATACCGCAAGGATAGCCGATATGTGCAGCGTGGAGCTGGAGTTCAAGAATTCCATTCTGCCGCATTTTGACATTCCCGAGGGCTACACCTCCGAAACGTGGCTTCGCAAGCTCTGCTACGACGGGGCTCACGCGCGCTTCGGTGAAGAGCTCTCGCAGGAGATCATTGACAGGCTCGACTATGAATTGTCGGTCATTTGCACGATGAAATATCCGGATTACTATCTGATCGTCTGGGACTTCATCAAATATGCAAAGGATCACGGCATTACGGTTGGCCCGGGAAGAGGCTCCGGCGCGGCGAGTCTTGTCGCGTACTGCCTCAAGATCACCAACATTGATTCGCTCAAATACAACCTGGCCTTCGAGCGCTTTCTTAATCCGGAGAGGATAAGCATGCCGGATTTCGACGTGGATTTTTCCGACAACAGGCGCAAGGAGGTCATAGATTACGTGATCGGCAAGTACGGCGAGGACTGCGTGGCGCAGATAATCACCTTCGGTACGATGGCCGCCAAGGGATCCATTCGCGACGTCGGCAGGGTGATGAACATCCCTTACCAGGAAGTCGATTCAGTGGCCAAGCTTATCCCGCAGGAGCTCAATATCACAATTGAAAAGGCGCTTACGGAGAGCTCCGAACTCAGCCAGCGGTACAAAAACGAGCCGAAGGTCAAGGAGCTTCTCGACAACGCCATGAAGATCGAGGGCATGCCACGCAACACCTCGACACACGCGGCAGGCGTCGTGCTCACGAGAGATCCTGTCACCAGCTACGTGCCGGTTCAGTCAAACGGAGAGTCCGTCGTTACGATGTACCCCATGGCGAATCTTGAGAAGCTGGGCCTGCTCAAGGTAGACTTTCTGGGCCTCAGGACTCTGACAGTGATCCAGGAAGCCGTAAATCTCGTCAAGGAGCAGCACGGCGTTACGATCGACTTCGACAATATGGACATGTCGGACCCGAAGGTGTTTAAGGAGATTGCGGACGGACGCACCGCCGGGATCTTCCAGCTTGAAAGCCGCGGCATGACGAGCTTTATGATGAGCCTCGGTCCGGACTGCCTTGAGGATATCATTGCAGGGATCGCTCTTTACAGGCCCGGCCCCATGGACCAGATCCCTACCTATATCGCAAACAAAAAGAATCCGGGCAAGGTCAAATACGACCACCCCCTGCTTGAGCCCATTCTCAACGTGACCTACGGCTGTATGGTCTATCAGGAGCAGGTCATGCAGATAGTCAGAGACCTTGCGGGGTATTCAATGGGCCGCTCGGATCTCGTGCGCCGCGCCATGGCCAAAAAGAAATTCGACGTCATGACGAAGGAGCGGGCAGGCTTCGTGGAGGGCGCCACAGCCCGGGGAGTTCCCGTGGAAACGGCTGACAGGATTTTCGACAAGATGATGGACTTCGCCAGCTACGCCTTCAACAAAGCGCATGCGGCCTGCTACGCCGTGGTTGCTTACGAAACCGCCTTCCTCAAGGTGTACTATCCGGTGGAGCTCATGTGCGCGACAATGAACAGCCTCATCACCAACAGCTCCAAGGTGTCTTACTATATTTACGTTGCCAAGGACCTGGGAATCGAGCTGCTGCCCCCGGACGTTAACGAGAGCTTCGTGGGCTTTACTGTGGTGGACGGAAAGATCCGCTACGGCCTGGCGGCACTCAAGAACGTGGGCGAGAACGCGATACTGTCCCTCGTTTCCGAGCGGAAGCAGGGCGGCAAATTTAAGAGCTTTTACGATTTTGCCAAAAGAATGTCCGCAATGGATATCAACAAGCGCTCGGTGGACTCTCTTATTAAGGCCGGTGCTTTTGATTCTCTGCTCGCAAACCGCAACGTTCTGCTGAAATCCTACGAGATAGTCATAGACGACGCCGTGAAGGCCACGAAGCGTCTTGCTTACGGGCAGCAGTCGCTGTTTGATATTCTCGAGGAGGATTCGCCGCTTAATGATGATTACGACAACTATCCGGATCTGCCGGAGCTTCCCAAGGAGGAGCTTTTAGCCTTCGAAAAAGAGGTTTCCGGGATATATATCAGCGGCCATCCGCTTTCAAAATACCACGATCTGATCTCCAAGGGCATATCCATGAATTCATCCATGCTCGCCAATGATTCTCCCGGCGACGGTGAGAATGCCGCATTTGACGCTTCCAAGGACGTGCCCGACAATGATGCGGCCCGCGCGGCCGACGGCCAGAGGGGGACCTTCCTGGGCATAATCACAGCCATTAAGAAGAAAATCACCAAGACAAGCCAGACAATGGCCTTTGTGACCTTTGAGGACCTCAGCGGTGAGTTTGAGGTGCTGCTTTTCCCGAAGACTTACGAAAAATACAAGGATCTCCTCAGTAACGACAATATACTCGTGATCTCGGGCCGCGTGAGCACAAGGGACGACCAGGACGCCTCGGTGATATGTGAGGATCTGTACGTTCCGGAGGATTACGAAAAGACGGCAGGCCGCAGTCAGGGCGGCGGTTCGGGCAACGGTTCGGGAGACAGCCGGGGAGGCGGTCAGAACGTCAGTCAGCGCGGCGGATTTCACGGAAACGGGTCCGCCAATTACTCTGACAGCGCCCGCGCTTCGAATTATCAGCCCAGTAGGCCGGTTGAGGCTTCCGAAATCAAATTGACGGTGGATCCCGCGAAGCTCGACGCCTGCATTTCATTTATAAGATTCTTTGACGGCACGCTCAAGGTAAATCTCTATTTAAGCGGCAGGGACGAGCCGGTATTTTCGGGCGGCATGATCAACGACGCCGCGCTGCTGCCGCTGCTGGACGATTTTAAGAATTGATTTCAGGCGGCTGATTTGGAGGACTTCAGATTGTCATATATTCCCGACAGCATTCTGTATAACGTGGAAAAGCCTGCCAGATACACCGGCGGCGAGCTCAATTCCGTCGTGAAGCCCAAGGATACGCCCGTGAGGTTCGCCTTTTGCTTCGCGGATTCTTACGAGATAGGCATGTCCCATCTGGGCATGAAGCTCCTGTATGATCTGCTCAATTCCCGCGAATGGATCTGGTGCGAGCGCGTGTTCGCCCCCTGGCCGGACCTTGAAAAGATCATGCGCAGCGAGGGATACCGCCTGTTTGCTCTTGAATCGCAGGAAGAGATCAAAAATCACGACTTCATCGGCTTTACGCTGCAATACGAGCTTTCATACACCAACGTGCTGAATATGCTTGACCTGGCCGGGATCCCGGTTTATGCCCGTGACCGCGGAGAGGGCGTTCCCTTTGTGATCGGCGGCGGGCCCTCGTGCGTTAATCCGGAGCCTCTTGCAGAATTCTTCGACCTTTTCAATATCGGCGACGGCGAGGCGATGCTTCTCGAGATAATGGAATGTTACCGTGAATGGAAGTCCCGGAAGCTGCCGCGTATCGAATTCCTCAAGGCCTGCGCCGCCATTCCGGGCGTGTACGTTCCGGCATTTTACGAGGCCGAATACGACGGGCAGGGGAATTTTGCGCGCCTTAAGGTCAAGGATGAGTACAAGGGTATCGCGGCATATCCCGTGGAGCGCCGGGTGATTCCGGATTTTGACGGAACGTTCATAATGAAAAACCAGGTGGTGCCTTATTGCGAGGCAATTCACGACAGGATAATGCTTGAGATCTTCAGGGGCTGCATAAGGGGCTGCCGCTTCTGCCAGGCGGGTTACATTTACAGGCCCGTGCGTGAAAGAAGTCCCGGAAAGCTTCTTGACGCGGCAATGAAGCTCTCCGAAAGGACGGGGTACGAGGAGATTTCGCTTCTCAGTCTTGCCACGGACGATTATTCCTGCCTCAAGGAGCTGACCGACGGCCTTATCGGGTATACCGAGGAAAGGCACATGAATATTGCGCTTCCGAGCCTCAGGGTCGATTCGTTTTCACTTGATCTGATGCAGAAGATCAGCAAGGTCAGAAAAAGCGGCCTCACGTTTGCCCTCGAAGCCGGCACACAGAGGCTCCGCGACGTTATCAACAAGGGCATCACTGAGGAGGACCTTTATGAGGGCGCAAGGCTTGCTTTCGAGAACGGATACGGCGGCATTAAGCTGTATTTCATGATCGGTCTTCCCACAGAGACGGACGAGGACGTCATGGCGATACCGGTGATCGCCCAAAGGCTGAGGGATCTTTATTACGAATGCCACGCGGGCGAAAAGGTCAGAAGCCCCAAGATCACCGTTTCGGTATCTACCTTCGTGCCAAAGTGCTTCACGCCCTTCCAATGGGTTCCGCAGATATCCTATGACGAGATTCGCCGCAAGCTGAGGATGATCAAGGACGCGCTGAACGGCAGGTTCGGCTTCTCGTGGCAGGATCCGGAGCTTTCGGTGGTGGAAAATATTCTCGCGAGAGGCGACCGGCGGTGCGGCAGCATCATTTACAACGTATGGAAGCGGAAGGGCGGCTTTGACTCCTGGAGCGAGTTTTTTGATTACAAGATCTGGCTTGAAGAGGCCGGGGCGGCGGGGATCTCGGGTGTCCGGGGTTCGGATGAGCCTGACCTTGACGCGCCTCTCCCGTGGGATCATATCGATACGGGCATTACGAAGGAATTTCTGAAGCGCGAGTATCTGAAGGCGCGTCTCGGCGTCACAAGTCCCGACTGCAGGACGAAGTGTCAGGCCTGCGGCTGTGCAAAATACAAAGGCGGTGTTTGTGTTGGAAAATCCTGAATTTATCTGCCGTCTGAAATACGAGCGCGGCGAGGACGTGAGGTTTGTTTCTCACCTTGATTTTGTGAAGGTTTTTGAACGGGCGCTGCGCCGCGCTGCCGTCCGCGTGGCATATTCCGAGGGCTTTAACCCGCGAATGCTGCTGGTGTTCGGGAATCCTCTGCCGGTGGGATTTACTTCCTGCGCTGAATTCGTGGATATAAAAACGCAGACTGATTATGCCCCCGAAGAGCTTTGCGCGCTTTTAAACAGCCATCTGCCGGCGCCCGTCAGAATCATCTCGGGCGTTCGCCTTGTGAAGCCTTACGATTCTATTGTAAAGTCTGTAAGATACAACACGTATCGAATATTTTCTGACGCTTCGGATTCGGACGCCGATAATATTATCCGCGGCTATAACGACGCTGAAGGCATCGAGACTGTCAAAAAATCAAAGAGCGGCCCCAAGACCGTTGAGATCAAACAGCTGATAAGGCGGTTCGGCTATGACGGGGAAGGGGGGTTTACGATCGAAACCTGCGGTACACAGGAAAACAACCTGAGGCCGGACGTGGCATTCAATGCGATTACAGGAAGGTTCGCCCCCGGCAGCGTCGGGATACTTCATATTCATAAGACCGACTCGTCGGTGCAGCTTTTGTTATGAAAAGCCTGTTGGCAGGGTTATGGCTCTTTGACAGGTTTAAAGTTCTTTTACAGGTTTATAGTTCTTTGACAGGTTTATATTTCTTTGACAGGAAATATAGCCGTTAAAGGGTTAAATTCTTTTTGAAGCAGGTTAAACCGCTTTTATGCTTTGCGGCACTGTCCCGGATCCCATCAATTAAGTAAGCGAGGCGCGGCAATGAAACAAATCATTACCTTCGCGAAGGACAACAAAATCGAATATATCATTACTGAAGAAGGCCGTCCCTTATGCCGCGGCACTTATTTCACGGACGCCGCGAACGTCGGCGATATCATCGAGGGACGGGTGACCGACTTGAAGCCGGACATTGACGGATGCTTTGTGGATATTGACGCGGAACGGACTGCATTCTTAAACATGCAGAAGTTAAATCTCCGAAAGGGAAACTATTACGGCTTCTACATTCACGGGAAGCCCTCCGGCTCGAAGGGAGCCTTCCTCAGCGCGAAGCTTCCGTTTACCGGCATATACAATGCGATCGTTTTGATACCGGAAAACAGCTGCAAAGCTCCCGATACTAAAAATAATGAGGATGCCCTGCGTCACGAGGTCAAGGTTTCACGCAAGATCGTTGACGAACAGATCAGAGCCGAGTTGACAGCTGCTGCGTCCGAATGCATCAAAGGCCGGTATACAGAAGGCCGAAACCGCGAAGGCCGGTTTCCCGAAGGCTGCCGCGTGCTTGTCACCGTAAGAACCGCTGCTGCGGAGAACAAAAAGGCTGCCGCTGACGAGCTTGCAGCGCTTGTCGAAGCTGTCGGATCGATCTCGGCCCCTTCAGGCAGCAACCGCCCCGGAAGGCTTTTGTACAAAAGATCCTTCCCGGAATTTCTGACGGAGCTTTACCCTTATTGCGATTACGAATCCGTGTCTGCAAACGACCCTGCTGTCGGCAGGGAGCTTTATGAATATTACAAAAAGCGTGATATCGACGTTGCCGTGAAGCTGCTGCCCGCGGACGTGAATCCCTGCGAAACGGACAGCGCCGCCAGAAAGGTACTTTGCTTCAGCGGACGAGTGATGAGGCTGCCCCACGGCGGCACGGTGATCTATGACAGGACCGAGGCGATGCACGTTTTCGACGTGAATTCCGGGGGCTCAAAGCTTTCGTATACTGACGTGAATCTTGAGGCCTGCGAATCTATTGCCGCGCATATAAAGGTCAACAATCTGACCGGGATAATCATTGTCGATTTCATAAGCGTTAAAAGCCCTGCCGACCGGGACGCCATCCTGTCGCGAATGCGCGGACTCCTTGAAGACGATTACGCGCTGACAATAATCGAGGGCTTTACCAGGCTTCAGCTCCTTGAAATATCACGGAGCAGGAAGCTCATCTGAAGCCTTATCGCACTGCGGCTCATTGCGCCGGCACTTTGACACTTTTCAACCAGGAGCACCAGATGCCTTACGATCCCAAAAGAAAAGAGTTTCCTTACAGTGAATTTACCGACCAGCACTATATGAAGGTTTACAAGGACGACCGTACGGTCTTCGACAAGAGCTATCGGTACATAGACGATTCTTTCAGGTACAGGTTCTTTCACGGACTTCTTAAGGCCGGCCTGTTCGCCTTTGGCTACGCGTCTTTTATTGTCGTGCTGGGGCTCAAGGTCAGGGGCCGCGACAATCTGAAAAAGCACCGCAAGGAGCTCAAAAACACCGGCTTCGTAACGGTCTCAAACCACGTCCACAGGCTGGATTACATGGCCGTCCAGATGAACATGGAGCCCAGGCAGATGCGGATCCTCGCGTGGGACAAGAACATGCGGGGCGAGAACAAGTTCATAATCCGCTACACCGGCGGCATTCCCGTGCCCGTCAATGATTTCAGGGCGACGGCGGCAATGGCCAAGGCGGTCAGGGAGTACCTGAAAGCGGGCGGCGTTCTTCACGTGGACGCGGAAGGGAGCATGTGGGAATACTATATGCCCATCCGTCCCTTCAAGCCCGGCGCCTTTTATTTCGCCGTCAAGGCAAACGTCCCGGTTTTGCCCTTTGCTTTTTCCTACAGGGAGCGCAAGGGGATCCAGAAGCTTTTGTACCGAAAGGGGCTTTTTACCCTTAATATAGGCGAACCGCTTTATCCCGACAAGACGCTCCCCCAGAGTGAGGCGATCAAAAAGCTGACGGTCGAAACGCACCGTGAGGTATGTCGTCTCGCAGGAATCGATCCCGACGAGAATATCTATCCGCCGATTTTCAATAACAACAGGCGTGTTGATTATTATTGATCCCCGGGTGGTTTTGCTACGGGGCCGCGGGCGTGGATTGCTCCCGACGCAAAAAGCAGACGCGGGATCCTTTTTCTTCACCAGCAAACGGAAGATGAAAATCCGGAAACATAAGGCGCAATAAAAATGGACATCCTACCCCGAGCGGAGCCTACATCGGCTCCGCGTTTCAATTTATAAACCTCGGCAGATATAAAACTTTTTCTAAAATCTGCCGAAAAATCGTTGACTTTATCCGACTTTTTGACTATAATAATATCGTATTTTGGGAGCATTGTATTCGGAGGTAATCGAATGGAATATATTAAACGCCATTTGGAAGATAAAGTTTTGTCTTTATCCAACTCATACTCAGCTATTTTGGTGACAGGTCCGCGTCAATCGGGCAAGACAACTATGCTGAAAACATTGGCTGAAAAAGAGAATATCGGACGTGAATATGTAACGCTTGATGATCTTTCCGTGCGCGAAATAGCAAAGAGCGACCCGGCAATGTTCTTGCAGCTTCACAAACCACCTGTTCTGATTGATGAAGTGCAGTATGCGCCGGAACTGTTCACCTATATTAAGATCCATATTGACAAGAATCACAACCCTGGTGACTTCTGGATGACCGGCTCGCAGATTTTCCGTCTGATGCAAGGTGTGAAGGAATCTTTGGCCGGACGCGTTGCTTTGCTTCATATGTCTCCGATGTCTCAGCGTGAAATTGATGGGAGATCCGCTGTCCCCTTTTCAACAAACTTTGATACGTTAGTTGAGGAGATCAAAAAGGTTGAACCTATTCCGGCACCAGAGATTTATGAACGCCTTTGGAAAGGTAGCATGCCAGGTATTGTCAGTGGTCTGTTCCCGGACCGTGACATCTACTATTCGTCTTACATTTCCACTTATATAGAGCGCGATGTGCGCGAGCTTTCAGGAAATATCGATGCGCTAAAATTCAATCGATTTGTAACCGCTATGGCGGCAAGATCGGCGCAAATGCTGAATTTCAGTGCGGTTGCTGAAGACGCGGATATAGATGTGCAAACAGCAAAAGCTTGGACAAATATACTTGAAACATTGGGTATTATATTCCTGCTTCACCCGTACTCCAATAATGTGCTAAAACGGACAATTAAAACGCCCAAGGTCTATTTCTACGACACCGGTCTTGTCTGCTACCTGACGAAATGGTCTTCTCCGGAGATTGCCGAGAATGGTGCAATGAACGGGGCTCTGCTTGAAAACTACGCAGTTTCGGAAATTATAAAGAGCTATCAAAGCGCCGGACAAGAACCGTATCTTTATTACTATCGTGACAGAGATGCCAAGGAAATCGACGTTATCATCGAAGGCGATGGCAAACTCTGTCCTCTCGAGATCAAAAAGACAGCTATGCCAGACAAACGTATCGTAAAAGCCTTCGGTGTCATTGATAAAGCACCTCTTAAAATCGGTACTGGCGCTGTTCTCTGCATGGCGGAACAACTCGGCGCTTTTGACAAGAACAACCTCATCGTCCCAATTTGGATGATATGAGTCCGTTTTATGGGACATCAGTTTTGCTATAATTTATTATTATTTAATAGAGGAGGGATTCTATGTGGTGTAAAAAATGCGAAAAAGAAGTAAGTTATTCAATTAACCTTGACACAATCCGGTTAATTGAAAAAGTAAACGCAATTCGGAAGAAGTAAACGCAATTTGCAAAAGTAAATGCAATTCAGAAGTAGTAAATGCAACGCAAATTTAGGTGTTTTTGGGTAATCTGAGCTATTTTTGTGTTGATTTTGGGGCAATTTGTGATGTAAAATGACTTCAAGCTGGACTCCGGTATGGTTTCAGGGCATAGTTAAACAATCTCCCGATTTTTCTGTTTTTTTCGGAAGAAGTAAATGCAATTAAAATTTGACTGTCACTGCCCGCCGGACTTACAGT
>JAGDAX010000118.1 GCA_017848335.1 Clostridia bacterium | reverse complement strand
TACACAGGGGAGGAGTACAGGATAGTTTCAACGCCGGCGTCCTGGTACCGCTATGCCGGCAACGTGGAGCAGGCTCTTACTGCGGCGTCCATGGGCAAGGGGCTTATGACGTCTTCTGCGTGCCCCGATATTGAAGCGGCCTCTAAGCTCACCGGCAGCGGCATTTACAACGTGGAGGGCTTCGTGGAGGAATACAGAAGCTTTGACATTTGGGACAATCCGGATCAGAAGGTGCAGAAGATCAAGGAGTGGGTGCACGAATTCGGGGCCGTCGGCACCTCGGTATTCCTCGGAAGCTACGACTCGGTGCGCAAGCTGGCCTCGACGAAATCCTGGAGCTACACCGAGATCTCCCACGCGATACTGATCGTCGGGTGGGACGACACAAAGTCCACGGATACGGGCACCGGCGCGTTCCTGGTGAAGAACACGTGGGGCGACCGCTGGGGCGACGGCGGCTACGCCTACATCTCCTACAGGGCCGACCTGGGGCGCTCGATATACGCCGCCAAGGTGGGTCTCGCACACGGACGCAAGATTTACACGCATACTGAGATTTCGCCGCAGGGCGGTTCGGGCGGCACACCGGACAGTCAGATGTCCGCCGTCAACGTCTTTAAGATCACCGAGAATATATCCATCGACAAGGGCGTCGTCTACACCGGCTACCCCGCGACTCTTACGGTAAAGGTCTGGAAGGGCTCGGGAAGCGTCTCGTCCTATCTGTCAAAGGCTCCCGACGCCGAGGGCACTCTGGAGGTGACTGAGCCCGGCGTTTACAGCGTCCCTCTTGCCAAGGCGCTCAGCGCCGGTTCGGGCGACACCGTGATCGCCCAATACGTTATCAAGGCCGGCCAGCGGCTTATGGTATACAGCGAATATATCGAGATCACTCCGCCGGAATGGAACACCACCTGCTCCGCAGGGGAGACGTACCTTTTCAGCGACGGCAGCCTTCGCGACAGGACCGCGAATTATTTCGGCGCTTTAAGAGGCAAGCTCACGGACGTCAAGCCCACGGCCAGACCCACCGAGGCGCCCACGCCTTCTCCGACGCCCACCAATGCTCCCGCCGTGACGGCCACGCCTTCTCCGACGCCCACGCCGACACCCTCGACTGCACCGACGTCCGCGCCCGACAATACAGATCCCCTTCAGGAAACGGATGATCCCTGGTTACCGCAGAATACGGACGACCCGGACGAAACGGACGCGCAGCCCGACCGGACAGACGGGGGGTACTTCATAGAGATTCCCACGCCGGACAACTATCACGGCGATGAGAACACGGACGCGACAATGTCACCGGAGGAGCTCGAGGCCGAGTTCCAAAAGCTGCTTGACGGGCTCAGGAAGCTGGGCAGGATCGTGGGCATTATTCTGCTGGTGATACTTGCGGTCATTATCGGGATCATCGTGCTGATCGTGACGCTGGTGAAAAAGAGCAGAAAGAAATCCGGCTGAGCCGTGCGGCTACAGGTGAACGCGGTAAGCGGTAACCGCAATAACGCACCGACCGAAAGCGGCAGGCAGCAACCGGGAAAACGCACTGACCGAAAGCGGCAGGCAGCAACCGGGAAAATGCACCGACCGAAAGAGGCAGGCAGCAACCGTAAGCTGAAAAAATGCCCCGTCTCCTTTGAAGGATGGCGGGGTTTTTTACTACGGCGAGCATGCCGCAGATCTGTGGCAAAAGGCGGCGGTTTTCTTCTGAAATCCTGCTCAGGGCTTTTTCAACCGTTTCCGGCAATGCAAAGCTCCGCGGCGTGGGGCTTCATGCCTTCGATGCATATTCCTGCGACATCGGCAAGGTCCATGCCCAGCATTTCGCAGCCCTTCAGGATGAGCTCCCTGTTGCACTTCGCGGCGAACTTTCTGTCCTTAAATTTTTTCATAAAGCTCCTGACCTCGAGGTCGGTTATGCCGAGAGGTCTCATTCGCGCGGCCGCCTGAATGATCCCGGTAAGCTCATCCACGGTATAGAGGCTCTTTTCCATATTCGAAACAGGCTCCACGTCGGAGCAGATCCCGTAGCCGTGGCTCATTATCGCTCTCACGTCGGCGGGGTCGACGCCTGCGGCCAGAAGCGGCTCCTCGGTGTGCGCCAGATGCTCTTCGGGGTATTTCTCGTAGTCGAAATCGTGAAGAAATCCCACCGCCATCCAGTGGGCCGGGTCTTCGCCGAAATGCGCCGCCATGGCGCCCATGGCATACATTACGTTCCTGCTGTGAATTATGAGGTGTTCCTCGGTGATATTGCCGTCAATAAGCTCGGCGGCTCTTTCGATCGTTAACATGTTGTGCTCCTTGGGTCGGAAAGTTATTTGTAAAGAGGCTGCAGGCGGCGTCGCGGTGAGCCGGAGAAGGTGTCGCTGCCGGGCCGTTCTTCGAAGGAAGACCGCGGACAGCCACGGAAGACCGCGGAAAGCCGCTGAAAGTCGCGGTAAGCCGCTGAAACGCTGCACCGTCAGTCATTCCCGGCGAAATAGTGCTCCTTCGCGTGCCTGAAGGCCTTGCAGAAATTCTCCCTGGCGGCCTCGCTGATCCTGAGCGCGGGAAGCATGAGGTCAAAGGCGTGAACGTCCGTGCCGTACACGTCAAGGGACGCCTCGATGCCCGCAGCCCGCAGGTTATTGACGTACTCGACCGTCTCGGAATAAAAGGGCTCGCCGTCGCCCACAAAGGTGTAACAGGGCGGAAGGCCGCTGAAGTCCTTCTGCCGGGAGGGTGAGGCATAGGGCGAAACCTCGCCGCGGGAGTCGCTTCTCAGGTAGAGCTTCCAGCCTAGGTGATTGCGCTTCGTGTTCCAGTTCCTGCCGTGGTTGTCCCTGGAGGATTCCGTGTCATGGTTGTCCAGCATCGGGTAGAGTGGCATCTGGAAGGCGATCCTGACGCTGCCGAGGTCACGGGCCATCATGCACAGAGCCGCGCAAAGACCGCCGCCCGCGCTTTCACCGCCCACCATTATCTGGTCGCTGCGGCAGCCAAGGGTCTTCACGTTGTCCCTGAGCCACAGGAGCGCCTTGTAGCAATCGTCAATGGCCGCCGGGTAGGGGTTCATGACGGATTTGCGGTAGCCCGGGGAAAGCACGACGCACCCGAATTTCACGACAAGGTCAGCGGCCCTCGAAAGGCAGGCCATCTCCTTGAAGCCGGACATGTAGCCGCCGCCGTGGATCCACAAAACCGCCGGAGGCGGGTCTTCGGCAGAGACTCCGTCAAGAGGCGCAAGAAGCATCAGCGGTATCCTGCGGTTACCGCCGTCAATCTTGAAATTTCTGATGCTGCACTTTAATATTTTCCGGTCTGCCATTTTTCCTCGGTGACTTCAGTTGATTGGGTGGCAGCCTGCCTTGCCGCGAGAGCACCGGCCCTTACTGAGCCTTATGGGGACTTGCTGCGCCCGGATCATTATAAACCATCGGAGACGTCTCCGCAACGAATATTCCGGCAGCGCGTTGTACAAGTCCACCCGTTAAAATTTTAAACTGTCCCCGAGGCGGTATCCCCGGCTTCCCCGAAGCAAGATCCCCGAACGCGGCTGAAACGGCTGGGGATTGGCGAGAGGCAATATTGTCGGTAAGTGAAAAAGTTAAAAAAATGTAAAAAACGCAGAAAAAGGACATTTAGCTTTCAGAAACCGGCGGCTTGTGCTATAATTCAGACATAAAAGACGCACTGTCTTGTCAGATTTATTTCATTCCTGATACGTTTTCATTCGTGAAACGTACGCATCAATTGCTGAGATCAGCAGAAATAAGAGGTGATAAAGATGAAAAAAACTTTTCTGAAAACGATATTGCTTTTGGCCGCGGCAATACTTGCCGCAGCATTCCTGCTCTCATCCTGCGCTGTGGGGAATTCCCACAAGGGCGCCCCGCCCGGCGAGATGCCCTCCGATTCATACAGTGACAGCTTTTATGACGGGGAAGAGTATCCATTGCCGGGCACAGAGCCTAAAGGCGGCGAAAAGTCCGCGGACGGCCAAAGCGCCGGCATGGAAAACAAGGAGGATTATTCCTCCAAGCTGATCAAGGAGATCACCATTTCCGGAGAGACCAAGAATTTCGACGAAGCGAAGGACAGCATTGCTGCGGCTGTCGGGAATTGCGGCGGTTACGTCGAGTCCTCAAACGTTCAGGCAGCGCGCTACAATTCATTTTCCGGCGGCAGGAGACTCACGATGACCATCAGGGTTCCATCCGAGAGACTGAGCGAATTTTCCGACGCAGTGAGCGGAAATATCAACGTGTATTCTTCGCAGGAAAAGCTTTCGGACGTCACGTCCTCGTACTACGACATGAAGGCGAGAATGGAAACCCTTATCACCAAGCGGGACGCGCTCACCAGGATGCTCGAGCAGGCCAAGGACCTCTCCGAGATCCTGACAATTCAGGACAGGCTTTATGAGACCATCGCGGACATCGAGGCCTACGAGACGGCCCTTCGCGGCATCGACAGCAAGGTGACCTACTCGACGATACACCTCACTCTCGACGAGGTGAAGGAATACACTCCGGGCAAGGAGGAGTCCTTCGGTAAGCGGTTCTCCGACGCGTTTGTAAACGGGTGGAAAGGCTTCGGCGCGGCAATGCAGGACTTCGCCGTATGGCTGGTGGGTGCGATGCCCGCGCTGCTGCTTCTGTTCGTGATATTCGTGGTGCCGCTGTTCATCATCCTCGGGTGCCTCAAGTCAAGGCGCCGCAAGAGGGCGAAGGCCGCCGGGGCCGCGAAGGCAGAGCAGCAGGGCGGATGAGAGTTCCCCGTGCGTTCCCCGCGCGTTCCGCGCGAGTGCCGCTTCGCGGCAGCTATGGGACGTGAATTGAGAATTATGGGACGCGAGCTGCGAGTCGGCCAACTGTTGAAAAGGATTCTGCGTCTGCATTTTGAGTAAAGAACGGCTCACGCGTGAGCGTGCTCAGTGAGGGGCTCAATATGCTGCGCTGTGGCCAGAGGCCAGAAATTTAAGCAACGGCTTTACGAATCGGATTCCGCGTCTGCATTTTGAGTCACGAACGGTTCACGCGTGAGCGTGCTCAGTGAGGGGCTCAATATGCTGCGCGGTGACCGGAGAGTGCTGCGCGGCGGCTTTGGCCGACAGCTTACGATCAAACAATACAAAATCATGAATCAAAACCTGAACAAAGACGATTATGAAGAGCCGCGCTGCCTTATCTGCGACACCGCGGAGGACCCGAAGCCGGCCGCGAAGATTCCGATGCAGAGAATTATCGCGAAGCTGGACGAATACATAGAGGCCCGCGACGTGAGCGGCGCTGAGAGACTTCTTGCTTACTGGATGGCGGAGGCCGAAAGCTCCGGCGACCTGGGAGGCCTTCTTTCGCTGTACAACGAAAAGATGGGGCTTATGAGAAACAATGCCCGGTACGGGGAGGCGGTGGAGGCTGCCGAGGCGGCGCTCGGTATTCTCGGGAGGCAGGACTTCCCGGAGGATTCCGTCACGGGCACCACGTACCTTAACGCGGCCACGGTTTACAACGCTGCCGGTGAGTACGGCAAGGCGGCGGGCTTCTACGAGCTGGCGCAGGAGAATTATGAGCGGCTTCTTGAGCCTTCGGACCCGAGAATGGGCGGCCTTTACAACAACATGGCGGTGAATCTCGGCAAGGTCGGGCGCTTCGACGAGGCGTTTGAGGCCTACGGGAGGGCGCTTGAGATAATGAAGGGCACCAAATATGAGGACCTGGAGAGGGCCGTCACCTGCGTGAATCTGGCCAATTTGTGCGAACTGAGATCCGGAACGGTGGAAGGCGAGCAGGAGATCTACGGGTGGCTGGAGAAGGCCGAGGAGCTTCTTGACAGGAACAGTGTGCAAACGCCTTACGCGGCATACGTATTCGAGAAGTGCGCCCCGGCGTTCCTGTACTACGGGTGGTTTGCATATGCGGAGGAATTGAAGGAGCGCGCAAAGCGAATCTACGGCGGCGCTGCGCGGTAATGAAAGGTCCGGCGGGCATAAGACCGGGGCAAAAGCCCGGAGCAAAATGCCGGAGCAAAAGTCCGGAGCAAAAGTCCGGAGCAAAATGCCGGGGCAAACGACCGGAGCAGAAGCAGGGGCAGGAGCAAAAGGAACAGGCGGGACAATATGAACGGGCTTGAGATTTCGGAGCTTTACTATAAGCAGTTCGGGCGGCCGATGCTTGAGGAGACCTTCGGGGACATAATGCAATACGTGTGCGCGGGGCTTGTCGGGGCCGGCTCTGAGTGCTTCGGCTTTGACGACGAGGTGTCCGGAGACCACGATCTCGACCCGGGGTTCTGCCTGTTTATTCCAGGTGAGGATATTGTCGATTCGGCCACGGAATGGAAGCTTGAGCGGGCGTACGCGAAGCTTCCGGCGGAATTTATGGGCATTAAGCGGAGCAGACTCGTGTCGGGCGGTGCAAAGCGCAGGGGCGTCATCAGGACAGCCGATTTTTACAGGGGCAGGATCGGGGGCATGCGCTTCTTTGACGACCCGAACAGCTGGTTTTACGTGAGCGATCATTATCTGGCGGAGGCCGTGAACGGCAGGGTCTTCGAAGACAATTACGGCGAATTTACGTCCATTCGCGAGAAGCTTCTCGACATGCCCGAGGACGTGAGGCTCAAGAAGCTCGCCGGAAGGCTTTATCTGGCGGGGCAGGCGGCGCCTTACAATTACGGGAGGGCAGTTAAACGCGGCGACGAAGGAGCCGCGCAGCTTGCGCTTTTTGAGTTTTATGAGCAGATTTCCGCTGCGATTTTCCTTTTTAACCGAAAATACAGGCCCTTTTACAAGTGGGCAATGCGGGCGATGAGGGAGCTTCCTGCGCTTGCGGAGCTTGAAGGCGGGCTGGTGTTTCTGCTTTCTGCGCCCAACCGGTCATGCAGCGGGGATAAGCTTGAAACGATAGAAGGCATCTACAGAGCCATCACTGATTTTGCCCTAAAAGAAGGCTATACAAAGAAGGTGCCGGGCGATATTGCAGAGCTGGCTTTCGACTTAAACGACGCGATCAGGGACAATTCGCTGCGGAACGAGAGCATTCTTTTCGGCGTGTGAATTCTGTGTGATGCGCGGGTGAACCTTTCGGCGCGTGAATAATTGTCGCGGAGGAAGAGCGTCCTCCCGGTGAGTAGATTCTTCGCGGGGTGAGGGCGTCCGTTACGCTCCGTGAAGCCTTTTGTGATACCGGTGGATCCGGGGAGCTGGGGAAGCCGCGGAAGCCTGTGAGACCGAAATCGCCGGGATAATGTGAAGAAGCCGGGAAAAGCTGAAAAGCCGGGAAAAGCCGGAATGGGCTGATAAAACCGCGATCGATTGACGGGCAGAAAAAGTGACAGAAAGTGTGACAGAAAGTGTCACTTTACTTGATTTTGGGATCGTATTATCCTTACCGTGGGTTGGAGGTACCGTATGCTCGGAGACAAAATCAAAAAGCTTCGCAAACAAAGGAGAATGTCTCAAAACGAACTGGCGGAAAAGCTGTACGTTTCGCGGGCTCTCGTGACAAAATGGGAGCTGGGAACGCGGTATCCGCAGAGGGATATTCTCGAGACAATGGCCGACGTTTTCGGTTTGTCCTATGATGAGCTCATCAAGGACGACCGCAATGATTTTGACGCGAGAGACGAGCTGTCGGAGGCGCTCCCGGACGATTCGGCGGGGAATGATTCCGAAGGCGACGAGGCAATCGTGAAGGCTATGGCCGACAAGATCTCCGCGTTCCTGAGGACGCTCCCGGCTTCCGAGAGAAAGACTTTCATCAGGCGGTACTATTTCTACGACACGGTTGAAGATATTTCCGCGAAGGAAGGCAAAAGTGTCGAGGTGGTAAGAACGGTTCTTACCGAAATAAGGCTCCGGCTCATAAATTATCTTGAGAAGGAAGGTTTTTAAGATGAAGAAGGATAATTTACAGGACGCTATGAAGGACATCGACCCGAAGCTGGTCAAGGAGGCTTCGGGTTCCAAGGGGCTGTCGAAGAAATCCCTCATGGGCATAGGCGTCAGCGTGCTCTCTTTCGTGCTGGTGGCGGCTATCGTACTGTCGGCGGTTCTCATTATTCCGAAGTTCAATAAAGGCGGAATGCTTTCCGGCGGAGACCGCAGCGGCAGCAACGGCAAGGAAGTGCTGGTGATTCCCGATCCCGGCGAGGGGAGCGGACTGGGCGAAAAGCTCGGCGACGGTGTCATTAAAGGCAGCCCTTATGCGGTCAATGACGGAGGCGCAGTCGACGGAAAGCTATCTGACGATTATAAAGTCACTGACGGAGATTTCGGCGGCCTAGACAGTACGGTCAAAAGAGGCGAGTACCCGGACTATCTACTGGAGCCTGAGGTTCCAGCGGCTTATCCGGAGCCCGAAGGTTATCCATACGGAGAAGGCGCTTATCCGGACATAACCGCGCCCTATCCCGGCTACAATAACGAGATCAAGGTAAATGCCGGAACACTTACCGCCGGAGAGTGGCGCGACAGGGACAACCTGGAGGACTGGCTCAAGCTGATCAACGATAACAACTGGTTCGATCTACTCGGTCAGAGGCAGCTTTACTCGAATCGCGTCCTCAAGGTGCACGTGGCTGACGGCGAAAACGTCTGCTTCAACGTGAAGGTTGAGGCTTATGCGGGCGAAGAGCTTCTCGCGGCCGGAAGGACGGATATTAACGGAGACGTTGTTCTTGCGTACGATATTCTCGGCAACCGGAATCTGAAGCCCGATACCCTTAAAATCCTCGGCAAGGAAACCGCGGTGCCGGAGGGCGCCGGGGAGTTCTCCGTGGACGTCAGCAGCGAAGAAGGCTACGACAAGCCGTATAAGCTTGACCTCATGCTTATGATCGACACCACGGGAAGCATGGGCGATGAGTTAAACTATATTGCCGCGGAGCTTTCCGATATGGTGAAGCGCATTTCCGCGAGCGGGCAGCAGCTTTCCATCAGGGTCAGCGTCAATTTCTACCGCGACGATTACGACGATTACGTGGTCAAATATTACGATTTCAGGGAAAATATCGACGAGTGCATAGCACAGCTGGCGCAGGAATATGCTTCCGGCGGCGGTGACTGGCCGGAGGCTGTCCACAAGGCGCTTTCCAACGCGGTGATGGGCCACGAATGGCGAGCGGACGCCGTGAAGCTTTGCTTCCTGGTGCTCGACGCGCCTCCGCACACGGAGAGTGAAGTGCAGGGCATCAGCGTTGATATCGCGAATTCACTGCTCACGGCTTCGGCCTACGGCGTCAGGATCATTCCTGTGTACTGCTCCGGCGACGGCGGCAACGAGACCGAGTTCATTCTGAGAAGCTATGCGCTGGTTACAAGCGGCACCTTCATATTCCTCACCGACCATTCCGGCATCGGCAATCCTCACGCCGAGCCTGCCGTGGGCGAATATGACGTGGAATTCCTCAACGAGTGCATGATAAGGGTGACCTGCGAGTTTATGGGCCTTGATTATACGGCCCCTGTGAATTCCGGGGTTCCGGTCGTTCAGGACAACGCGAACGGCAACTGATTTTACGGGACGGCGCGAATTTGACGGAGGCTTGCCTGAACATTCAGCGCGACGACGAAGACAATTGATAATTGATTTTTGATTTGAGGCTTTGGCCTCGTAAAGCCGCGGACGATCTCGGTCAGCCGCGGCTTTAAGCTGTTTTACGGAGGGTCCGCTTCGGTGCGCCTTGCCGGTCCGTTGCAGGATTTTGCTTTGCCAAACGACGCCGAATCTATTATAATAGGGGCGTAGGAGCAAAGGAATAATAAGACTTATGAAACAAAACAAAAATATACTTAAATCAATAATTGTACTCCTGATTATCGCAGCACTGCCTGCTTTGCAAGTGCTGCCTTTTGCTTGCCGCGCCGCCGAAGAGCAGACTTTGGCCAACGGAGCCTCGGATCACCTGGTCGCCGTAGCCTCGGATCACCTGGTCGCCGGAGCCTCGGATCACCTGCCCAAGGGCGCCTCGGATCACCTGACCGCGGGCACTTCAGATACCCTGACCACCGGCGCCGAATCCGGCGGTGAAGGGGATATTGATCCCGAGTCCGGGGAGGGCATAGTGCTTCCTGCGGAGAACCGCTCTTTTACCAAGCGGATCATTTCCATCGTGCTTGGCGTTGCGGGGCTGGCCGCCCTGATCGCGCTTTTTGTGGCTCTTCTCAGGTACAAGCCCGCGCCGAGGAACGGGCAGGATAACGTTGCGGAGCCCGACAATGATGACAGCGGCGTGGCTGATATCGCTGTGCCGGATATTAACGAGCATGACGCTGAGGATGCTCTTCACGAGGAGGCTGCTCTTCACGGGGAGGCTGCGCTTCACGGTGAGGATGCGCTTCACGGGGAATCGGACGAAAACGCGAGCGTCGAGGACGAGGTGATTGAAATCGGCGCGGACGGCAGCATTGCCGGGCCGGAGGATGCGTAAAATATATGCGGTAAACGCGCAGAAAACGCATAGAACGCGCGCAGAAAACGCTCAGAACGCGCGCAGGCAGAACGCGCATAGAAGAAAACGCGCAGAAAAAGCCCGGAACACGAGCAGGAACGCGCGCTGCAGCACTATATTTTGATTTTATACGGAGGTTTGATCATGAAGAAGATCATTGCGGCTTTGATAGTATTGCCGGTGTTTCTGTCCTTCGCGACCCTCCCGGCGACCGCCGCGGAGGAATACGTCGAGGAGTTCAGATTTGCCATTGAATACGTGTACACCGACGGCAGGATGGCGCTCCAGTGCCAGGCAGTAAACGGCAGCAGCATGTTTACGTTCACGCAGGAATTCGAGTTTTCCGAGTGGATATCGATCGGCGGCTGGATGGCAAACGACGAAGGCATTGCCGGGTTCCAATTCTCTGTGGACGACGGCGAAACCTGGCAGGACGCGGAAGACCCTCAATTCTCGAGCCGCAAAGACCTCGCGGCAGCGGGCGTTGAGTACGAGTCAGGCCATGATACCGCCGGATTCGGCGCCGGCAAGAACAGGATCCCTGCCTCCGCCATTACCGGGGACGATTCGGAGCTCCTCATAAGAGCTGTCACCCTCGAAGGCAATTACGTCGGGTTCGTCAAATTTGCGAGCGTCTCCGCTGTGGAAGGCAGCGGCGAGACCGACAATGAGATCGTCTACAATACGTTCATCGACGACCTGGACGACGCAATGATCCGGATTCCCTCAGGCACGTCCGCGCCCGCTGAGGCTGCGGTGGAAATCAGGGAGGGCGGCGTGATCGCGCTGCGGGGCTGGACTGTCAGCAACGTGGGCATCTCCAAGGTGGTATATACCGTTGACGGCGGCGACGCTCTCGAGGTCGAGGGCCCCTACGTCAAGAGGCCCGACGTAATGGGTCAGTACCCGATCTACACCGAGGAGCAGGGCAACACCGACCGCGTGGGCTACGGCACGGTCGACCAATTCATGAAGCTTCCGGCGATCAAGGATCTCAAGGTTGGTTTTTACGACGTGCTGGTGCTGGCGGTGAGCGCCGACGGCAATTCGACGTTCCCCATCATTGAGATCGAGCTGGAAGTGTACGGCGAAGGAGGCGCGTCCACGCCGACTGCTGCCCCTGCTGACACCGATGATCCCGACAGTTCCGGGGAGCCCGTGAAGACCACTGACGAGCCCTCAGGCGACCCTTCTCAGGAAGCGACAGCTGACCCCGACAACACGCAAGCCTCGCCTGCCGCGCCTGACGGCAAGGCGAACGAAACCGGCGCCCCCGGGAAGTCCGGCGGGTGCAAAGCTTTCTCGGTTTCATTTGCGGGCCCGGCGGCTCTTTGCGCGGCCTGGGTCTTGGTTCGGAAAAAGAAGGGTGAGCAGACCGATTGCGGCCGCAAGGGCTGCAGGCTGTAGGCCGCAGGCTTTGGTACGCAGGCCGGAGAGCGACGCGGAAACCGATCCATTCACCGGCTGCTGAAAATCTCCGGCCTTACAGTGGCAGCGCCGCTCATTAACCGTCTTGACACGCCCGCCTTCAAAATATTAAAATACAAAAGCCGGTTTTTGCGGTTTTTCAGAGGATATAACCCTTTTACAGGTGCATGCAAATGATAAGATCATCAATACTGACGGAGAGAAATATGAGCACAAGAGGAATTGCGCATCGTCGGTTCGCGGCCGCGCTTTTGTCTTTTGTGCTTTTCGTTTTGTTCCTCTGCATGCCCTTCAGCTCGGACGCCAAGGTCGTGTTCATAAGCGACCCAAATGACCTGCACGCCGGTGAATATACCGCGTCGCCCTTGCTGGCGTCGAAGCTCATCAAGGTTTTCGACGGCGACATCGACCTTTTCGACGGCTCCACTGAGACGTATCTGCCCATCGGCTGCACCATGAACAACAAGACCATGTTCACCGTGACCAGCAAGACCAGCGGCTCCAAAATATACGGCTACCAGTGTTACATTTACGCGAACGCGGTGTACAACTACCTTTACAACGAATACGTGGGCCACGGCAACCAGAGGGAGTACCTCCACTCCGAGAACGTTCTGCAGAATGCGGGCGGCACGGCTTCCTACGAGCAGTTCAAGAAGGCGGGCGTCATGTGCGGCGCATACCTCAGGACCACCGCCAACAGTGACGGCAGCTACAACGGCTCCAACGGGCACTCTCTTATCGTGCTTAAATATGACGAGAATGAAATTACCTATATTGAGGGAAACGGCGAGGGTATCGGCCTTGTGAGGGGCGCGGTTCTCAGCTGGGACGTTTTCAACGCAAGGCAGCTCAGCGGAAGGTCGCGGGTCATCTGCAACGTTACGCAGCCCACGAGAAGCTACTACCTCTCGGTCTACGGCGTCGATTACGCGACGCTGTCCTTCAACATCGGCGAAGCGACGGGCAAGACTCCAGCCACCATGAATATTTCCTACTTCGACACGATAAGACTTCCCGTGCCCGAGGCGACGCCCGTGGATCCCTCAAAGATCTTCTACGGCTGGACGGCCAAAAGGAACAAGGACGGCTACGTTGCCACCTACGACAAGGGCTTCGTGGCTCCCTCAAGCATATCGAACGGCACCGCGGAGGCGAAGATTTTTAAGCCCGACAGGCAGCTGCCCTTTGACCTTTACTGGTCCTCGCCCGACCCGAATGCGGCGCCGGGCAGCGTTGGATTTACCTTTACCGCCGTGTGGGTCGACGCGCCCAAAGAGGTGACCGTGCAGGGCGACAGCGGAGCGCTCAATGCCACGGCAGGGGTGACGAAGCGCGGCAAGGACACAGTCTTCAGCGTAAACGTCAGGAACAACCCGGGCGTCGCGTATATGGAGCTCAGGATCACGCTGTCGGAGGGCCTCTTCATCGAATCGCTCGAGAACGGCGCGGTGCTGGGAGGAATGTATTCCGGCGAAGTCATCACGTGGAAAATGGCGGGAAATTCGGCCGCGAAGGGGATCCTCCTTTCCGCCGTGATCAGGAACGCCGAGGGTGTCAAGGGAGGCACCGTTTCCTATGAGATCATTACCTGCTGTGGCGAGCAGGGGAACGTAAATTATACTGCCGCTAACCGCAGTCTGAACGTCACCTTTTAGTAAGAAGCTCTGACTGAACGCTTTTGCTGCAAGCGGGCTCGGGGTTCGGTGCGGCGCAGCTGACTGCCGCAAAGGAGCTTGCCGCGAAGGAATTTGCGGCGAAGGAAATTGCGGCGAAGCAGCCCTGCGGACGGCTGCGGCCAAAAAAGGTTAAACATTGGAAAGAGGATAAGGCTTTGAAAATCATACAACTCAGAAACTTCACGCCCATTCAAATGATGGGCTTTATCATTATTACGGACGGCGGCAAGGTGATCGTCATCGACGGCGGCAACAAGGGGGATGCAGACGGCTTCCTGGAGACGCTGGCCGGGGCCGCAGGCGGCGCGTGTCATATTGACGCGTGGTTTATGACGCACCCTCACGACGACCACTACGGAGTGTTTAAGGAGCTCACGGAGCGGGCGCTTCGGGGCGCGCAGATACCTTCCTGCGACGGCTTTTACTTCTGCAGGCAGGACAATTCGCTGGGCGAGCACGAGAAGCACTTCGCGGGCCAGATAGTCGAGTTCAACGAGGCTGTGGCCAGGACGAAATACCCCCTGATCGAGCTTAAACGGGGCGACTGCTTCAGCTTCGACACCGTGAGATTCGAGGTGCTGAGGGTGGCAAACCCGGAGATTCACGAGAATGCCTTCAACAACTCCTCCTGCGTGTTCAGGCTTACCGAGGACAGGGGAGCGAAGCCGCCTTTTGTGACAATATTCCTGGGCGATCTGGGCATCGAGGGAGGCAGGGAGCTTCTCGCGGCGTACCCCGAAGGAAGCCTCAGGGCGGACGCTCTGCAGCTTGCCCACCACGGACAGAACGGCGTGAGCCGCGAGGTCTATGAGGCTATAGCGCCGCGTATCGCTTTGTATTGCACGCCGGACTGGCTCTGGTACAATACGATAGATCCTCAGAAGCCCGGAGAAGGTCCCTGGCAGACGTTGGAGGTAAGGCGCTGGCTTGAGGAAATAGGCGCTGTCCCTGTAAGGGCTTGCCTTAAAAACGTGATACTCGACACAGCTTTTTTTGACTGATCAAAACGTGGTGCCTGACACTGCTTTTTGACCGAGCTTATGACAGACGAAGCCCTTGCCTGCAGCCGGGCTTCTTTAGATGTATGTGTGACCGAGCTAACCGATCTATATGAGTGACCGATCAAAAGACCGCTTTTTTTTCAGAAAGCTCCTTGTATTGACGCTGCCCATGGCATTTCAGGAGCTTATGCTCGCCTCCGTAGCCGCTGCGGACGCTATCATGCTCGGCAACGTCGAGCAGAATATGATGACCGCCGTCTCCCTGGCGACCCAGATTCAGTTCATCCAGAACATGATCATCTACACCATCGTGTCCGCGCTGGCTGTCCTGGGGGCGCAGTATTGGGGGAAGGGCGACCGCAAGTCTTTAAACGATATCTTCTGCACGGGGCTCCGGCTGACCTTTGTGGTGAGCCTTGTTTTCTTTGCGGGCTGCGTATTTTTTCCGTCATATCTTATGCGGATATTCACCAACGAGCAGGTACTCATCGACCTGGGCGTCAAATACCTCCGGATCGCCGGATGGTCATACCTCCTTACGGGCGTCACCCAAAACTACCTCCGTATAATGAAGCTCACGGAGCACCAGACCATGGCGGCGGTGATCTCAAGCACCGCGGTGCTCATAAATATCTTTGGCAACGCGGTTTTTATTTTCGGGCTTTTCGGCGTCCCCCAAATGGGGGTCATGGGAGCGGCGGTGTCGACTCTTATCGCGCGAATCATCGAGCTTGCCTGGACGGTCGCGATGTCCTTCAGGCGTGACTATATCCGGCCCCGCGTCAGGAATCTCCTGCGCATCAATAAAGCCCTGTCCTTCGACTTCATAAGGATACTGCTGCCGCTTTTGGGCGCAGGGCTTCTGTGGGGCGTGGGATTTACATCATATTCGGCATTTATGGGACATCTGGGCACCGACGCCGCTGCAGCCAATTCCGTGGCCGCCGTGGTGAGAGACCTGGTGTGCTGCGCCTGCAACGGCCTTGCGGGAGCTGCCGGCATTATCGTGGGGAACGAGCTGGGGAAGGGCGATCTCGAAAAGGGCCGCAAATACGGTACCCGCCTTGCCAGGATCTCGTTCATCTGCGGCGGCGCCTCCACGGTAATCATACTGGCGCTTACACCTGCGCTGATATTCTCGGTAAGGCTCACCGAAGCCGCCAAGCACGTCCTCATCGGCATGATGATCATCACCGCCTTTTACATGATCGGCCGCTGCGTGAACACGATAACAATAAACGGCGTCTTCTCTGCGGGCGGCGACACGGCTTTTGATTTCTACAGCCTCGCAATCGTAATGTGGGGCCTTGCGGTGCCGCTGGCCTTTTTGGGCACGTTCGTCTTTCACTGGCATCCACTCATTGTCTTTGGGTGCACCTGCCTTGACGAGGTGGGCAAGATCCCATGGGTGATGCTGCATTTCAGAAAATACAAGTGGGTGAGGGATCTGACGAGGTAATTAGAGCCTAGTGCTTAGGGATTAGGGCTTAGGATTTAGGACTTAGGGCTCAGGATCGTTGTGTGATGCGCTGACGCGCAAAGCATGGTGGTTAGAGCATAGACGCTGCGCGAATGCGGCAGTAGGCCAATGCTGCGGTTGGAAGGCCAATGTTGAAACCGGAGGCCAATACTGAGGCTGTGAGACCGATACTGCCTGATTGAAGGCTAATGTTAAAACTGCGAGGCCGGAGCTTAGGAATTAGGATTTAGGGCTTTGAGTCCGGTCACTGCGGGAAGCCACGAAGCGGCTCTTGGACTTAAAGCTAACAGCTGAAAACTAACAGATCAACATCTGACTGCCAACAACTGACAACCAACAGCCTACGGCCGCTTTCCGGTCTTAAGGGTGTAACGTTTTGTAGCAAAAAAACTATTTTTGATTTGATATAATAAAAAACGTAGGAAAGACGCACCGCTTTTTCTGCGTTTTTGACTTTATTCCGGGGCAGGAGATACCGTGTGACAGAAATTGCCGACAACATAGCTGAGAAAATAATTTCGCTCAGGGTCAAAACCGCTATGACTCAGCAGGATCTTGCCGACCGGCTGTCGGTGTCGCGCTCGCTGGTTTCCTTGTGGGAGCTGGGGAAGAGACTTCCCGATGATGCAAGTATCTCTAAAATGGCCGCGTTGTTTGACGTCGAAGAATCTTATTTTTACGATGAAATTCCTAAAAATGGCGCCGCTTATGATGAAGCGCTTTTGATTGAGAAGGAAATCAAAGAGTTTACCGGCCCGCACGGAGAAGACGGGCAAGGCACCCGGCGCAACGTAAAGCTTTTGGAAGATTTTTTGGAAGGGACCGGTCGAAGAGACAGGGAAATATTTCTCAGCAGGTATCTTGACGGGAAATCCTGCAAAGAAATCGGATATATATTCCTGATGAGCGAGGTCGGAGTCAGAGTGAAGCTTCTCAGGATAAGAAAAAAATTGAGAAACTTTATCGAAAAAGAGGGGGGACGGATATGACGCGTGATGAATTTAAGGAAGCCCTTGCAATTGCGGGCGAAAAATACAAAACAGATGCGGCTGTTTTAAGGAAGCGTGCAAAGAAACAGAAAGTGTTAAAAATAAGTATCGCCTGCGCAGCGGGAGTCTTTGCTTTGGCCGCGGTCACGGCGGTCATGCTTCTTAAAAGACCCAAAACGCCGGCGGCAAACAGCGGGAATGATATTCTCCTCGGCATTGAGCCGACGCAAAGGCCTGAAGAGACTGCCGAACCGGTAAATGATCAGCCCGGCGAAGCAGGTCATGAAAGTGTTGGAGATGATGAGCATGGTTATCCTGCAGCTTCAGCTTCAATTTATGGTTCTCTTGCAAATTCAGCTTCAATTGAATTTAACTCTTTTGATGATTTACAGAAAGCGTTGAATTTGCAAAATGAAAATACTCTTTACTCCTATTTTTCAGGACAGGGCATAGAAAGTAAACAGATTGATAATGTGCAGATTTTTGTAAATACAATTCGTATGCGCAATAATATTGTACCATACTTGGACGGAGATAAAATTGAACTTCGCAATGAAGATGGTTTTGGCAATATTACTTTGTTTTC
>JAGDAX010000117.1 GCA_017848335.1 Clostridia bacterium | reverse complement strand
GTAAACGTTCGGAGAGCGCTGCGGGGCAAGTAACAACCTCGCAGCGCTCTTGTCTTTGGCCTCTGGCCGCCGCGCAGCATATTTAGCCCCGCTCTCAGGTGAGCGCCGAAGTCTCCGGCCTCTTGCCTCTGGCCTTTGCCTGGCCCCGGGCACTCGGCACTCACAAGCTTATCAACCGCTGCCCGGCATCATTTTCCGATCGAAAGACTCGTTCCCAGCCGCTTCACCATGCCGGCGAAGTCCATGAGCTTCACGGAGTCGATATTGTCGTATCCGCGCGCGGCCCGTATCATTATATTCTTGGGCGTGTCAAGCGGCGAAATGTATTCCACTGCGGAAACGTCGTAGCCCATGGCCTCAAGGTAGCTGCAGCGCAGCGCGTCGGTAAGCGACGCGGCAATGGCAGCCTTGAACACACCGTACTTCATGAGCGGCTCAAAGCCCGGAAGCGAGTAGTTTTCGTTCATTTCCTTGTGGCAGCAGGGAACGCAGACGATGTTGGGAATACGGTTCCGGACGGCGAAATTGAGCGCCTTGTCGGTGGCCGTATCGCAGGCGTGGAGCGTCATGAGAAGGTCGTACTGCCCGTCGGGCTCGTACACGCCAATGTCCGTCTGTATGAAATCCATGTTCCTGTAGCCAAGCTCCGCGGCGGTTTTCTTCGAATCCTCGATCACCACCGGGTTGAAATCAAGGCCCGTGAAGTAGCACTTCTTCCCCAGGACCTCTTTGACGTAATAGTTGAGCACAAACGAAAGGTAGGATTTGCCGCAGCCGCAGTCGATCACGCGAATCGGCGCACCGCCCTTCCCGTCCGCGACCTCCTTCAGCATGGGCACGAGAAGCTCCACGAAGTGGTCGATCTGGTTGTATTTCCGAATGCGGTCGTTCTTGATCTTACCGTCCTTGCTCATGATGCCGATGGCCTTGAGGAGTCCTGCTGCCGGACCGGCTTTGATCACGTATTCACGGTTTCCGAGGGTGCCGCCAGTGTAAGCGTCGCCATGCCGGCTGTCGTCCGCGGGTCTCTTGTCGGCAGCTGTGCTTCCCGCTGCGGCTTTGGATGCGGCCTTGGACGTGGCCTTGTTGGACATTTTGACGTCCCTGCCGTCGCAGCTCAGGATCGCGTCGTTACCGCGCTCGTGAATGCAGACCGTGAACCCGTCGCAGCGCGCAAATTCACGGAGCAGAAAATCCCCGAATTCCGCGGCAGGCAGGCTGTACTTTTCTCCGCTGTATATGAACGCGAGAAGGTCATTCTCGAGCCCCACCTTGAACGAAAACCTCTTGAGGCCCTCCTTGTAGTCCACGTCAATGCCTTCAAAGAAGTCGCGGTTCTCGAAAATCCTGTCCAGAAGCGGCTCCAGGAAGAAAATACACTTGTCGATTACCTGTTTTTTCATATGTTCGCGCAATCCTTTAAAAATAGTCGCGGGGGTGCGCCCGGTGCTTAACCCCTGCTTTTCACGATCTCCAGCTCTTCCTCCGTCAGCTCCCGAAACTCCCCCGGCCCCAGCCTCATGTCCAGGCTCAGCGCCCCTATCGACAGCCGCTTAAGGTAGGTCACCCTCTTGCCGCGCGCCAGCACCATCCGCTTCACCTGATGGTATTTGCCCTCCGAGATCGTCACCACGGCCTCCGAAAGGCCGCCCTCCGCCTTCAGGATCTCAAGTCCCGCGGGCTTCAGCGCGGTGCCGTCGCCGAGAATGATCCCCGCCTCAAAGGCTTCACGGTCCGCATCAGTGAGCTCGCCGCCGACCCTTATGAAATACCGCTTTTTTACCTTCTTTGAGGGAGAAATCGTGTCGTGCACAAAGTCGCCGTCGTTGGTGAGAAGGAGAAGGCCCTCGGAGTCCTTGTCGAGCCTTCCTGCGGGGCTGAGATCGAATTTGGCGTAGGCGGCAGGCAGAAGCATTGCCGCGGTCTTGTCGGTCGGAACACCGCCGCCGCCCGAGAGCACACCCGCAGGCTTGTTCATCATGATATAGACGTATTTGCGGTAGGTCAGTGTCTCGCCTCTTAACTCCACCGCGTCGCGAAGCTCGTCCACCGGCGCCCCGGGGTCCCTCACGGTTTCGCCGTTAACCTTCACGGCGCCGCTCCTGATGAGGGCCTTTACCTCGCTGCGGGAGCCGATGCCCTGGTTTGCCAAAAGCCGGTCAATTCTCATTCACGACAGCCTCCTCCAGCCCTTGGGGTACAGGTTTTTGACCGCGCCGCCATTGACGTGCCCAAGCCCGAGAATAAACGTCGCGCCCTTTTCGTTCACGGACACCGCGCAGGGCGCCGAAAGGCGTTCCCTTGCCGAGGCAGCCTTGTTGACCTCCTCGCCGTTCACTGTAAACACAACGTCGTCGTCCTCGAGAAGCACCGTCTCGCCGCGAAGATAGCGCCACATCGCGCCGCTGCCGTTGGCGAGAATGATATTGTAGGTAAAATCCTCAGGCTTCAGCGTCAGGGCCAGCCTGTGGGAGGGCTTCCATTCGCCGCTCTTGACCTCGCCGAGGTACACGCCGGCCATCATGACCTTGAGCCCGTCAATATTCGGCGGCATCACAGGCAGGTAGTAAAGGTTGTCCCCGAGCTTGAAATACTCGCCCTTCGGGGGCTCGCAGGTCATGTAGAAGTCAAAATATTCGCGGATCTCGTACGGGATCTGCTCGAACCGCCTGAAGCTGCGGAATTTTTCCTTTTTCCTGTCGCGTTTGTCCCTTTTGTCTTTTTTGCCGCTTTTGCCGATATTTTCGGTTTTGCCGCTCTCGTCGCTTCTGCCGCTCTCGTCGCTTCTGCCGCTCTCGTCGCTTCTGCCGCTCGCGTCGCTTCTGTCACTCACGTCACCTGTCGAAACGCCGGAGGAAATGCGTTCAAACACGCTGCCGCCTGATGCCGCGGTGAGCCTGTCGGTCTCGGCGGTGCCGGAATCCTCCTCCGCGCTCTTTGCATTCTTGCGCAGAAATGCCGTAAAGTGCCCCTCTCCATTCACGAGATGGGGCCAGAGCCTCGCGGCGCCCTTCAGCGATTCGCCCGGAAAGCCTTCATTTTCCGCAGCAATATCCTTCCCGGCAATATTTTCCGCAGCAATACCGTCTGCCACGCCCCCGGTCTTCGGCGCAGCCACGATCTCATATTCGGGGTGCCTCTTTATAAAGTCGCCTATCGCGCCCTCGTTTTCCGCAAACTCGAACGTGCAGGTGGAATAAGCCAGGAAGCCCCCGGGCCGCAGCATCTCATGAACGCTCTCCAGAATCTCGTCCTGCATTTCCCGGCAGCGCTCGCTGCGGAAATTCTCCCAGCCCTTCACCGCCTCCTCGTCCTTGCGGAACATGCCTTCACCCGAGCACGGCGCGTCTACCACGACGGTGTGGAAAAACTCCGGGAAGCTGCGGGCCAGATTCTGCGGCGTTTCGTTGGTGACCACCGCGTTGGGCACGCCCGCCATCTGAAGGTTCTTGACAAGCGCCTTGGCCCGCTCCTCGCTGATATCGTTTGACACAAGCAGGCCTTTGCCCGCCATCCTCGAAGCCAGCTGCGTGGACTTGCCGCCCGGCGCCGCGCAGATATCCAGCACGTTGCCGCCCTCTGCCAAGGGCACGTTCGCCCCGGGGTACATCGCGCTGGGCTCCTGAATATAATAGACGCCGGCGTGGTAGAGGCCGTTCCTGCCCGGCTGCCCGTTCTCGTAATAGAAACCGTCGCCGCACCAGGGTATATTGCCGGTGACGTCCGCATAATCCGCAAGAAGCCCCGGAAGGTCCTCCGGAGCGATCTTGAGCCTGTTTGCCCGCACCCCGGAATATTTTCCTTCGTCAAAGGACGCGAAAAACCGCTCCTGCTCGTCGGGCGGAACAAGGGCTTTCATATTGTCGGTGAATTGCTGCGGAAGCTTCATGGGCGCGGTTTCCTTCGGCGGTAAGTTATAAGCTCCGGGAGTCGATCCCTGAGCCGGGATTTTAGATTCATCGGAAGCAGGCTGAAGTCTGATGCCCGGAGCACGGCTTCATGCCTGAATTCTCGTCTTCCCGAAGTGAATTATACCATTAACCGCGGCAATTTAACACCTCTTTTCAACAAGGCTCGCGGCTCACACGGTTTATGAGGCCCGGCCTCACGGGCTTCATGCGGGCTCGCACGGTTTATGAGGCTTCGGGATGCCGCAGCGGCCCTGAAACAGCGCGATTTTCTGCGAATTCGCGTATATTGTCGCGGAAGGAATGTATCTTGCGCAGAATTTCCCGAAATTTGCCGAAAAAACGCGGATAATTTCCGAAAATATCCGAAAACGATTGACGCGGACTTGCCGGGTTTGGTATGATATACCCAGTTCTTGGTATGAGTTTCGCATACTCATCATCAAAAATCAGATTCTATTTCCATTATAGGGAGGAAAAGCTATGAAAAAAGTATTTGCAGTTGTGATCGCGCTGACAATGCTGTTCTCGCTGTTCGCCATCACCTCGAGCGCGGCCAGCGCGTTCAACATTGACGGAGCGTTTCTAACAAACGATCCTGATCCGAACGCGAATCCCGCTTATATGCCTAAGGGTCCTCACACCCCCCTGGAGGATGATTATGACGTGAGGACGGCGGCGGCAGGCGGCGACCTCGGAAACCTTTACGATAAGCAATATGATTATCTGCACATTCAGGGATGGTATTCCACCGATGACGATCTTGCCGACATCGGTTACCAGATCGACAACGGCGACATCGTCTGGGGCAAGGGCATTTACGACGTGAACATTATTGCGGCAAACCCGCCTTATCCCACAGGCTCTGCGCATCCGCTCAGGTACAACATCACCGTTCCCTTTGGCAAAAACTTCGGCAACGAGCTCAAATTCTACGAAAAGCTCGACAGCGGCGCCACCTCCATGGTGAAGAGCATCAAGTGGAACTATTACCACCCCGACGCCTTGGTGGCCAAGACCAACATCGACTATGCGGCGCTTGCCTCCGCCAACGCCATCGTTGAGAACCGCGGCAAGGGTCCCGACCTCGGCTCCGTTAAGGTAGCCGTCGAAAAAGGCGCGCAGTTCCTTTACCTGATCGGCTGGCACTATCCCTCTAAGCCCATTGACACGTTCGGCTACCAGACCGACGACGGGGACATCACCTTCGACGACGTTGCCATAAGCTACAGTCAGGACACCGCCGACTATATGAAGGCGAACTTCGGCGCCGCATACGCAAATGCCGACGCTTACAGAAACTTCGCGTCAATGATTCCCCTTTACGAGGGCGAGCATACCGTGAGCTACTACGTTCGTCATGAGGACGGCTCCATCAGTAAGATCTACGGGACGCGTTACAACAACGACGACACCAATATTGCCCTTAGCAAACCTGTTCATGAGGAACTGGAAGCAGGAGAATCCTTTAGACTCGGCTACTGGGATCCGTCCTTCATTACCGACGGAACCAAATTCGTTCACGACACGGGAATCACCGACGGCGAGCCACTCGGATGGTATTCTACCGTTGATACGCTTCCCGCTTATCTCTACATCGACCTTAAGGGCGTGTATGATCTAAGCTGCATCAAGGTCTTCTCGCAGGGCTTTGCCGAGTACACCTTCCCCGCGGAATTCGAGGTCTATACGACGCTTGACTGTGTCAACTGGGATCTCGTTGACTACGTGGAAGGCAGAGCGGGAGCTGTTGACAGCGCCGACCCGTTTGTTTTTGAAACGTCCAACCGCGCAAGATATATCTGCATCGCGGTATATTCCGGAGCATCCTACGTGAGCATAGGCGAAGTGGAGGCCTTCGGCACGTTCGTTGAAGAAGCGTCAGGAAGAGCTCCCTATATGGATTACTATACGAACTACGACGGCTCTCTTATAAACGACCCCGGATTCAACGCCGGATGGGCCGGCCATGGCACCGGTGACCTTGATCTCCAGTTCGTATTCAACACGGACGTTGAATTCTACGCCGTCGAGTTTCCGATGTTCTGGGCTTTCAAAGGGTGTCCGGTCACGGTCGAATTCAAGAACGGCGACAACGTCGCTTCGCTTGAAGGCACCTTTGACGGTGACGGAGCTGTTCTCATGGGCTTTGAACCGGCGCTGCCCGCAGGCGAATATCTTGTCACCATGACAATAACCGACGCCACCAAAACAACCGACGGCAATGATTATTACGTCAACTATTTCGCTGTAGGCTCCGCCTATGGCACGTACGGCTGGGATTACGTGGCCTCCGAGCGCGGCATTATCGCTCTCAGGCTTTATTCCGACGATGCTTCAGGCAATGGCTTCATTCCCCGTGAGCTGAGCAGTCACGTCAATACGGACGCCATCGGCAAGGGCGACACGTCCTACGGAGCAGAGGAAGGACTCAACGTTCCCACAGAGGCCGGCGACGAATACGTCAGATACGTCGGCTGGCTGGCAGCGAATTATCCCGTCGAAAAATACGGATACAAGCTTGACGGCGGCGAAACAGTCTACAGCGACGAGTGGAAATCCGAAGAAGGCCCCATCACCGAGGCTGCGCTCTCGTTCTTCCCGGTCGCAGGCAGCGGCTTCCGCGCCAACGTCTACGTTCCCGTGGTCGACAGCGGCCTTCATGAGGTTGAGATCGTCGGCTTCGCGGGCGGCGAGGAAATACACATGGTTTCCTTCACCTACGGCACAGACACCCAGGAGCCCAAGGAGTACGTCGACTACAACGCCGGCGAGTCCACCGACAGTCCTGTAGACGGCAAGGCCATCTGGATGAATAACGCGGGCGAAAAGGCTTCCGCCACATTCACCACCGCAGGCGTGTTCAACAAGATCCGCCTCACCAGATTCTGGGCCAGCAGACCCGACAACGGCGTCCCCGTCAAGGTCAGACTGCTCCTCACGGACGCTGACGGCGAGCTGGTCGCAGCCGGCGAGTACGAGCCCAACGGAGACAACGATCCCGAGATAATCCTTGACCTCGAAGCAGACGTCGACGCAGGCACGTACACGCTGACCGTCGAGGTCGCAGGAGACTTCCTCACCGGCGGAAACGACGGCGCTTATCTGGTGCTCGATCACTGCCCCGACTCCGAGGTCGAGAATATCGACTACACCACCAACGCGAAGAACCGCGGCAACGGAACGTTTGCATTCGTGGTAACCGGCGAGAAGGTGGACGGCGACTTCTTCCTGCCCAACCAGGCAGACAACCCGCCTGTGGACAACCCGGGCACCGGCAGCGCAATGACGGCTGTATTCGCGTCCGTCGTTGCCCTCGCATTCGTCGCAGCGTTCGTGCTCAAAAAGAAGAGGTTCTTCTGATTGCGCTTGATCGCGATTGAATCATAGGAGCGTGCGCCCCGGGGCGCACGCTCAGACAAAACCGGAAGCCTCCTGCTTTAAGCCTGCGGAAGCTTCCGGTTCTTGTTTTTATTTGTGATTATCCGCGCCATTGTTTACCGGGTTTACCGGGTTTACCGGGCGGTTTTTGCCGCGCATGCCCGAAAACGCCTCTAAAATCAAAATCTCAGCCATTTGCCTTCGCAAGTATTAAACCCCTCTAACGTCAGCGCAAAAAGCCTGCAGAATTGAAATACGGAAGCCTGAGAGGACGCGTGGCCGCCAGGAATCATTAGCGGCGCCGGAAATGCGGCAGATCCGGAATATTGTCGGGCCTTAGGGCGACCCGCTCCGAAGGGCGATTAATAATAATCGTCTTCTTCATCGTCCCAATCATCCCAGTCAACAGAAAATCCCACGTCCCCCACGGACCTGAGCAATTCGGGCTCTGCCGTTTGCGATTCGTCATCGACCTTCTGCACGTGTATCATAAACATCCAATCGTCACCGAAGTCATAATGAAGCGCAAATTTTTGCCCCTTCACCAGCCCTATATTGTCAATCGCAATATTCGTGGACGGAGCGTCGAGCTCAGGATCGCTCTGGTAATTCTTTGTACTGTACATACGGTTATCCATGCAGAATTCATAAAGGTGCCCGTCCGTAAGTCCAAACGACGCAACAATGAATTCGCACAACGTATCCAGAGTATCCTCTCCCGATATCTCCATTATGCGGTAAACGCTTCTTCCCAGCCCTTCGGGGTATACTTTTAAAGTGTATCTCGACATGCCTATTTTCTTTCCTTGTTTTGTATAGTAGTAGTTTTTTGTGACCCTCTCCAAGGTCATATTCCACGGGTCAATTCAATAGCATAGGTTTTCCGACCGTAAAACGGCATCGTCGCGGCAACCGCTTCACAAAAACCCGGCAATACAGCTCCGGTTTTCCTTTTCGGTAACGCCGCTTCTTCAGAACACATGCGCACACGTGCGGAACACGTGCGGAACGCAGGCATTTTGCCCGAAAACCGCTTTATTCAATACGGAAAACTTTTTACTAAATCCGAAACCCGCTTTATTTAAATCAAAAACCGCTTTGCTTAATACCTCCAGCCGCCGTGTTCAGCGATATCAACGCTTTTTCTCTCCGAAACGCTGAAGGCCCCGGTGCGGCAGTTCTTTATGAAAGCGCTCTCCGCCATGAAATGTCCCTCCACAGCGGCCCGCATCACGTACGACACGCTGATATCAAAGGAATACTCGCCTCCCGAAAAAACGACCGGTTTCGGGTCCGGGAACGGTACGTTAGGTTCGTCAGGCCGGGCCGGATCCTTTACGTTCTTTTTGTTCGCAAAAAGAATTATTCCGGCCACGGGAAGCGCCGTCAGGAGGACAGCCGCAGCCGGCACGATTGCAGCAGTGCGAACAATTGCGTTTTTCTTTTTGTTAGTTTGACCCGTTCTGTCTTCCATCTTCGCTTACCTCGATTCTACCGTCGGTAACGGCTTTTAAAAAGCCTCCAATTCGGCAACGGTTTATAAAAACTTCTACCGTCGGCTACGGTTTATATAAATTTCTACCGTCGGCAACGGTTTATAAATCTGAGATCGTAAAATCCTCACAGCCGTCAAGAGCTTCCTTATAAGCCACGACGCACTCCGCGCCCTCTTCTGCAAATCTGTCAAGGATATCCGCAAATCTCAGCAGGCTGTCAGCGTCCGTTGCCAGCATTTCACGCCTTATCCTTCGGGCGTCCTCTATGCCGAGGCCGGCGAACCAGTTGTTGTCCGCGATCATACCCATCACCCGGGGCGACGCCAGCGGCTCGCATTCGGATATTGCGGAAATGATATAGCGGTCCGTGGATTGCCCGCTTGCGGCAAAATCACGCAGAAAGGCTCCGAGATTTTTGTTCTGAGCCAGCGTCCGTGAGGGGGAAGGATCCCTGTAAGAATAAGTCTTAATATCGTTGCCCGGTGTAACGATAAGGCCCGAGCCGTAGGCGCCGCCCTGCACGCGGATCACGTTCCACAGGAAGTCCAGCGAAGCGATTATGGCGGCGACGCTCATGCTTCCGTCGTACGAATAACCCGCCTTTCCGAAATTGAACCCCTGGCACGCAAAACCTATTTGAGCAGGTATCAAAAGGCCCTGCCTGGAAGGCATTTCGCAGCTGTATCGGGCGCCGCCCTTGGCCGCTGTGTCGCCCGGATCCTCTTCGAGGGTATCGATAATAACAGAAGCGTCCTCTTTGTCCTCGCCTGTCAGGCTGACTATGGTTCTGCCGCGGTGGAAATGCCTTCTCAGCTTCTCATAGACCGCCGCCAGCTCCCCGTAGCCCTCGTCGAAATTCCCGGCCATATAGTGTCCGTAATTAACGTACGAAATACCTCCTATGGCCTCCACTGCCGCGCCCTCCGACGAATAGCCCGCCATTGTCACCGTCATTCCCAGACCGTGCCCTGCGGAAATATTGTTTTTCTTCACACGCTCGTCGTCCTGCAGATAGATCTCCTTGATCTTGTCCTTGGCGGAAAAATCGGTATTCAGCATTATCTCCCGCAAAAGCTCCGCCGCTTCCTTAAGATCGCGTGTGAAGGCGCTGCAGGATGCCGTAAAATAAACCGTCGTCGTCTCGGTGTCTCCGGCGCGGCCTTTAGTGGCAAGGCCGAAATTCATTCTTCCCACCGTTTTCTTAAGCTTTTTTTGGAGCTCAAGCATGTCATACCTTGAGGTGGGCAAGGTACCGTAAAACAGCGCCGTTCGCGACAATACCGTCAGTTCTCTCATCGAAAAATCGGAAAGGTCAACGTATACCGTAAAATGCGTGATGCCGTGGCCCGGAATTTCGTGGTAGAGCACCTTGACGCCGTCAAGCGTCAATTCCTCGGTGGGAGGTATGACCGGCTCGGGGTCGATCTCCGAAAGAGGAAGCACAGGCATCGTCGCAAGTGCCTCCGGGCTGTCCGGCGTCTGCTGCCAGGATACCAGGGCCTCGTTCATGGCGGCGTTGGCTCTTACGTCCTCCTCCGTCCAGGACTCGCGCACCTTTGCGAGCCTTTGGCTTTCTTTGCGCCGCAGCTCCGAGTCAGCTTTGGCGTCGGGCCTTGCAATAACTTCGCAGAAGCCATCGTCCGAGAATATCTCCTTCGCGAGGTCCTCAAAATAGGTACCGTCAAGAAGCGAGCGCAGCTCCTTAAAATCATCGTCAACGGTGAGGTACTTCAGCGGATCGCCGCCATAGAGCCACCCGGAAAGGCACCTGAAGGCTCTTCTCAAGGCCATATTCCCTTCCTGCTCGCGGGCATAAAACTCGATGCGGGTGATCACTGCTTCCATTTGATCCCGGTCGAAGCCTTCCCCGGCAATTTTCGCGGCGGTACTCAGGATAAGCTCCCTCAGCTCCTTTTCCCTGCCGTCGGCGACGTTGGTGCACTGCACGTAAATATACGGCTGGGGAACCGCGCCGCCCACGTAAATCAATGCGTCCTGAGCCAGACCCGAAGAAAGGATCTCTCTTTTGAGCGGCGCGTCGTTGCTGCCCATAAGAACGTCAGCGATCACCGATATTGCCAGATTCTTTACCTTCTCGCGCCAATCGCACACAATCTTTGCCAACGCGTATATGCCGCGGTCCTCCTGCGATTCATTCTCGGAAAGCGCGAAGCTGATTTCCGCGGTACGGGATACTTTTTCCGAAAACGGCTCGTCCGGTATCTTAATCCCGCGTTTTGCTCCGGTAAGATAACTGTCTATAAGCGCAAAGGTCTCGTCGAAGGGAATATCGCCCTCCAGGTATATCCTGGCATTGGAGGGATGATAGTATTTTTTGTACGTTTCTATGGTTTTTTCGTACGTCAGGTCCGGGATAAAAGCGGGATCGCCGCCGGAATTCACTCCGTAGGCGCTGCCTTGGTAAAGAAGCGCCGATATCTTCTCGCTCACGAGCCAGTCCGGCCTGCTGAGAGAGCCCTTCATTTCATTGAAAACCACGCCCTTGTATGATAACGTACCGTCCTCCGCCTGCTCAATGTGATGTCCTTCCTGGTAAAAAATGTTGGGATCTGTTAAGATCGCGGGCCTGAAGACAGCGTCCAGATAAACTTCCGTAAGGTTCAGAAAGTCGCGTGAATTGCGGCTGGACACCGGATAGACGGTCTTATCCGGAAAAGTAATCGCGTTAAGGAACGTATTCATGGAGCTCTTCATCAGCTCGACCAAGGGCTCCTTTACCGGAAACTTATCGGAGCCGCACAGGACAGAATGCTCCAATATGTGGAACACTCCCGTGTCGTCCTCCGGAAGCGTTTTAAACGCAACGCAGAAAAGCTTGTTAAGCTCTCCGTTATCCATCCAAACAAGCTCGGTACCGGTCTCCTCGTGAACAAACTCCGCGAGTGTTCCGCCAAGCTCCTCGCTGTGACGTATCCTGACCGCCTTAAAGCCGCCTGCGAAAGCGCCTTCTTTCAGTTCTTTCATCCTGAAAACCTTCCTTTCCGGGTTTGCTTGAATTTTACCATATGCGCGTTAAATAGTCTATTTGAAAAGAGCCGGCGCATTGCTTCTGTATTTTGATTTTACGTTCCCTTTTTCCGCTTTACGTTTGGTAATTCAACTAAGTTCTGCTTTACGAATCACGCAAAAACGACCGGGTGTTACGCAGGATCCGATAATACCCGCTTCTGCCTGGCAATATCTGCCTCCGCCGGGCAATGCCCGCTTCCGCCGGACCTTAAAAACAGCCGTCAGCCGGGGAATACGGATCTGTATTATGCTGAAAAAACCAACGCGCTAAAGTCATCCATCTTTACCTCGAAGTAATTTTCATACGACATTGTACCGCATACACGAACATTAAGTCAATACGTTGCATCTGTTTTGCGGATTTTAGGAAAATTTAAGTATTGTTCATAAATTCAGGCGCAGTCGTTTTCCGACGAGACGCACTGAAGTGACGCAAGGTATTGTAAGGCACTGCAGGGCATTGTAAGGCATGCAGGGCGTTATAAGACATGCAGTGCATTGTAAGGCATGCAGTGCGTTTAAGGCATGCAGGGCGTTGCATGGCATGCAGTGCGTTGCAGGGCATGCGGGGCGTTATAAGGAAGGCATTGCATGCTATTGTTCTTTCTCCGCCAAGGGCTTTTCCCCGGGAAGATTCCGGACGCACCTCCGGGAATCTGCCGCCTGTGAGCTCCTTGACGTGCCATTCCTGACGGCTTGCCCCTCGTACCAAAAAGAGCCCGAATAAATCGAGCCCTTCCGAAATTCCGCCATACAGCGCACGGTATTCACAAAAAGTACCGCATTAAGGAGCGCTTTACACGGCGGGGAAAATATTGTTGAAAGCGTTTCAATCGGCGCTCAGCGAAAACGCAGCACCACCTTCCCTGCGATCCCCGTGCCGTCCTGAGCGAAGAACGGGTCGAAGACGTTGTTGTGGCTCTCCTTCACCACCGTGTTGGTCACGTCGATTCTTATCTCCAGCATCCCGCTTGTCGCAGCGGCCTCGAGAGCCTCGGCCGGTATCTCAAACACGTACGGCGGCGTAATCTTCACGCCGGCAGGAATCCCATTCACGGCGACGTCCACCGCCTCGAAGGCTTCCGTAATTTCCATAAACACCGGCCCTTTCGGGTCAATGCAGTCCGCTCCGATACCTCCCGAACCATTGCCGTCCGCTTCGATACCTCTCAGGCCGATGCCTCCCGGAACCGGAACCGACGCCTCGTACCTTACCGTGCCCGTAAAGTCCGGCAGATATTCCGGCAGCGACAGGTCGCAGAGGCTTCTGAACGGAGTCTCCGTAAAGGCCGGAAAATCCCTGGAATTGGCCACTGAGATCTTCCAGTCTGCGATCTCCAAAGTCCTGTCAAGGCCGCAAAGCGTCGGCTTCGGTTCGCAGGCGGTCGCTTCATCGCCGAAGGCCAGGAACACGGACTCCCAGGGCTCCAGCTCGATCTTCACGGAGGTGTATCCACCCGCCGGCGACGCATCCCCGCAGCCATCTTCGCGGGCTTCCCCGCAAGCGGTCTGCGCGGCCTCATAGAATCGGTCCTCCATGGCGTCGTAAAGCAGCGCCCTTCCGGTGCTGCGTACGGAAAGCGCACCGCTGATCCTCGCGTTGACGTTCTGGTTGACAATGAGATACCTGTCAATGCCGTCCTTCGCGTAATGGGTCACGATAAGGTCCTTCGCGGGCTTGTCGAAGTATACCGAGCAAAGGCCCCGCTCCCTCATAAGCGCGGGAATATCGGCCGCCGCGGCACATTCAAACCCGCCGCAGTCACAGTCGCCCTCAAAATAAATATGCTCCGGCAGACCGCCCGTGAATACGATATTGAGGCCGCCCGCCTTGAATTCCTGAAGCTTTGTGAGGAATTCACGGGTCACGGAGGGTGTGTAAGGAATTATCAGTATCTTGAAGGCTTCGCGGCCGAGCTTCAAAAGTCCTTTCTCCACCTTCGCCTCCAGCAGGTCGTCGATTGCCACAACGTCGCAGTCGATCTGGTTTTCCGCAAGCGCTCTCACCGCCTTCTCGAAGGGCTCCGCAAGCCGCGACCATGGAAAATATGTGCCCCATTCGCCTTCGGCATGGTAAAGAACCGCCGCATCGGCAATATGGTCCGCCTCGTAAATGGCGTCCGAAAGTCTCAGCGCGTAATGCGACCACTTGTCGAAATAGCGGAACTGCGGATTCTCGCCCCTGGCATAGAAGTGCGGCGGGCAGTCAGCGTCCGGGAAGCTGTCCGGCGAAAAAGCGTGGGGCGTCAGGATCCCGATACCTCGCACCGCCATGGCGTCCGTGATCCATTTCATCGCCTTGAGCCCCTCCGACCAGCCGTAAGCCCCGAAGGCCTCGCAAAGCGCCCGGTTTTTCTTCTTGGGGTCAACGTGAGCCGCTGAGGCAGCCATTTTCGGCAGGCCCCACAGGTTGAAATCCACGTCGAAGTAGTTGAACATTGTGGAATACCGGCCCTCCGTGTGCCCGGGAAGCATATTGCAGACCACGTCGATTCCGGACATATCAAGGCCCTTCATAGCCCGAAAATAATGCCCGGCGCCGTAGCCCAGCCTCGCGTGTGCGCCGTTTTCCTCCACCACGTGTCCGATAAGCTCCACGTTATGGTCACGGCACCAGTCGCCCAGCTGGCCCGTAAAATTCTCCGCAAAAAGCCTCGAAACCACGTCCATATAAAGGTACCTGACGTCGCGGCAGACGCCCTTGTCGTCCGGGAACCAGAGCAGCGGCAGATACTTCGTGAAATCACCCAGCGGAGACTTCCCGAGAAGGCCCGGCAGCTCGTCGGAATACGGCAGCGGCATCGGGCTGAGACCTATGATCCGCTCGTAGCCGATGGTATTCCCGAACCTGGGCTCGTCCGTAAAGAAGCCCTTAATGCGCCTGCCGAACTCGTCCTTGTATCTGGCATAATGCGCCTCGTGCACAATGTCTATGTACCGCCGGACCGCGTCGCGCTTCAGCGGATTGCAGTAGTTGCGCGTATGCTCCTCCTCGCCGTAAGGCGTCTCCTTGATGATAAAGATGCGGTATTCCCCCTCTGGCACCGGCCAGTAAACGCGTCCGTGCCTGTAGTGATCCGTAATATCGACAAGAGTATCCGACGCCATGGTGTTGTCGTGGTCAACGCGTCTGCAGGCGACCACAGCCAGCAGTTTTTCACCGGGCATCATCCAGTCGTCCACCAGAAAATGCGCATGCGGCAGCGGTCCCGCCGCGTCAATATGCCTCTCGTTAATAAACCGTTTTGTCGCCTCCGGGTACAGCTGAGCCAGCCTTCCGTTCGCGGTGCCGCTGGGGTAAAGGCCGTCGTCGAAAAAGTACATATACATGTCCAGCTCGCGGCAAAGCTCCAGCATGAAGTCGATGTCGTCCCACCAGCCCTTTTCGAGGTACTCGGGGTGCGGCCTCGGCTCGGCCACAAAGGCGTTGATGCCCACGGCTTTCATTTTCCGCATCTCGGTTTCGATTGCTTCCCGCGAATTCTGCTTCTGCCAGAAAAGCGGAATGAAATACGGTTTGTCCTGTGTGCCGGGGTGAAATTGTTTTGTTTGCATGTTTGTCTCCGTTTCTGTGATTATATGGAAATTTTGGTTTTTGAGAATTTTCAGGCATTCAGCGCGGCAAGGTCAGTCTCTCCCGCCGAACCACGACAGCGCGGCAAGGTCAGTCCCTTCCGCCGAACCACGACAGCGCGGCCTCTCCGATGACCGGCGCCAGGCTCTTGAGATTCCAGCCCGTGGTGTTCACGACCAGATTGTACAGGCTTCTGTCGCCCCATTTTGCGTCGGACACGGATTCGTGCCTTCTGGCGCGGCCCCTGTCGATTTTGATGATATTGCGGCGGACCTCCTTTTCGGTGAGCACCTTTTCCTCTGTGCTGCGTTCGATGCACCGCTGCACCCTGAATTCCAGGTCAGCGCACACAAATATCCTGAAGGGGTCGTGCCCGGCCAGCAGCACGTCGGCGTTTCTCCCGACAATGATGCAATCGTTGCCCGAGGCGGCGATTTTTTCCATCAGCTCCTTCTGGAGAGAAAGCAGCTCGGTGTTGATGGTCATCGACGGATTGACGCCGATGGATGCCATTTCCGCGAAGCTGTGTCCGAACGTTATCGGGAAGGAGCGCCATTCGTGGTTGCCCAGCACCATATTGACGTACTGGGGTCTCAAGCCCTGCTCCTCGATAAGCCTGTCGATGATCTCGCCGTCGTAATAGTCCCAGCCCAGATAGTCCGACATTCGTTTGGAGAGCTCACGCCCGCCGCTGCCGAATTCACGGCTGACCGTAATGATTTTCATGATTCGAACCCCCTTATTTGCGAATACGTTAAGCGTATTATATGCGTTTAAATGTTGTGTGCGATTTGAATTTTGTGTGCGATTTGCTGTTTTTCGAAGTTCGTAATTCTTTGATCCCTTGGCGTTCCTTCGAGCGTTCAGAATTTTTTTGATCCCTTGGCATTCCTTCGCGCGTTCAGAATTCTTCTGAGCGTCCGGAAATTGTATGAGCGTTCAGAATTCTTTGATCCCTTGGCGTTCCTTCGAGCGTTCAGAATTCTTCTGAGCGTCCGGAAATCGTATGGGCGTTCAGAATTCTTCTGAGCTTTTGGAGCGCTTTGAGCGTTTTGCCTGCCCGGTATGCATTAAAGCTGCCGTACCGCAAGCCCCCGCAAGAATCAATCCCGCAGCACACCCGGCTCCCGTCGCTCCACCGCTTCCTCCTTCTGCGCCGGCTTCCGTCGTTCCACGGGCTCCTCCCGCAAGAACCGTCCCGCCGCAGCCCTTCTTCCCGGTACCGGTATCGACCGGCGTAAGCGAGCTGTCGTTTTCCTCCATTGCGGGGCGCTCGGAGAGCTTCACGACCTTGATCGCGGAAGCCTTTCCCTCCTCGGGAATATAAGTCTGGTAAACGTAATTGAGCCGCCCCAGGGGAGCCGCGTCGCCGTCGGTGTAGAACTGCTCCATCGTCCTTACAGCCGTGCGGCTGTCCGCCACCTTAAACTCAATGCAGACCTTGTCGATATATTCGATGCCGAGCATCTCCATCGGCACGCTGATCATAAAGCGGCGCCCTTCTGCGCGGTACGTGACCTCGCCGACTTCGGTCCACGCGAATTCCCCGTCAGAGCCGCTGTACCTCGCTATACCGGTCGTGAAGTCGTTCCGCGGGCTGTAATTCACAACGTAATCGTATCCGTACCAGCCGGATGCCTCTCCGCCCACGTTCAGGAATATCTGCATCCACGTTGATTCCGCAGAAACAGGCCTTTGAATATTGCCGGCGCATTCCACCATAAAATGCAGGTACGTAGCGTCGTTCGTCACCTTCACGGCCACGATATCATTGAGGCCCGAGCTGTCCTCATAGACTGTGCCTGCACAGCTGCCGAAGTAATTTCTGTCTGCGTTGTCGCACGAAGGATCCCTGTAGCTGTGTTCCACGCCGTCCCACTGGTCGAAGCTGCCCGTGACGTTGATCTGATGCCTGTCGTCGCGAATGACCGAAGGTACCGCGCCCTTCAGCACGGCCGCGTTTGAGGCGAGCTGCATGTAATAGTTGTCAAAATAACCCCCGCGCGTCATCTCGATGTCGCGGCTGTACTCGTAATCGAACGAATCTATAAACCTGAGCGGGCGCTCCTCCGCGGTCGACTCCTGCCGCCCCATGATCCACTCGTTCCAGCCCGTCACAAGAATATATTTGCTTCCCTTAACGTAGGCGTAATTAAACTCATTCCGGAGGTTCAGCCCCAGCTTGTATGAGTCCTTTGTGAGCCTGTCGCGTGTGCCGTCGAACGACCTTCCGCGGTTGCCCGTATAACCGTAAAGTCCGGACGTCGAAAACTCGCCGTTGCCGCTGTGCTGGGCGACTGAAACGCTGATTGCCTCGTTTGGGTCCGCAGCGGTTCCGTATACCTCCTGCGGCCATTTCCAGTCGATCCACGGCCACGAATCCGGCACCCTCGCCTCGTTCGGCCACTGCGGGTTGCGCGTCGTAAAAAATCCGTCGATATTTGCGCTTTCCGGCGCAATAATGAGCGGCTTTCCGTCCACGTAAAGCCAGGTATCGCTGTAAAGTCTGTCCTTGTAGATCGCGTCGTAAACAGTCTTCACGCGCTTTTCGGGCTCGTAATTTGTGTAAAACACGATCTTCGGCGCCCGGAAGCCCTCTTCGTTCATTTTGTGGCACACCTTCACAATGGACTGCACCACGTCCGTGTACGCGTAATTATTGGTGGTGTCAAAGTACAGGAAGTCGACCCCGGCGTTCGAAAGGAGCTCCATATGCTTCCGGATGATCCACGGATCGCCCGAGGAATAGTACCCGTAAAGCGGCTCCGCGAAGAAAAACACGTCGTGGACCTTGCCCCAAAGCTCGGGCATATCCTTCGCCTTCTCGCCGTACTCCTCCATTATCGCGGAAATGTTTTTGACCTTGCCGAAGCGGTTGCTCTCGAGCCACAGGAAGTAAAAGATCCCCACAAAGTGCTCGCCGTTTTCGCCGTAAACGCCCACAGTCCGCGGCTTTTCGTCCACCGTTTTGAGCTTCCCGTCTTCGAGGGACGTGTAATCCGGATCCACAGTCGAAAACTGGTTCACAACCTTGCGCCCCAGATCGTCCGTGCCCGCCAGCGGCCCGTTTCTGAAATTGGCGGTATCAGGCAGCGTGAAGCTCACCCTCCTGCCCTCGTATTCGTATGACATCGTATATTGTCCGTTGCCCGCGTCAGTGAAGGAAATCGTGCCCTTCGCGTTGTCCGCGGCAATCGCCTTCATCTCCCTGAATGCCGGCGCCTCCCAATCGACGGCCGCTCCGCCCTCCGGGCCTTTTTTGTCAGCCTCGTATCGTCTGTATTCGTCAATATTAAAAGCGGCGGCGGCTTTTTTGTCCGGGAAGAAAGCCATGTACTCGATCACAACCGCCTCGCCGTGCTCCACCGCCTGATACGCTCCGGACGCCAGCGGATCGAATCTCAGCGTCAAAAGCTCCTCCCTGACGTTCTGCCAGCCATTCAAAACGACTGTCTGCTCGGCCCAGCCGTCCTCCGACTGCTTCCACGTCCACGACTGCTTCCCGATCTCGGAAAGCTCGATGCTCTCCGTGCTGAAATAGATCTCGGCGCACCTTTTCGGGTATTTGAAAGACGTCCTGTACTTTATCAGCAGGGTGTCCATTTCCGACAAGCTTCCGGCAGGCGTGTACAGCTGGCAGCTCGGATCGTTGTCCTGTGCCTCAAAAACCACGCCCTCGTCCGTGGAATAGGCCTCGAGAAACACAAGGTTGGAAACGGACGAAAACTCTTCGTATTTGAAATCGTAAATTGCCGCAGGTATCGACGTGTTGTATTCCATGCCGCCTTCGCCCTCCGCGAATACCGTCCCCGGGCGGGAGATCCCCGCTGCTCCGGCAGTTATTATCACCGCGAATATTGTCGCGACCAGTTTAAAAAATTTTTTTGAACGCATCGGTTGTTCCTCGGTATTTGAAGAGAAGCCGGTCCAAGGTATTTAAAGAGAAGCTTTTCCTTCCGAAAGTCGGGAATACTTCACGCGGATTCGTTTTGCGATGCAATTATCGCAGCTGTAAGTCCGGTGCCATAGCCCGGAGTCCGGAGCCGGTTTCCGCGAGAGCGGCCTCCCAAACGTCCGTTCTCCGTTTCAGCGCGGAAGCAGCCTCTCGAAAACCCATTCTCCCGAGCCCACGGTTTGCTTTTCGACGCCCTCGATTTCGACGTCGCAGGTGGTATTGGCGGGCACCGTCACCACGTACCTTCGGGTGCCTCCCTCGGCCGGTCCGTAGGAAACTCTTATCGTGCCGTAAGGCGACTCGTATGACACGTCCAGACAGTTGACGTCCGAAAGGTCCGCAGGCTTTACGGCAAACCGCCTGAAGCCCGGCTCAACGGGTTTTATTCCCGCGATGTGCTCGTAGTACACGTAAAGCACGCCGCCGTGCATCGGGTGGTTATATGAGGCAACTCCGACGCTGCGGTCCGGCTCCCTGAAATTCAGCCCCAGGTCCTCCCAGAGGCTTGTTCCGTTGTCGTCCAGCATTGTGCCAAAGCTTGTGGCGTCGCGTCCGAAAAGGTACTTCATGGCCTCGTCGCCGAGCTTCTCGTCGAAAAGCACCGGGATCAGATATTTGTTGCCGTAAATGCCCGTGTGCATCCTGAAGCCGTCGCTCGCGAGAAGCTTCACGGTCGCCCCGAGAAGCGCCTCACGCTCACCCTCAGGATAGAACCCGAGAAGAAGCGCCACGCCGTTGGACGCCCGGTAGCCGTAGGTGTGGTTCCCGTAGTCGTAAAAATGCCTGTTGATGGCGTCCGCGATCTGCGCAGCCAGCGACCTGTATTGATCGCCGCATCCGTATCCGAAAGCGTCGGAAAGCTCAGCCATTTTGGCTGCGATCTCGTAAAACATCATTGTGGACGAATGCTCCACGGGAATGCGGGTCGGCAGATCGTTGCCGCCGGGCGGACACCAGTCGCCGAGGCCTTCATTGATGATAAAATCGTTGGCCCTGTCCTGCTCGTGGCGGACCCACTTCTGCATGAGCGGCCAGTATTTGCGCACCACTGCGCAGTCGCCGCGCAGCTTCCACATCCAGTACGGAATAATAATCTGCGCGCAGCCCCACAGAGGACTTGCCTCGCCGCAGCCGCGCTTGCCGGGGGCGATCATCTGCCACACCCCGTATACCTCGTCGGTGGTGCGAATGTCATCCATATACTTTTCGTATGAAGGAATCATATCGTAGGCGTAAAGTCCCCAGTTGCAGACGACCTCGGCGTCTCCGAGCCAGCCGCATTTTTCTCTGGCGGGGCAGTCCTCCGGATAGCCGTGGTAGTTGGAACGGAACGTATTCTGCATCACCCTGTCAAGGCGGTTCAGGTCTTCGCAGTCACTGCAGAAGCTGCCTGCCTTCGCGAAATCCGTGGAAAGCGCCAGGCCCTTGATGCGGTCCGTCGTCGGCTCCGTGCCGTAGCCCTTGCTGAAATCGTGAATACCCGTCACCTCCACGTACCTGAAGCCGTGGTAAGTAAACCTGGGCCTGTAGACCTCGTCCACAGGAAGGCCCTTCGCTATGTAAATATCCTGCTGTATGCATTGCGTGGCAAAACCGCCTGTAGACCTGTGGTCAAGGTTGCCCGCAGGCGAAAGCGCCTCTGCCGTGCGGAACACGTAAACCGCTCCCCGCGGCGAATAGGCCGGAATCCTGAACTCATATATTCCCGCGAAGTTCTCGCCCAGATCAAAAATCCACGCGCCGTCGTTCCTGCCGCTCTCGCAATGGTAGGAGATGCATGGAATTTCCCTGATGATCCTGACCGGCGGCATAAGGCAGGGCGTCAGCTCTCCCTTCGGCGTATTGTCCTCGACAACAGGCCCCCACCCGTGTTCGCTCCCCTCGGGAAGCGCGAAGTCCGGCGTCTCAAGCCTCGAGTCATATATCTCTCCGGCGTAGATATTGTTGGTGGAAACGGGGCTGTATTTGTATTTCCAATTCGCGGTGTCCGACAATACGAGCTGCTCTGTGCCGTCCTCGAATACGATCCGAAGCTTCACCCAGACGCACTCGTCCCCGTAGACCATTCCGTTGCTTCCCCAGACGCGGCTTTGCGAATAGAAGCCCTCTCCGAGAAGCACCGCCAGGCAGTTGGCCCCGCCCTTAAGCAGCGCCGCAACGTCGTTCGCTCTGTAGAGGATGGTCTTCTCGTAATTGGTGGACGAAGGCTCCAGATAGCAGTCATCCGTCCGTTGCCCGTTAATATAAAACTCACCGATACCGAGTCCCACTCCGTACAGGATCGCCTTTTTGATTTCCTTTTCCGGCAGCTCAAACTTTGTGCGCATATAGGGCGCCCACCCGGAAATATGCTCCTCCGGTTTTATCCAAACGCCCTCGCCCTCCTCCGGGGCCGCCAGCTCCGTCAGAAAGCCTTCTGTGATCGAGGCTTCATTTCCGTGACTGTCTCCGGCCCAAACGGTAATTTCGTAATCCGTCTCGCGCTCAAGAACGGCGTCTACAGCCACCTCGTTGCTCTCGCCGTCTTCGCGGACGCCGGTGTCGAAAACAATTTCATTGCCAAGGCTTCCGGTTTTGCTTCCGGCTTTGCTTTCGGTTTTGTTTCCGAACTTATTTCCGATTTTGCTGATGACAATACGGCTCTTCTTTTGGAAGACGTTGACGTTGTCAGAGTCGATTTTCCAGCTCACGCGAAGTCCCTCCGCGGGCACGTTAAGGCACGGCGCTGCGCCGTTGATTCTCAGGTCGTACAGTTTCATTTTCCAGTTCCTTTACTTGAATTAATTGAACCCGGTGCTATTATTGCTCTCCGGTGCTTTTTTTCCAAACAGGGGCTTTTATTGAACCCGGTGCTTTTTCTTAACCCGGTGCTTAAATTGTTTCTCCGGTGTTTTTAAATGAACCCGGTACGTTTTATCGTACCCGGTGCTTTAATTGTGTCCGGCTGTCGAATCCGGGCAGACTGAGTCGCGATACTGTATCTGGCAATCCGCCTCGCCTTTGCGGTATTCGCAGGACAATCCGTATCGCCGCAGAGCTCCCGCCCCGCAGTTTTATTCCTCCGGGAAGTATTATCCGCCTCGAGGGCATCCTTCAGGCCGCCCAAAGCTCTGTTACAGCCACTTAATCTCCCTGCCGGCACCCATCTCAAAATGGTATTTTACGATTCCTAGATCCGTCTTATAGCAGGGCCCGATGAATGCCTTGGCCTTTACGCCGCCGTCTTTGAGCTCCAGGAAGAACTTCTGCTGATTTATCGCCGTAGGCGCCAGCGCTGCCGCCTCAACGCCCCTCTTGAACCATTCCGGCGAATCCTCTGTCACGTTTGAAAGCTTTTCAGGGGCCTTGCTCCTGTGGGGAACGCCTCCGTCCTCACCGTACCCCAGCGCAATAACGTCAAACAGTATGACTCCGTCCTCAAACACCTTCTTTACAACGCTCTTCTCGAAAGTCAGCGCCACCCAGCAGGTGTTAAGCCCCAGCTCCTGAGCCAGCAGCACCAGCAGCTCGCCGTAGTAGCCGACCTTCTCGTCGTCACCCTTGCGGCCGCCCAGCGCAAAATAATTCCTGCAGCCCTTAAAGCTTCCATAGCTTGGTTTGTTGGCCTTAAAGGCCTCCGGCTCCTCTGTAAACAGCTTAAACACAAGGCCTGTCTCGGCATTGATCCAGTCAATTTTCGCCTGCAGCAGCTGAACCTTCTCGGGCTCAATGGCCTTATCGGAGTACCTTCTTACCGAATGCCTCTGCTCCATAAGCTTCAGCATATCCATAGACTTCGCCGTCTCCGTAAGCTCCGCAGTTTCCGTAGAATCAATAGGCTCCGTAAGTTCTGCGGGTTCCGCAGCTCCCAAAGTCTTCTCCGTCGTGTTTTCCATGTCGATCCTCCCGTCAAGGGATCAAAAGTCATATTCAGATAATAAGCGGTCAAATATTGTGCGCCTGTTCGGCTTTTACCAAAAAAGACCCCCGCAACCGAAATAATTCCTTTGCGGAGGCCTTCAGGCCGATGTAATACTCAGCTTACATTCGTTATCATCATATTGTAAAAAGCTTCAAAAGCCCGTCAAAACGCGCCCGTCAGGATGCGCCCTTTAGCCCTTTAGCCCCTCAGTCCACGCCGTTCAGCGTATCCCAGGTATCGTTGCATTTCTGCTCAAGCTTCTGCAGAGCGTCCTGCCATGAAGCAGCATTCTTGCAATAATTTGCAAACAGATCGCCGATTCCGTCCTGAATAATATTCGCAACGTCAGGCGGCACGCATGTAGCTATCTGGCCGGGAACGTATCTCTCGTAATTTGCCGTGAACGCTTCGTAGTTCTTGCCGTCAAAGCCGGGCCCTTTAAGATGCCAGAAGTCCATCTCGCCAAGCTTCTGGATGACCGGAACGTCTCCGCCCTCCTGCTCGTGCAGGGCATACTGTCCGTCCTCGGTAAGAAGCGAAAGCGCCAGCGCCGCGGCGGCGTCCTTGTTGCGCGTATAGCTGAACACGCCGAATCCGAGCGAACCGCAGGGCGAAGAAGCATACGGGAAAAGCGGGAAAGCAACCGCATCCCACTCCTTATTATTGTACCTCTTAACGTTCTGGCTCAATACGGTGTATGACTCGTTGAAATTGAATACACAGCTGTTGTACTGCGAAATCTTCTTGTACTCCGCAGACATCTGGGCGCCGAGGCCCTTGTTGAGCATAGGATACACAAGCCTGTCGTCGATAAGGTTAATGGCCTCGCCAATGCCTTTGCGGACAAGGTCGTTGTCGAAAGAAACTCTCTTGTTCTCCTTGTCGTACCACTTCCCGCCGTAGGCATAGAGGAACGGTGTAAACATATTCTGCCAGTCGAACTTCCAGGCGGCGCCTACCTGCGTAAGCGTTATGCCGTCCACGTCATACTGCTTGAGACGCGCGCAGTAGTCCTTGAACGTATCCCAGGTCCAGTCGTTGGGTATCGATTCATCAGGAGCAAGAATACCTGCCTCGACAAGAGCGTCCTTGTTATAGGTGAAAAGCACGTTGCCGCAGGTCATGCAGACCATATAGGTGTGTCCGTTGATCTCGCTGAGATTCATAATACCGGAGTAAATGTCCGAGGTGTCGATTCCGTAAAGCTCAATGTAATAATCCAGCTGCATCATCGCTTCATTGGTGATGGCATACTGGTAAAGGCTGTCCGAACTGTCGATTCCGCCGTCCGTCATAAAGAACACGTCACCCAGCGTTTTGGACGAAATAAGCGGCGCGTAATTGGTAACGTTGAAGTCGGTCTCAATTGTGACCTCCGGATATTTGTCTCTGAAAACGTTAAGCCAGTTGCGGATACCTCTTCTGGACTGCTCGTCGGGGTACACGTGATTCATACATGAAACCTTCAGTTTTCCCTTGATATCCGGAATGTAATCATCCGGAAGCTCACCGCTGTTGTATTCTCTGGGTTCACAGGCCACAACAGAGATAAGCATTGCCGCAGCAAGCGCCACGAAGAGAATCCTTACAATAGTCTTGAAAAAGTTTTTCATATCACAGTAACTCCTATAAAAATCCGTTGACACAACATTTTTAAAAAGCTGTTTTGTCAGCGCCCATTATACCATTTTATGAAAAAGTGTACAAGTGGATAGTTGAATCCGGCGCAATTAAATGCGCAACTAAATCGCGATCAGATTTGCAGCCGGATTTGCGGGTTTTCAATCAAGTTTGACGCAAAATCAGCAATTATTCGATCAGATCTGCTGCCAAATCTGCAATTTTCCGATCAGATCTGCTGCTAAATCTGCAATTTCCCGATCAAACCACGGTCGAATTTGCTGTCATATCTGCAATCAACCGCACATCAGCTGCGCGCAAAAATACATTCTCCCGGCTCCAGGCCGCATACTCGAAAGCTCCGGCCACAGTCTCCGGCTTCGGGGCACGGTCACTCAGCGGTCAAACTTCTCGGACACCTTCTCGAGAAGCTCCCGTATTTCCAAGTGCTGCGGGCATACCTTTTCGCATTTCCCGCACTTGATGCAGTCCGCGGCCCTGCCGTGAGTATCACCTGTTATTACAGTCTTGTAATAAAATTTTGAATTCCAGTTGTGAAATTCCTCAAAGGAATTGAGCGCCGCGAACATATCGGGTATTCTTATGTTTTCAGGGCAGTGATTGTCGTCCACGCAGTACTTGCAGCCCGTGCACGGAATGACGTTCTTCCCCTTGAATATCCCGCAAACCGTATCCACCGCAGACATTTCCCGCGCGTCCAGAGGCTTCATATCCGCCATTGTGGCAAGGTTATCCTCCATCTGCGGCATATTGCTCATGCCCGACAGAATCATCGCAATTCCGGGAAAGCTTCCGCAGAACCTCAGGGCATATCCCGCGTTGGAGCAGCCGCCCAGATTCCTGAATATACTGTCGGCAGCGGGAGGGAGATTCACCAGACTGCCGCCTTTTACGGGTTCCATAATAATCATTGGCTTGCCGTGCCTGCGGCAGACCTCATAGACCTTGCGGCTCTCAACCGCCTCGTCCTCGTAATCCACGTAGTTGAACTGTATCTGTACAATTTCAATCTCAGGATGCTCCGAGAGTATCATATCGAGAATCTCGGCCTTGTCGTGGAAGGAAATACCGAAATGCTTAATAAGCCCTTCCTCCTTGAAGGAATAAGCCGTCTCATAGGCCCTCAGCTCCTTGTATTTCTGGTAATTTTTGCGCTCCTGTGCATGCATCAGATAGAAATCAAAATAGGTGACTCCGCAAGCTGCAAGCTGGCTTTCAAAAAGAGGCCGGATTTCTTCACGAGAATTAAAATGCGGCGACGAAAGCTTGTCGGTGAGCAGGAATTTATCGCGGCTGTGCCTCTTCGCGACGCAGTCCCTTATGGCGGTTTCCGACTTGCCCCCGATATAGCCGTGGGCAGTGTCAAAATAGTTGAAGCCCGCGTCAATAAACGCGTCCGCCATCCTTATGAATTCATCGTAATCGACCTCGCCCTCCTTCATTGGCAACCGCATGCAGCCAAATCCGAAGTTTCCGTTGATTTCCGGGAAATGTTCATTTATCAGCATAATATTCTCCATTTCTCCACAGGACGTCCCATCGGAAAACCCCGACGACCCGCCCCGTGTCATTCAAATCCGCCGCCTCCGTGCGTTATTGTACCTCTGTTTCAGCGGGTTTTGTCCCGCCGTTTCAGCGGGTTTTGCACCGCCGTTTCAGCGCAGCTTTGCGCCGTCGTTTCAGCGAGCTTTGCACCGTCGTTTCAGCGCAGCTCCCTCAAATGATCCATAAAGGCCTCCTTATTTTCGGAAGGTGTAGTAGTCGGCCGTCCGAGGTCGGATCGGGCACCCAGAGCGCACTTCACCTCGATGAAGGAGAGCCCTTCCCGGGCTTTTGCTTTAAGGAGCTCCTCCCGCAGCCCGTCCATCGTATCCACGGAAACCGCAAACGGGTAGCCGCAGGCTTTAGCCACCGCCACAGCGTCAATACTGCCGCAAACGGTAGGCATACCGCCCACAGTTTCGTGGGATGAATTATTTATGAGAACGTGGATAAAATTGGCGGGCTTTGACGCTCCTATTACCGCCGCCGCGCCCATATGCATGAGAAACGCGCCGTCTCCGTCTATGCACCAGACTTTATTGTCGGGCTTATTGATCGCAATTCCCAGGGCGATCGAAGAGCAGTGCCCCATTGACCCCACAGTGAGGAAGTCCTTTCCGTGCCCCTCTCCGGCATTTTCGCGTATCTCGAAAAGCTCTCTCCCGGCCTTACCGGTAGTGCAAACAAGCGGGTCGCCGCCGGACACCTTCGTGATCTCGTCAATGATATCCTCGCGCCGCAGCTCGTTGAGGTTTTTGTAATCCACTGAGGGCGAATCAGTGAGCGCTCCCTTTTTTATCACCAGCGCCACGTCCCTGCCTGCGGCAAGAACTCCGCTGAACTCCGACATCTTTGCGGCCAGCTCCGCCTCTGAGGTAGACTTGTCGACCACAAAATGATCCACCTTCATATCGTCAAGAAGTTTCAGCGTAACCTCTCCCCGATACACGTGCTGCGGTTCGTCGTGAACGCCCGGTTCGCCGCGCCAGCCCACCACAAAAATCACCGGAATTCCGTAGACCTTGTCGGAAAGAAGGCTCGCAAGAGGGTTTATCACGTTGCCCTCTCCGCTGTTCTGCATGTACACCACCGGCACCCTGCCTGTAGCAAGATGGTACCCCGCCGCAATTCCGCAGGAATTACCCTCATTCGCCGCAATAATATGATGCTTCGGATCCACGCCGTACCTGTCCATCAAAAAGTCACACAGCGCCTTAAGCTGCGAATCCGGCACGCCCGTATAGAAATCCGCGCCCAATATGTCAAAAAAACGTTCTACCCTCATATTGTCCTCTGTTATAAAATAATCGGCTCCCGGCCAAAAATATCAGTCGAAAGATTGCGGCCGAAGCGGCTTGTGCAGACTCATAAGCAGTATTTCAGCAAGCCGTTAAGCAGAGCCCGGGCAAACCCTTGAGCAAGCTCTTAAGCAAGTCCTTGAGCAAGCTCTTGAGCAAACTCTTAAGCAAGCCGGCCTTTCGTCATATCGCCGATTCCGGGCACCTTCTGCCCGGAGCCACCTCATTGAAACCATATTAACTCCCGGCATCCGGTGCAATCCTCAGTATTTCCCCGTATAGCGTCTTAATCCTCTCCTGCGTCAGCCTAACCGGATGATTTTTGAGCCTCACCGGATTGACCTCCTGAGAGATAAATTCTATCTGTTCCGCAGAAGCCTCGGGCACCGGAAGCTCCAGCTTCCCGAAAATCCCTTCCAACAGCTTCGCCCCCGCGACTGCATCTTTTCCGCCGAGAAGGACCCCCAGCTCGTCAAGCCTCTCCTTCAGAAACTGCTCGCCGCGCGGGTCAATGCACTCGCAGCTGCCGTCAAGAAGCGCCTCAGCCATAGAGCGGAAAAGCACCCTGTCGCACAGGAGCGCCGCGTGTCCGTGTGCGGCCCTGAAAAGACCGGTGATTTTGTAGCACATCGCATGTCCCGCAGTGGTCTGCGTAATATTGATTGCCTTCCCGGCTTTGTGCGCCGAAAGCAGCATTTCCCTGTTTCCCCGGGAAGTATTCGCGAGATAACCGTCCATATTCCCGAGAATCCCCAGGATTGCTTCGCGGGCAAATTCCCTGCTCTCATCCGTGCTGTTAACCGACCAGTAGGACTCGATGGCGTGGCAAAGCGCGTCCGCCATGGTGGCCTTACGCTGGTACGTCGGCAACGATTTAAGCATACCCGGCTCCAGAATAACCGTGTCCGGCAGGCAATAAATACTGGTAACGCTCTGCTTTTTCCCCTTAAAATAGACAACCGCATATCTCGTGGCCTCTGAACCTGTCCCCGCCGTAGTAGGTATAGCCAGAAACGGGATCCCGGTTTCCGCGTATTCCTCCGCAAGCCAGCCGCCGTCGCTGCCGTCGCCGCGAAGAACACTGAAAAGCCTTATACACTTTGCCACATCAAGAGCGGAGCCCCCGCCCACGGCAAGAATCGCGCCGCACCTGTTCTTTTTAAAAACCTCCACACCTTTGACCGCGCTCTCATACAACGGGTTCGGCTCAAAGTCCGAAAATGCCGTAACGTCAACTCCGGCCGCCTCAATGCTTTTCATTTTTGCAAGGAAGGTACTCTGATAGCTGACAGCACCGTCGCACACTAAAAGAATGCTTTCGATACCGTGAAGCGCGATCCAGCGGTCTATGGCGGCAAATTTGCTTCTGCCTGTTCTAATTATGATTTTTGTCCGGTTCATAGCTTACTAAAAAGATTGTTGCAACGTTTCAAGGCGGTTTCAAATCGATTCACGGCTGGCGTAAAGGTTATTGCTGCAGCTCAACACGTACAAGGCTCTGTATTTTCCGAACTTTCCACAGGCTTCAGATAATCACGCCTCAGACGAATCCCGCAAATACGATAATACTCTGAATCATATCTGTCATAACGGGCGAAAACAGTGTTCGGAAAATAAAATCTGACAATTTTCGCCGGTGAACCCACAGGTTCTTATACCAAATCACGCGCCGAAAAGTCAAGCATCTCCGACGTACTCACCGCACACGCCAACAAACTCACCGCCATCCTTACATACGCCCCGCATTACCCCTCACAAACACTCGCGAACACGCACAAACAACCGCATTATGCTTACGGACGACCACGAATACAGCCCCCGTCACCGCAGTCAGATTCAGCCTTAAAATCCGTCAAATTCATCTCCGAAATCCTTCAAGATCACAGTCTAAATCACAGTGTTAAAATCACAGCCACGGCCAAACTTCTTGACAAACATGCCTTGATAAAAGCATAATACAGGCGGAGATGATATAAGACACGCTTCGAGGTCGTGATTTGAGATTCTTTGAAATCATTCTCCGAATCCATTACAAAAAGGCAGTCCGAAAATGAACGTAATTGCTTTAAACAACCCCGTCGCCGTAACATTCATCACAGTGCTGATATTACTGCTTATTCTGGCAGCCATTGTCTTTTTTACCTCCGTAATTAAAAGCAAGGCGTCTGGCGGAACATACGAAAAAATAAATCTGCCATACAGTCCGGATATCCCGGAATCCCGCCAATATCTGTATCTGATCGGCGGCTACCATTCCATCGACAACGGCGCACCTGCCTGGGGCACTGCGGACTATTCCGAAATACGCCTCATCGGAGATGAAATGGGCAGGGCCGTCATCACTTACGAAGATGGCACCACTGACACAACTCCGCTCGTTTTCGGGTACACCATGTGGTTTCACAACCACTGGCAGGAATATACCGCGCCTCTCAAAGGACAGAATAAAGCTCTCACAGACGCTTTGAAACAGTCCCTTTGTCTCCTCGGCGCATACGAAGGAAACGAAACCTGCGTTCTCAAAATCAAACTCAAAAATATGCCCGTCAGGAATATATCCATCGCCGACAACGAGTCCAAGGCCGGCCAGCCTGTTTTCAGCAGCGCATTCTTAGCCGACGAGGGCTGCGGCACAATATCCGAAAGCAGTCTCTTCTTTGACACCGACGACCCGTTCTTCAAGGACCACACCGTGGATTGCTGCAACAGCTACCCTGCGGAAATTCAGTCGAACCTCGAGCAGATCAGGCATGCGCTTTACACGTATGAGGATGTATTTAAGGACGCTCCCGATTTCAGATACCCCGCCAAATACGACGGCCCCGTTATCAAATTCAGCGGCAACAGCTTCGCGGACATAGCTTCCGGCGTTGCCTTCCACAATATCACCAATCTTATCAGCCGCACCGATGACGAAGGCTTTGTACACACCTCCTACGACAAGGCTCCCACCTGGCGGTATGACGGTTTCGGCGTCTGGGTTCCCGACGACGGCTCGTATTACGACTCGTACTATTCGCGCGACGGCGGCCGCGCACTTCTCACGCTTCTCCTTTTCGGTGCGAAGGACAAAGCCGCCAAGTCCGTAAGCTATGCCAACAGACAGATGATGTATTTCAGGGAAAACGCACTCACACTGGGCGGCATTGCGATTCCGGGACATTATACGGTAGTCATTAACAAGCCCCTGCTCTATTCCGAGGTGCTGGTTCCCGTAGCCAACTGGCCCACTGCCTATACGGAAGAAGCATTCGGCGCGGAATACAAAAATCTCGGAAATCAGGAAACCGACGGACACGGCCTCATGATGATGGCAAACTATAATACGTGGCGCGCCCTCGGCAGCCCCCAAAGCTTCATTGATGACAACTGGGAATACATCAAAGAAGCTTCCGACTGGATCGTCTGGTGCTTTGACAACCCGAAACTGTCGCTTGTCAAAAACGGGCTTCTCTATGCGGAATCCGAAGCGGGCATGCGCGAGTATACTCTCTATTGCAACCTTCCGTGCTATCTTGGTCTTTTGGGCTATTCCGAAATGGCTGCATCAGCAGGTCACACCGCCGAGGCCGAAAAGTGGAAAAATATTGCGTCAGGTCTTCGCGACGCGATTATAAACCGTCTGTCCAAAAACGGTCAGTGGACCGTCAGCAAATTCGGCTTTTTCCATGATCCAGCACTCACAATGATGGCTGATTATTACGGATATGACCTTGCAGATATGGATGAGCAATTCGTCCTGCGCACGCTTGCAGCCTACGAAAAGGACACCGCGAAATCCGCAAACACAGGCTGGTACGGCGCTGCAGGCATCGGATACGACCACTCAATGCTCACCCAAAACGCGCTTCTTACAGACCACATGAAGGACGCCACGCGTCTAATGGAAAACCTTTCGCGCATCTGCTATGCCCCCGGCCTTCCCGAGCCTTATATGGTACCCGAAGGAATAACAGTTGACCTTGATTCCGGCATTCTCCGCCGCCAGGGAGACCTGGGAAATCTCGTTCAGCAGGCGGAAGCCCTTAAATGTTATTCCATCGCCTCGGGGATTTCTCCCGTTCTTAACCGCACGTTAAAGCTTATGCCGCGTCTGCCCGAAAACTGGAGTCTGAATCTCTTCGATATGCCCGTCTCCGGCAACGCCTCCGGCAGTGTGGATCTCATCATCTCATATCCCAAAGATGGTATCCAATACGCGCAGTTTGCCCTCAAAGACAGCAGCAATATCGATGATGTAAAGCTGCGATTCGGCCCGCTCCCTGCAGACACGGACAATGTATATGCAATGCTGGACGGCGAATCCGTTCCCTGCGAAAAGATCATATCCGGCGACAGCGTATGGGTCTGGGTCGACTGCGGCAGTACCGAAGCTAATGCTTCAGAATCCGTCGGCAGCAAAGCCGGAAGCTCTGATACCGGCCGCAAAGCAGTATTGTTCTACGGCCGCGGGGACTCTGTTCCCGACGTCAAATGGCCCGAAAGCTGGCAGGATATCTCCGCAGCCCAAAGAAGCTCACGCGAGTCAGGCGGCAAGCTCTCAAGCATCGGAAACAAGCTGTTTTTTATTATTCCCGGCGCAATTCTTCTTACAGCCGCCTTGTCAGCAGCCGCATTAATCGTTGCCAAAAGCAGGCGCAAAAAGCAGATCTGATCTGCATTATTGCAGCATCCGTTCAGGCAGGGCCGGACTTCCCAAAGCACGTCCGGCTCTTTTCTCATGCGACTTATCCGCAAATCCCCGAAAGACGCTTCTGACAGACTACAGCACGTCAACAATCCTGATTGAGTATATGTCTTCAAACCATATTTGTTCCCCGTCAACCGTCAGATGCTTAAGCCCGAGATTTATATCTTCAAGCGTCCCCTTTATCTCTGCGTCATGGAAAGCGCAATAATATGACACGTATACCATCATACCTCTCCGGAGCTTCACGACGGTTCGTGAATTTTCGGCAGCCGCCTCCTCCGAGATCTCGTGCTTATCGACGCGCATATGTCTTTCTTCTCTGTCACGAAGCGCTTCGTTAAGGCCCTTCATGGCGTCAAACGGCGCAAACTGTTTAGCTCTTTCCGCTCTTGTCATCATAGCCCGCCCTGTGACCTCCAATAAACCCGTTACGCTCGCGCTGTGTCCCTTCGGGCATCAGATTTATGCCGCTTAGCACAGCGTTTTTCCCGAATCTGCTCTTGACGTCCACTACTGCCCGTTGAATATTGCGGGCGCGTTCTACAGCCTCAAAATCCGTAAAAAGATCGTATCCTTCGCATCCCTCGTCGCAAACGTTGTCAAAGGAAATACCAAGCCTTCTTACAAGCATTGACCGGTCTGTAGTGGCGTCGTATATACTCACAGCCGCAGCTGCCAGGTATGACGCAATACAGGTAGTAATCCCAAGCCTTGCACTCCCTCCTGTGGGAGCTCTCATATCTCTGGTATATCCCACGAATATACTCACCTTGCCGGTGATCACCTTGCGCCTCGTGAGCTCTTCAGCTCCGTTTCTGGCCATTTCCTGTATGACAGTCCGTGCCTCTTCAGCCGTATAATCTCTCGGAAGTATTTGTGAAAACGAAACCGAATGGGTCTTGCTTCGGTAATTCTTTATGTCCTCCATAAGACAGGACTCCCTGCCCCACGCATGGTCAATGAGCAGCTCGGCATTCCTGCCGAATATCTTATACATAAGCTCCGTTGGCATTTCGGTAACGCCCTGCATGTCGTACACACCGTATCGGGCAAGCCTTGCCGCCGTGCCGCCCGCTACCATCCAAAAATCCGTAATAGGCCTGTGTTTCCAAAGCGTGGCACGGTAAATATCCTCGTCCAAAAAGCCTATGTGGTTTTTTGAGTGCTTCGCAGTAATGTCAAGCGCGATTTTGGCAAGATAAAGATTGGTCCCTATGCCCGCAGTAGACGGAATCCTGTACCTTGAGGCTATCTCGTTCATTAGAAACCCGGCAAAATCGATCTTATCACGGCGGTACATTTCGAGATAGTCCGTAGCGTCTATAAATGATTCGTCAATTGAATATACGTGCATATCCTGAGGCGCGAAATAGTCCAGATAAAGCGAATAAATGTCTGCGGCATATTCAACGTAAAGCGCCATCCGCGGAGGAGCCACTTCGTACTTAACCCCTGCCGGAATCTCCGACAATCTGCAGCGGTTTTTGATCCCAAGAGATTTCATGTGAGGCGTAATGGCAAGACAAAGGGCGTTCTTTCCCCTGGTGCAGTCCGCCACCACAAGGTTGGTTTCAAACGGATTATACCCCCTTTCGGCACACTCAACGGAAGCATAAAAAGACTTCATGTCAATACAATAATACGTCCGCTGGCCGCTCATGTCATTCACTCCGAAAAAGCCGCATAATCAATCACAAACAAATCACATATTTCAATAATAACCGCCATCACAGAGGCGCAGCATAACCGTCCCGCAGCATCAGTCCGCTGCATGCTTATTCAGAGATTCCTCTGAATAAGCATTATCAGGCAAAAGGCCGAAACCTCAGGAGATGTCTTTGATAACCTTCACTGCGACGCCCTGAATAATACATGAATCAACAATGATATCGTCCATGGAGGAATTCTCGGGATGAAGCCGCACGCGGTGACGTTTCGGCTCCGGAAAATATCGTTTGAGGGTCGCCTCGTCGTTATCGACAAGCGCCACAACTATCTGCCCGGATTCAGCGTCACTGCAACGCTTCACAAGCACAAGGTCGTCGTTGAATATACCGGCGTCGATCATAGAGTCTCCGTAGGCACGCAGAATAAAATAGTCGCCTTCACCGAAAAGAGAAACAGGAAGCTTGATATATTCCTCAATATTTTCCTCGGCAAATTTCGGAATGCCGCAGGCCACCGCTCCCAGTACGGGGACCCGGATCATCTGCTTTTTTTCCTTGGTCGATGCGATGCGTCTGTGTCCGGAATAATTGATCACACCCTTTTCACGCAGCTGCGCAATATGCCTGAAAACGGTGGTCTTTGGATATCCCGTACCTGCGGAAATCTCATCCATCGTCGGCGAATAACCGTAGGTATCGGAAAAATTGTTGATGAACTGTTCGATTTCGGCGCTCTTGTCATGATTTTTGTCCTGCATAAATAGCCTCTCCTTCGCCCCTGTGCCGGGCCCTCGTCTCGGAACATTTGTTCCGTTTACGGGTAAATTATAAAACTTCGCAAAATTGTTGTCAAGCGTTTTTTGCGTTTTTTCACGGAATTTTTATGCTTTCTTACGATTTGCTTCCCGTGTATTTTTGCGATCTTTTTGCAGTATCTGAACTTTGTATTATCACGGAAACAAAGCGGCTTTTGCCTGAAAATCCCAATCGGATATTGGCAAACCGATATTTGCAAACGTTCACGGACATCCGATGCCTTAGCGGACAGCAAACCCCTGCCGGACAGCAAATCCCTGCCGGACAGCAAAGCCCCTCATCCGCACAGTCCCGGCAACGGCGTCCCCGCAAGCGAAACTTTTGTTCCGGAGCAATGTAAATTATACGCCCCGGACAGATGCCTGTCAAGGGCATTTTCGACAAATTCACACGAGTTCACCCAATGGAAACAAACTTTTCACTTCACCCGATTTCACCCAATTGGCCAAACGCAAAACACTATGCGCAAACGTCATCCCCATAGGTCAAAAGCCCGGCAACGGTCATATACTCGCGGATAATTCTCCATGGCATATGTTCGCAGTAAAACCCGCCGGAACGGTTTTTGAGCCTGTGCCTCCTGCTGTCAAAGCTGATATTTCCAAGATGCCTTGCCCTGCCGTCCGCTTCCGCCAGAAGCTTTACGTCCGCATCGTTTTTCTCCTCATATTCCCACCCGACGGTCTTCAGCTTTCCCGCTGAAATCCTGTTGCTCCGCAGCACCCACATACAGTGCCGCAGATCCCGCTCTATACTGTCAGCGTCGCCGTCCACAGGCACGACAATATAATCACAAAAGCGCAAAAATCTGTCCCGGGTGCCGCCTGATTCAAACGTTCCGTCACACACCACGGTCATATCGTAATTTGCATATGCCGCCGAAACGAATTCAAGCACCTCCCCGTCGGAATAAACCGCGCCCGGTTTTATTCTCGAGCATCCGCTGTGCAGATTGCGATTGAACGAGCCTTCAAAAATCCTGAATCTGAATCCGTAATCAGCGCCGCCCGAACCGCCGTGTTCCGATCCGCCGGCCCCGAAAATACATCTCTCAGAATCAACGTTCTCAGGATTTTCGACACACTGATGACTGATTTCCGAACCTCTGTCGAAACTTCCCGCGGCATTCGAAACCCTTCCCGAACCGCTGTCGAGACTTTCCCCGGCATTCGCAGCGCTTCCCGTGCCACCCACGTGACCCTCCAGGGCATTTGCGGTATTATCGGCATTTTCAGGCCCATAGGCCGGGCTCTCTTCGGAAGCAATCGAGCTCACAACTACGTTTATTTGCCGGGCAGGCGGTGCGCCGTCCGCGTTTCCTGACAGCTCGCGCGTTTCAAGCACGTCCCCCTCACCCGGTGAAAGCTCATTTACATGGTCAAAATAATACTTTACGCGCGATTCCGTGCAGTCCGTGAATTCGCAGAGCAGCGTTCTGAATCCGAAGCACGCGGCCAGAACGTATGAAAGCTCCGAAGCAAACATAATATTGCCGGGCACGTACAGCAAAAGCCTTCTGTAGCCTTTTTCCACGTGAGGAAACGGGATTCCCCGGTCTTCGGGAAAGCTGTCATCCACAGCAAACGCAGAAAAGCCATGCTCGCCCTCGCGAAGCTCCCCGGCGTCTCCTCCGGCAGAATCATCAACGACCTCCGCGGCATTTTCCGCACCGGGATAATACCTTCCGGATTTGCCCCGCTCCTGCGCCGCATCATCCGCAGCAATGCGCTCCCTGTCCGCGCCTCCTTTGTCGCCGCCTTCCGCCGGGTCTTCTCCCGAGTCTCCCTGCGGGCCCGTGAATATAATCCTCGACGCCTTGACGTTCATATTTTCCACAGAGATATTGCCGTTCCCCAAACCGATACCCGGGCCGCTACCCGGGCCCTTCCCCAAGTCTCTTCCGGCGTCCTGCAATACTGAATTCTTTGGAGTTTCATCTTCGAAAGGCATTTCTCCGGCACCGATTTTCCGAAGCGCGTCCCGAATCTCGTCAATACTCCCGCATCGTTCCGAAGGCGCTGTCGACAGATTCCTCCTGATGAACCCTTCAAGACCCGGATTATCGCACCTAAGCAGCCCTGCGTCCGTATCGCCTGACAGCAAAAAGACACCGATCATGGCCAGTGAATAAAAGTCCGACGCCTGTTCCGGCTTCCCTGCCGCCATCTCCGGCGCAGCAAATCCGATGGTCATAAGGCGCAGAGTCCTCCTGGCACCGGCTTTGGTCCCGGAAGAAATCTCCTCACAGGATTCAAAATCGATAAGATAAACCTTCTCGCCGTCGAAAATGATATTCTCGGGCTTCAGGTCGCCGAAGCAGCTGCCGAGATTGCCGTAAAACCAGCTTAGCCTGTCAGCGATCGCCGCCAGCAGCCCAATCGTTTTCTGCGTACTGAACGTCCCGCTTTTCCCGACAATTTCCGCCAGATTCTCACCCGGGAACCACCTGCGCACCAGTATAAGCCGCTCTCCGTCCGTCCCAAACTCCTTGAAGCAGTCGCTTCCCGTGCGTTCCCACAGCCTGCATTCGCGAATCCCCTCCGGCGCACCCTGTCTCCAGATCTTGATCGCCACCGGTTCGCCCGTAGCGCGCTTTCGCCCCTTCACGAGCCTCGCCCCGGAAGAACCCCCGTCCGAAATCACGTTCCCCTGATATCTTCCCCCAAAATAGAAATTCATATTATTACCCCGCAGAAAGAGCCCCGCTTCCTCCCGCTTACCTTTCGTCCGATAATGCACCGCCTGGCGGCCCGGTTCCGGCCGCTCAGCTTCAGTATTTCGCCGCGTAAATTCATCGTGTAGCAGGATGATAAAACTTTTTGAAAAGCGTGTCAAACGGTAAAATATTCTCCGGAAAAAACAAACATTTCCCGGAAAATGCGCCCAAAAAACCGCCTGAAAAAGTGCCTGAAAATGCGCCCAAAACCGCCTGAAAAAGTGCCTGAAAATGCGCCTGAAGAGCGCCCAAAAACCGCCCGCGAGAGCTGTCGATTATATGGAGAAAATAAAAAAGCCGGAAAAGCCGGCCTTGTCGCGAAATAATATCCGGAGCCCTTTCAAAGCTTCCTGCAAGCCTGTAGCTTCATACCTTTCAGGCCCGGTTACGAACGGGCAGATTCAGCCGTTCAGGGGCTTGTTTCGAGCCGGCACCTCAACCGTATTGGCGCGTCAATTCCGGGTCGCATCAGGCTCAAACGCGCATCAATTCCGTTGTGCGTCAGGTTCAAACGCACGTCAATTCACGCGCTTATCTGCCTCGCCGTCGCCTGTCGCGGCATTGTGCTCCGCGCCACTGTGCACGGCGGCATTGTGCTCAGAGCCATTGTGCTCAGCGCCATTGCGCACAGCGTCGTTGCCCGTCTTGACCGTCTTGACCGCCTTGACCGCCTTGCGCTCCTTGCCGCGCGCGACCAGCCAAACCGCCAGCAGCACTACAAGCACCCCGAAAAGGACACCCGCGCTGTCGATCAGCACGTCCTCCGTGGTACCTCCGCGGCCCTCCACAAAAAGCTGGTGGAATTCATCCGTGACCGCGTAAAACGCCCCTATCGCAACTGC
>JAGDAX010000013.1 GCA_017848335.1 Clostridia bacterium | reverse complement strand
GGAGTATCTGAACAGGCTGCCTGTTGGAAACGTGGCGCCGCCCACCGGGGAATGACGGTGATCAACGGCAATCTACTGCAATCAAAGGCAATCTATGGCAATCTATGGCAACCGACTGCAATCAAGCCGCTTCTGTATGAGGATGCACCGCTGAAAATAAGGCGCGGCAAGAGAATGCATGCGCCTGATGATGGCTCGCGCACAAGCAGGTTTGTGCCTGACGCAAAAAGGCTCCGGGAAGCCCTCCGCAAATGAAGGGCTTACCGGGGCCTTTTGCCTGATTTTGACGGACCTCCGGGGAAACGCCGGCGGATTGCCTGCGGACGTTCAGCGGAGATATTCGTGGAGCCAACGGCCGTACTGAGGCGATCCTTCGTGGAGCCAGCGGACGTACTGAGGCGATCCTTCGTGGAGCCAGCGGCCGTACTGCGGCGATCCTTCGTGGAGCCAACGGACGTACTGCGGCGATCCTGCGGATTATCGGGTGACGCCGATGCTTCCGATGCCTGATGAGAGCGTGATCGTGACCGTGTATCCCCCGCTGTTGGAAGCGGTATAGCTGTACATTTCCACGCCCATGACGGCCTCTTCGCGGACTTCAGAGTCCACCGTGAAGCCGGCGGCCCTGACCGATTCCGCATAAGCCTTGACCTGCTCGAGGGTCGCGTTCCTGAAAGCCGCGGTGAATGAATCGTCGTCCACGGAGACGCTTATGAGCGTGAAGGACGGCTTGGGAATCAGGCGCGTGAACGCATTGTCGGGCCAGTCAGCCTCGCCTATGAGCGAGAACGGATCGGGGACGGAAATGCCCGGGTTGGGGATTTCGTCCGAGGGATCCGGCGGGGGCGGGTTAAGCGGCTTCCCTTCGGTGACGTAAACGTTTGCGTCGGTGCCGTCATTGCGGGAAAGCGGCTTATCGAGAAGGTTCCCCGTTATACCTGAGAGGAAACCGCTGCAGCCTGCGATCGCGAGAATTGTTAACGATAGGATCAATAGAACAAGTGGTTTTTTCATAATTTTGCCTTTTTAGTATTTCAAATGCTGGGTGCCGCGAAGCGGCACCCGCCACTCACTGCTCACAGCGCAGCCCAAAACTCCCAAATCTCCCTAATCTCTCAAATCTCTCAAATCTCACACGCGTCCACCACGAGCGTCAGCTTGAGGTACGTCCTGACGTCGACGTTCGGGAAGGGCTCGTCGTCGGTGTTGTCGGTCTCGGTGACGGTGCCTTGACGGTCAACGATGACGGAGTGGTCCTGGTGGTACGAGGTGCCGGCCTCCGAGTCGGTGATTTCGGTCCAGGTCATGGTGTGGGTCGCGCCTTCGCCTTCCTGCTTCAGCACGCACACGAAGTCGTGCAGCACCTTCTGGCAGGTGACGTCAAGCGCCATGGTGTCCAGCCTCAGCTCGTAAACGCCGCCGAGGGAACCGCCTAGCGTGACGTAGACGTTTTTGCCTTCGAGGGTGGCCTTGTTCTCGGAGGTTTTGTTGACGTTGTGGGAGACCACCTTCCACAGCATGGAGTCGGGAATGTGGGCGGCGGATTTCTTCAGCTCGTCGTTCAGATACCCGGCAAGCTCTTTCGCGTAATTCCGGTCGTAGTCTTCGAGGGAAACGTCTATGTCGAGCTTGAAGTCGCCCTGATAAGTGCCGGCGGGTGTCTCGAAATTGCCGTCCTTCTTGGTAAGGACGACGTCGGCGGTGTAGAAGTAGGGAACCGTGACGTCCGGGGCGGTACGGTACAGCTGGTCTTTTATCGTCTGCGTTTGAATGCGGATCGTCCAGGCGGTCTTACCGGCGGTCTCGCTGCGGATGATGGAATTCAGCCGGTAGTTGAATTCGCGGAAGCGGGCCCTGGCGTTGGCCAGTTCGACAATGTTTTTGTACTTTTCCCGATCGCGCTGATACTGCTCGTAGGAAATCTTCACGCCGTTGATAATGAGGCCCTGTGTAAAGCCGGAGACGTTGGTGGGGACCGGCGACAGAGACGAAGCGTCGGGGAGATTGCCGGAGGATATCATATCGACCACCGCGCCCACGGCGTCCGCACCGTCGTATTTTGGGAGCTGCCCCTTCAGCATGTCGGCCACCTTGTCCATGCCCACCAGGGCGAGCCAGTTGCCGATAATGCGGTTCTTTTCCGCTTCGTTGAAGGTGACCTTGTCCCTGAGGGAGGCGATCTTCAGCTTGTCGTCGACTGCGTTTTCGGGGCTCTTGTAGCCCGATTCGGCCGCCGCCTGCTTCAGTGCTTTGAGAACATCCTCGTCCGTGAGCTGCCCTTCGAGGGCGCAGGTGCCTGTCAGCTTGATCTCCTGCTGCGTGGATGCCGCGACAATAAGCTCCGCCGGGTAGGACGTGCTGCCAATGGGCTTCGGGAGGGCCGCCGGGCGCAGATGCGAGACCCAGGACTGCTCCTGAAGGCTGATGGCATGGGCCTTGAGCGGCGCCGCCTGCGGGATGACCGCGGCTGCAGTGAGCAGGGAAACCGCCAGAATAAACGTGACCGTTCGTGGGAATGCCTTGACCGTTCGTGGAAATGTCTTGATTGTGCGTGGGAATGCCTTCATGGTCTCAGCCTCCTGTCTGCGCATAAAGCGCGTTCACTCGTTCGAGAAGGTCGCCCTGTGCCCCGGCCTTGGCGGTTTCAAGACAGCTGCGGGCGGTATCGAGGTCGCCTGCCGAATATGCGTACGTCGCGGCAATATAATTGATCGAAGCGTCCTCGGGGGCCAGAAAGAGTCCCTCGTTCAGGATCTCTGCGGCCAGCCCGGCATTGCCGGCGTTCATTTCGTATGCCGCTGCGCTTGCGTAAAGAGAGGGCGTGAGGGGGCTCGAGAGCAGCGCGTTAAGAGCGCACTGTGCAGCCTCGGCCGCGTTGCCGATGCGTTCGTCGGCCATTGCCAGATGGTACGCGGGTGAAAACTCGGCGCCGGTTCTCCCTGCCAGCAGGAAGGTCCGCGGTACGTACTCGCTGTGAACCTTGTTCTCGAGCTCGGCGGCCTTGTCCCTGAGCTCGCGCAGCTCCTTCACGGACATGTTGCGCACGTAATAGAAATCCCTTTCGTCGCAGAGGGGGTTGTACTTCGCACGCTCAAAGCATTCCTCCGCGCGCCGGTCGTCGCCCTGAAATCTGGCCAGGAGGCCTTCAAAATAGAAGGGGGCAGGGCTGCCGAGACCGACTCCGACGATCTCGTCCCACGTCCTGTAGGGTGCGTCCCCGATGACCTCGGCAAGGCCGGAGCCTTCGCCCTTGAGCCACAGAACGGTGTCGACCAGGAGGCGCAGCGAGGAGATCTCGGCCTGTGCCAGCCCGTAAATATATTCGCTCTGAAAGGTGAGCCCTACGTCGTATTGCCTTGCGGCGTTCTCGACAAGAGCGTTCACCTCGTCCATCAATTCCGCGTGGGCGCTGCCTTTTTTTGAATTGCCGGAGCCGGAGCCCGGCCGCTGCCCGACAATGCCGCACGAGCAGAGCATTGCCGCGACAATGACCGCGATCATTGAAACAGTTAATCTTTTTCGCAAAGCTGCGACACTCCTTCCTGTTGGGTTGATTGTTTGCTTGCTTGTTTGGTTTAAAAACGTTTGACGGTTGTTTTAGGTGCTTCCGGCCGGTGGCTTCGGTGGTTCCGGTTCCTCCTGCCGACGGTGCTTCCGGCCGCTGCTTTTGCTGTCCGGTGCTTCCTAAGCTTTCGTAGCTTCCGGCCGGTGGCTTTTGCTGTCCGGTGCTTCCGAAGCTTTTGCATACCCTTTGAACGCCTTTGCCGCAGGGCTACCTGTCGTAGGCGCTGTGATCCGCTTCGGGCGCGGGAAGGTACGGCTGGTACATCATGATCGCCGAATTGCTCACGACGAATTCTTCGCGGAGGAAGCTGCCTTCGCGGTCAAAGACGTTGCGGTAGAGCTCGTTGTGCCTGCTGTAGCCGCCCCAGAGCTCGGGAAGCATCGCGTGGTTCTTCTCGATGATCTCGTAGGAATATTCCGGCGGAGTGACGGAGCGCCATTCGCCCGTCAAGTACTCCTCGCCGACGTTGACGACAAGCTGAAAAGGCCTGTCCGTGTCGTTCCTGACCATCAGGTCGAGGTGAGGGTAATAGCAGGTGGCGCCGCTGCCAAAGGGCTGTGTGCGGTTTGAATCCGGGAACACGTCGTAGCCGTGGCGGTAGCGCTCGGTCACCTTGAGAGGCGTGTGCAGGGTTATCCAGTAGATAAGATTTGTCATCTGGCAGAGACCGCCGCCGATGCCCTTGGCGACAGTGCCGCTTTTAAGGATCATACCCTCCTTGTATCCCTTTTTGGCCGAGGTTTTGCCCACAAGATACCAGAAGCTGAAGGTCTGCCCGGGGTGAACGACCACCCCGTTGATTTTGTCCGCGGCAAGCCGCAGATTGGTGATCTTATTGTACTGGAGGTACATGTCCACGTCCTTGAGCTTTCGGAGAAGAGGGGTGCGGTGGGAAAACTGAAGCTCGGGAAGAGCATTCCCGCGCCGCTCGGTTGCGAACTGTCTGCGCATTTTAAGCCACAAAAGCTTTCGCTTCGTTTTGTAATAAAACATTCCCGCTTTTGCGCGCAGTTTTGAGCGTTTTATAGGTTTTTTCATGCTGCTTTTTTCTCCTTTGCCGTGCAATCATCGGACACGCGTGCCGTGCCCATATTGTAACATAAGGAGTGGAGGCGCTTCAAGGGAGCTCTGCGCGGTGCGTGGGAGCGGTGCTTCAAGGGAGCTCTGCACGGCGCGGGGAAGGGGACTTTCAAGAAAATTGCGAAGGTGCTGAGGAAGAATGAGGGATGAGGGAGGAGGGACTGTACGTTCGCGCGTTCGCGCGGTCGCGCACAGCCGTATGCACGGGCGAAACTCAGGCGCCCCCAAACGGGCGAAACCCCGGCGCTCCCAAACAGGCGAAACTCAGGCGCCCCCAGACGGGCGAAACCCAGGCGCTCCCAAACAGGCGAAAAACCGCATTCCCGAACCCTGCGGAGATGCGGCTTTTCCTTTCCTCAAGCCTTTTGAGCCTGAGCCCTAAAACCCCTGTTGTTTTCACTTTGTAAGCGCCGGCCGGACCAGGATCAACCGGGGATCAAACCGGCGCAAGCTTTGAATTTTGATCAACGTCTGACGAAGTAAAAGACGCAAAAACTTTCCGAAAAGTTTTTTTCCGCCTTATTCTTACCTTCTCAGAAGCTCGTTGTACCTGCCCCGCGCCGTGTAGTGGGTGTGGAGCAGCTCGTGAGATTTGTGGCCGCAGGGCTCGCCAAGGAATTCCTTGTAAAGCTGCATTACGGCTTCATTCTCGTGGGACTTGCG
>JAGDAX010000116.1 GCA_017848335.1 Clostridia bacterium | reverse complement strand
GCTCGCTGTAGATAAATTTTCTTTTCATCTGCATGTCCCCGTCAATAAAACGTTCTGCGCGAGAGAACAATATTTCCCTTAGTCAAAGTATCGCCTTTGGTTACATATCGCCTTAGGTCACGTATCGCCTTGGGCAGCTTTTCACCCCTGGTCACGCATAACCCTTAAAGCGGCTTAACGCCCCTGGTTACGTATTGCCTTGAGCAGGGATCCCTGCGCTGTGCGGCGCCCTGCCGGAATCTTAAAAACCGATGCGGTAAGTGCTTCAAAACCGCGGTTTCGAAATCAATATTTCAAAATCAGTATTTCAAAACCAGTATTTCAAAACCAGTATTTCAAAAATGAAATCTCTAAAATCGCTAAAAAGGAAATCAAAACTTGAAAATCGAAATAGCGGTGTTAAACGGGAAACGAAAGCCGGAATTGTAAATCGGCATATCGCGTTCCGTATGAATTTTGCATGGATTCAGTGTTAATTCCGTACGGGCTTCAAATAGATCCTGTACGGATCCGGGACGGAAAAAAAGTCAGTCAGCAACAGAGCAAACGCGGAGCAAATCACTCCGAATAAATGATACCACATTTTCTGGCAGCTTTCAACGATTTTCGTGCTAATCGGCCCCATTTGGAGCCCGTTAAGAAGCCCTTTGAGAGGCCCCTTTGAGAATCCCCTTTGAGAGGCCCCTTTGAGAGGCCCCTTGCGAGGTCCTTTTGAGAGGCAGCCGGGACGTCGTTTCCGCGGTCAGACCGGCAGACAGAGCGGCAGCAATTTCGCAGCAGCCCGGAAGCAGTCCGGTCGCCGTTCCCCGGCCGAATCAAAACAGGCTTGTGATGAAGATCTCAAGCCCTATAATTATCAGGATAATGCCGCCGGCGATTTCCGCGCGGTTTTTGAGCTTCTCACCGAATTTCCGGCCCAGCAATATCCCGGCAATGCAGATCCCAAACGTCACGGCCCCGATAATGAGCGTCGAAACCAGCGCGTCGGCCCATCTGTAGTCGGCAATCACAAAGCCCACCGAAAGCGCGTCAATGGAAGTCGCCACGCCCTGCAGGAGCAGCGTACCCCAACCGGTGCCCACCTTTTCCTCCGCTTCGCCGTCGCCCTTGAGGGCATTCCTGCGAACCGCGTCGACGATCATTTTGATGCCGAGGAACAGAAGCAGCGCCAGCGCGATCCAGGGCGTCAGCTTTTGGAAAATCCACAGGCGGCTTGCCGCGAATGAAACACAGAGCCAGCCCAGCATAGGCATTGCGAACTGGAACACCGCGAACACGCCGGCAATGCGCAGCCTTTTCGGGTTCACCATGTGCGGCTCCTTGAGGCCGTTTGCGACGGATACCGAAAACGCGTCCATCGCCAGTCCGACGCCCAGCAATATGCTGTTGAAAATCAGCTTGAATATCGTCATTACCTTTCTCCGGCCTCCGGAATCAAACCTCCTGCCCTGCAGCGTCGGGCCGACCTCCTGCCCCGCGGCGTCGTTGGCCGGCCAATTGCCCCTCGTCACCTCGCAAGTGCGCCTTCGCAGGAATACGTTTGCAGGCGCCTTTTTGCAAAGGTATTATAGCGGCATGAACGTCCGATTTCAAGCAAACAAATTTTCCGGGATCTCCCGTTGAAATAACGCCCGTTAGCGTTCTCAGGGATATCCTGCGATAATCCCGTGAATAAAAAGTTCTGCGCCAGCTTCTCGCGGCTCGAATCCCGCTGCAACGCGGACGCCTGATGTGATATAATCGTGTTAACGGATTTGCCTGTGCGCACTTTGAAGCAGCGCCCGGACGGACGTACAGAAGCCGCCGTAAGCAATTCCCGCGCATTGAAGCCGCCGCGATCAATTCCCGCGCACTGATAAGGAGACACCTATGGACAAGTACTACGAAAGCCTGCCGCACTTTTCCGCGATCATGGAAAATCTTAAGCCGGCCATGCACATGGACTGCAAGACTCTCGACGAATACGTGACCTGGAAGGACAAGGCGAGAGCCCGGCTGTCCGCGCTGCTTTGCCTCGACCGCATGACAAGGTGCGACCCGGAGCCGAAGCTTATTTCGACGGAAAGGCTTGACGGGTATACGCGCGAGAAGTGGACGATCCTCACCGAGCCTGACGTTGTGATGCCGTTCTACCGCCTTGTTCCGGACAGAATTGCCGGGGGAGAAAGGCGCCCCGCGGTGATTGCCACGCACGGCCACGGATGCTGCGGCAAGGAGGCTGTTGTCGGGAACGGGTCCTTCCCGGAGCTTGCGGACGCGATCCGCAAGTTCAACAACGACTACGGGGTGTCGGCGGTCAAAAAGGGGGCCATCGTTTTTTGCCCTGACGCACGCGGCTTCGGAGAAAGGCGCGAGTACGATACGCAGGGCGACAGCGCGATTTCGCGGCTCAGCAGCTCCTGCTCCTACCTGAATTTTATGGCCCTCCCCCTTGGCCGGTGCCTCGCGGGAACCTGGGTCTGGGACCTTATGAGGCTCGCGGATCATATTGAAGCCCAGCCTGACGTCATGCCCGACAAGCTCGGCTGCATCGGGCTTTCCGGCGGCGGCCTTCAGGTGCTGTACCTCACTGCGCTTGACGACCGCGTAACCTATGCCGCCTGCAGCGGCTATTTCTACGGCTTCAGGCAGGCGCTGCTCGAGCTTTACAATTGCTCCTGCAATTACGTTCCGCATATGTGGGAAAATTTCGACGTCGGAGATATCGGGGCCCTGATCGCGCCGCGCCCCTTCGTCATCGAAACCGGAGACGCTGACACGCTTAACGGTAAAAGCGGGTTGGCAAACGTGCTGCCCTACGTCGAGCAGGTCCGCTCCGCATACAGGCTGTTTGACCGCGAAAATATGCTCTGCCACGACGTCTTCGAGGGCCCTCATACGTGGCACGGCACCGAATCGATAAGGGGCATTGAGCGCTTCCTGTTCGATAAGGAACAGGGTTCATGAGAGGCCTGGGCTGAAGCAGCGGAACAGGCCGCCGCGGAAGCAGCGGAACAGTCCGCCATGGAAGCAGCGGAACAGGCCGCCATGGAAACAGCGGAACAGGCCGCCTTGGAAGCAGCAGAACAGGCCGGCGCAAATACTGCGGCATAGTCAGAGGCATAGCCGGGGCCCGGCAATAAAATCCAGATAATGAAAAAGCACGATGCGGCAGCCTTCAGGGTCACCGCGCCGTGCTTTGCTTTATTTTGAAGCCTTGTTTTTTTTATTTCGAAGCCTTCGGAAGCCTGCTGCTTTTTGAGCCTCTCGGCTTGCCGCGACTTTGCACTTCTCCGGCCGCAATTCCGTACCGCTCAGCTTGCGGCGACTTTTCCGACAGGCGTGTAGATCATCCCCGATTCGCCACGCTCCGAACGCATGAGCGCGATTTCCCTTATCGCGGTGGTTTTCTTTCCGGGCACCGGCACCCTGAATTCACGGTCGGCACGCCTCAGAAGCGTCACGTGGGGCCTGAACCTTTTCGCGTCAACAGGAATCCCCGCATCAGTCAGCGCTTTCCTCAAATCTGTCACGTACGCAAAAAGCTCCTCCGGGCAGTCAAGTCCGCACCACCAGAGGTCGCCGAAGCAGCCGAGCCTCGAGAGAGACACCTCAAAGGGCTTGAAGGGCACAGTCCGCATCGCGGAAAGCACCCTCGCCGTATCGGAATACTCGCCAATGAAAGCAAGCGTGAGATGGAGATTCCGCGCGGGAGAATAGTTTCCGCGGACACCCTGCTCCCGTATCAGCGCCTCCGCCCTCATGAGCTCGTTTACAGCCTCCGTGCTGAGGCTTGAAGAGATGAAAAGTCTCATACGACCGTCCTGCCTTTCTTTATTCCCGGGTGAAATGCAGCACAATCCGGGCTTCATTGCAACGAAAAGAGCCCGGGTGCGCCTGACTCCTTGACGGAAGACGCTTCGAGCTCTTATGCTGCGTTTGAGTTTATTTCCACTGCGGAAATACGCGTTCAGCCTTGCTTCGCTCGCGGAAGCGGAAAAAGCCTTGTTCAGCCTTGCTTCGCTCGCGGAAGCGGAAAAAGCCGTGTTCAGCCTTATTTCGCGTTAAAGGTGATCTCCGCGCCTGCAAGAGCCTCATTGCCGCCGGCGACGTTGATCCTGCCCCAGTCCTCTTCGCTTCCCGCGTAAATGATCTTGAGAGCTCCGACCTGGCTGAAGGCGCTTGCTTCAATATTCTCAAGCGACTTCGGAAGCGTGACGGTGCCCAGCGAGGTGCAGCCCGCGAAGGCAAATGAGCCGATCGTGGTAAGCCCCTCCGAAAGTACCGCGGATCTGAGCGCGGCGTCGAATTCAAAGGCGCTGCTGCCCACAGAATAAGCACGGCCCGAATCGTCTGCAAAGGTCACCTTTTCCAAAGCGGTGTCCTTGGAAAAAGCGCATTTGCCGAGTGATGCGTTGCCGAGAAGGGTCACCTCTTCGAGCGCGGTGCAGCCCGCAAATCCGGAATAGTATACACTCTCAAGAGACGCAGGAAGCGTGACGGTTTTGATAGACGTGCAGTCGCCGAAGGAGCCCTCGCCGACACTCTTGAGGCCCTCGCTGAAGGTGACAGTTTCAAGGTTCTTGCTGGTCGAGAACGCGTCCTCTCCTATCGACACAACGGTCCACGGAATGAACAAGGAAGTCATGGTGTCATTGCTGAGCGCGTCCTCGTCAATGCGCCTGACAGGCTTCCCGTTAATGTGCGACGGAACGATCATTTCAGTGCCGCTGAAGGTACCGATATCGGTAATTGTGCAGGAATCATCATACTCCTCCACCTTGAAGCCTTCGCTGCCCACCACAGGCTCCTTCCCCTCGTTGGGGTCGCCGTCCTGCGGCGCCGTCGGTTCTTCACCCGAATGCGTGTCCCCGGTGTTGCCCGTATTGCCGGTATTGTCACCGCTTGCGGTACCCGAAGGCACAGTCGTGTTGTCCGTCTTGCCGGGCTGATTCTGACCGCCCTGCGCACAGGCAAAAAGCGAAAGCGCCAAAGCAAGCGCAAGTAAAACAGTAATTATTCTCTTCATAGCGAAAACCTTCTTTTAAACGAAATCAAATCGCACCGGCAGTAAAACGCGCGCAAAAGCAACAATGCGGAGAAATGCAGGCTTAATGCAGATGATCACGGATAATTTCACGAGCCGTGCGATAATGGCGCTCAAAACGGCAGATCTACCGAAAACGTCCCGAAAATGATACACCAAATCACGGAGCGTGTCAACGCCGCGCCTTATCTGTTTTTCAGTTGGGTTTTTCAGTATGGTTTTTCAGCTGGTTTTTTCAGTCGGGCCCGGGTGGCCCGGTTTGTGCATATCTGCCTGCGGCAGCTTTATGAACCCGTGCGCGGTTCGTGTGAGGCGCGGGCGATTCTTGTGCGTGGCTCCGGAGATTTTCGTACGCGTTTCGGACGTGGTTTGGCCGCAGGTTCACGCTTAAGTTTGAGCGTACGTTTTCACACAGCTTGAACGTACGTTTGCACACGGTTTGAGCGCGAGTTTACACTTGGTTTGAGCGCGAGTTTACGCTTGGTTTGCGCGCGGCTCCTTCACACTATTCTCCGCATCTCCACTCCGCCCCGCAGCAGCTTCAGCCGCCGTTTGCCCGCGAACCGGTCTTCATTTTCCTCAATAAATAAGCGAATGCTCCGGCTGACACGACGGAATCAAAAGCGTTGCCGATCCCGAACATCAGCGCGATACCGAGCAGCGTAGGCGTCCACACGCCGGTCAGGAAAAGCGCTAACACCGCCCCGTAATAAACCGTGTTGGTCACGACCGACTCGAACAGCATGTAATGCGTCTTGCCGAGTCCGTAGAACGTGGCGTCGAAAACGTTCTGGAATGCGAACAGAACGTAGAATCCGAGCAGAACGAGCACCAGACGGAACAGCTTGTCAACGTCCTGAAACTGCAGCACGTGCGTCATAAAAGGCTTCCACAGCGGTATTGTCGCGCACCAGACAACGCAAATGACAAGTGTGATCGCGAAGTACCCGGGCGTATTCCTGCGCACGTTGTCCTCGCTTTCGGCGGTCTCCTCCTTGATGAGCTCTCCGAGCTGGAGCACCGGCAGAAGCAGCCACCCCCAGATGAAATTGTTGGCGACCCAGTAAGTGCCCTGCTCCCCGACCACGTTCACCATTCTCGCGACCATGAGCATATATGCCACGTTGCGGACAAGCGACTCCAGGCCTGATAAGCCGCCCACCCTTGCGAACTCCTTCATCCAGCGGAAGTCGAGCTTCTCCTTTGTAAACACCCCGACGTCCTCCCGCCGAAGCAGCAGCAGCGAGACGCCCAGGAGCAGTAGATTCACGATAATATTCGAGATGCCGATGCCGTTCACGCCAAGCTTCGCCGACACCGGAAGCGACGACACGAGGAACGTATCGAACATAACGGACAGCACCAGCCTTGCCCCGGTCAGAACGTAGATATACCGGCTTCTGTTCACCGAAACAAGCGCGACCAGCGCAAACTGTGCCAAAACGGAGAATACGTTGGCGACGCTTTCTATGCGGATGTAAACCGCAGACGCCGCAATAATGCTCTCATCCGCCGCCATCAGACCGAGCAGCTGCTCCGCGAAAATGAACACCGCCGCGGACATTATCGCGTACAGGCCCAGCGACACGAGCATGCCCGTCCTCACGCGGTTCGAGAACGCCTTCCTGTCCTCCTTGACCTTCCCGATGAAAAAGAACAGCGGCAGAATGATCGCCTCGCTGATCACCTCGTACAGGAGATTGACCCACGAAAGCTGCCCCGCTATCGAGAAGGACATGTCCCCCGGCAGCTGCCCCAGGAAAAACACCCGCACCGTCGTGTAAACCGTCGGGCAAAGCCCGAGAACAAGCAGCGCGAGGAAAAGCTTGAGATTGACGTTTTTTAGGGATGTTTTGATACGGTTCATTTAAGTGATTCCCTCTTTCTTCTTTAACCAGAGTCGCTTGAGTATCAAAGTCGTTTTTGAAAATGCGTGATTGGAAAAACGCGGGCGGATCCAACGAAGCCGCGTGCCTGAAAAGCGCGGGCGCGTGTTTGGAAAAAGCGCGGTTGGAGCAGCCGCAGTCCGCGTGCTGCAACAGCCTCAGCTTAAGTCGAGCCGTAGCTCGCCGCAATATCTGCCTCTACTTCATCGTGACAGTCTATCACCTGAACACGGTCGCTTGACGCGGCCAGCATCTCAAGGCTTGCAATGCGCTTCACGGCAAGACCGGCAATCATATTGATCCTGGATTCATCCATATATACCCCGGCTTTTTCCCCGGAAAAAATACACGTTATGATTTCCCGCACGTTTCTCAGCGCATCGAAATCGATCCAGTCAAACGAGGAAACGAGCTTCAGCTGCTCGTCATGGTGCTTTTTAAAGGGCTTGCAGACCGTTTCGCCGCGGTGCGTCATGAGCGACGCCGTTTTGTCATATCCCAGTGAAGAGCCGCTGTCGTGTATCGGTGCCATGCCGATCCATTCAAGCGTTTCGGCGTTGCGCAGAGCTCCGAAGTTATTCAGATGACGGTCCTCATTCGCGATGATATAGTCAATCACTATCATTTCATCAAGAAACTGCCTTACGCCCGGGATTCCGAGTTCATCCGCGCAATCCAGGAAATGCCGGAAAAGCGACGTGCTGTTGCTCTGCTTTTTTGTCTTGATAATACGCCACGCCGGAACAAGTTCGGTATTCTCACCAACGAAATCCTCGCAGACACTGTCAAACTGATGTGAAACGTTAATTGATAACGTGCATATTGATCCATTTAAGAAGATCTGAATAATCTTTTTCACCCGCTGCTGTCTGAAGTATTATATCTGACAGTTCCTTCTGAGTGTATTCTGTTTTCACTCCGTTGACAGCAAGAAAAACAAGCATTGCATGCGCTCCGATACGTTTGTTCCCGTCGATAAACGCATGATTTTTCACCAATCCGAAACACAGCCTTGCGGCTTTTTCTTCGACGGTGGGGAACAGCTCCTTGCCGTCAAACGTCTGAAGCGGAGAAAGTACAGCAGCTTCGAGAAGTCCCTCATCCCGTATTCCGTCTGAACCGCCGGTGCAACCGATAAGCTGCCTATGAAGAAGAACGATCTGATCTTTCGTCAACAGCTTCATTTCGCAAGCACCTCATAAGCCTCTTTATTTTTCTCAAGCAGCGCAGCGGATGTTCTTAACAGTTCTTCATCGCTTACAGCCTGTGAGTGCCCCGCCCTCTTTATTTCAAACGGAATACCGTTATAGTCTACAGCTGCTCGAAGAAAAACGGTGATCGCCGAGGACATATTCAATCCGAGATCTGAAAAAAGCTGCTCTGCGCTCTTCTTCAAATCTTCGTCAATTCGAATGTTAATGGGTGTTGTTGCCATCGAAAACATCTCCTTTCTTGTACTATTATACTCAAAAAACAATAAGTGTCAATACAATGTAAAGGAAATATCATTACATATCCGCAGATTTAGTTCTGACTACTTGCAAAAGCTAACCCTGGACCACTCTCACTCAATCCGACCCGTCAACGACGCTCTCAAACGACGCAAAGTCTTCCACGTCAAAGGCAAAGATCTCATCGGCGCTTGCCCATGGTCTGTCCAGTACAAGCTGTTTGCCATTTATGTAGTGCCCGCGACTGGCGTCGTCCCAGAATAGATCAAAAGAACATACCTCGCACCCGTTTCTTTTTTAATTATTTCCATTATTTTAGGCATTTGATCATCCTCCAATCAAATGATTATGATTGTAAATAGTATACATAGAGGCATTATCCTTTCACAACCCAAAATCCCTCTCTGTCGGAGCCAATTCTTTCTAAAACGCCTTTTTCTCTTAGCTTTTTGATGTTGCGTTCGATAGTTCGTCTCTCAACTGCTATAAACTGCGCCATCTGTTCCAAAGTATATTTTTGGTTTTCTCTCAGCAAATCAATGATTTTTCTTTGTGTTTTATTTAGTTTTTCTCCGACACTTTCTCCGACACTTTCTCCGACACTTTCTCCGACGCTTTCTCCGACGCTTTCTCCGACAAAAGCCGGATGAAGGAGAATCGTACTTGTAAACGAAAGGCGTTCCGGATCGGTTTCAAAGATCGGCTTCGGGGAACCGTTTTTCTCAAGCGCATTGAGCATTTTGCGGAAGCCGGTGTTTCTGCCTTCGGTCAGGTGCATTTCCTTTAAGAATTCGCCGATGCGACGGTTGCGGTAACGACGATTGAAAACGTGATACGTTTATCGGCATATACTCCGGCTGAATAAG
>JAGDAX010000115.1 GCA_017848335.1 Clostridia bacterium | reverse complement strand
CGTATTGACCATTTTATAACATAAAAAAAGCGGATAATCAATTCCGCTCTCACGAATTTATATTCCGCTTTCAAGAATTTGTATGCCGCTCTCACGGATTTGTATTCCGCTCTCACGGATTTGAATGCCGCGCCTGTAATTGCGGACTCCGCGCTTCTGACCGTACGCCGCGCCTCTGACAGTATTTCCGCGTCTTGAACCTTGAATTACAGATCCCGTTACATAGTCACCTTAAAAAGTCACCCTGCTTATTCCTCTGCCGACTCCTCTGCTGATTCGCCTTTCAAGCTCGCAGCCCGGACAGCAAAGACTCATTTCGACTCCACCAGATAGAAATAAGGCGCCTTTTCCGAGTTTAAGATCCTTATCTTGGTGGCGCAGATCTCAAAGCGCGACAACGCCGCAAAATACTCCTCCAGCAGCCGCCCCTCCTCGTCGCCTTCACGGTGGCCGGGATAGACCGCCACTGTGATGACTCCGTCGGTGTCAAGCATTCCGATGGCTTTTTCCACCGCCTCAAGCGTGCTTTCCTTTTTTGTAGTGACGCTGCGGTCGCTTCCGGGAAGCCAGCCCAGATTGAACATACCCGCCTTGATCTTCCCGTGAATATACCGGTCCGCATTCGCGTGCGAATCGAGGATCAGCTCATAATTCCGCGGACAGCCTGCCTCGGCAAGCCTCTTCCCGGTCTCGCGAAGCGCCTGCTCCTGAATATCAAAGGCATAGACCCTGCCGCCCTCGCCCACGGCGCCCGAAAGGAAAACCGTGTCGTAGCCGTTGCCCATGGTAAAGTCCGCGCAGGTATCGCCGGGCCGCAGGTGCTCGAGAATAAAACGTTTGTGAAGGGTAAGAAGGTCGATCATAATTTCCGATGGTTGAAAAAACGCTTGCAAAAAGCGCATTTAGCCGGCGCTTGACCGGAGCTTGGCCGGCGCTTAACCGGAGCTTGGCCGGCGCTCTGTCAGCTGTCAATCAGCTTTTTCATACCGGCGCGTCCTTAGCAAAACCGCGCAGCCGGAAAGCTCAGGCATTATAGCAAAACCGCTCAGCCGGAAATCCCGGGCTGCTTAGCAAAACCGCACAGCCGGAAAGCTCAGGCTGTGCGGTTTCTGATCAAATCAAAAAGCTGTAGATCAGACGTCCTTCATGGAGAGGTCGATGCGGCCCATCTTGTCGTAGCCGATGAACTTCACCTTGACGACGTCGCCCTCGGAGACCACGTCCTCCACGTTTTCCACTCTGTACTTGGCCATCTTGGAAATGTGGACGAGACCCTCCTGGCCGGGCAGGAACTCGACGAACACGCCGAAGGGCATCATCTTGGTGACCTTGCCCTCGAATACTTCGCCGACCTCGAGATTGCCGACGATGCCGTCCACGATCTTCATGGCCTTCCTGGCGTTCTCCTCCTCGGTGGTGGCGATGAATATTCTGCCGTCCTCCTCGATGTCCATCTTGACGCCGGTCACCTCGATGATCTTGTTGATCACCTTGCCGCCGGAGCCGATGACGTCGCGGATCTTGTCAACAGGCACCTGCATTGTGTAGACCTTGGGGGCGTACTTGGAGAGCTCCTTGCGGGGCTCGGGAATGCAAGGCAGTATGACGTCGTTAAGGATCTGCATGCGGCCCTTGCGGGTGAGCTCGAAGGCCTGTCTGATGACCTCGTAGGAGAGGCCCTGCACCTTGATGTCCACCTGAATGGCGGTAATGCCCTTCTCGGTACCGGCCACCTTGAAGTCCATATCGCCGAAGAAGTCCTCGATGCCCTGGATGTCCATGAACGTGATGAAGTCGTTCTCATCCTCGGGGTTGGTTATGAGTCCGCAGGAAATGCCCGCGACGGGAGCCTTGATCGGCACACCGGCAGCCATGAGCGCCAGCGTTGAACCGCAAACGCTGCCCTGCGACGTGGAGCCGTTGGACATAAGCACCTCGGAAACAAGCCTCAGCGTGTAAGGGAATTCATCCTCTGAGGGGATCACGGGCACGAGAGCTCTTTCGGCAAGCGCGCCGTGTCCGATCTCTCTTCTGCCGGGAGACCTGGGGGCCTTCGCCTCGCCCACGCTGTAGCCCGGGAAGTTATACTGGTGAATGTACCTCTTGCGCTCTTCGTTGTCGATGCCGTCGAGGATCTGATATTCCGAGATCTGGCCAAGCGTGCAGATTGTGAGGACCTGCGTCTGACCTCTTGTGAAAAGGCCGGAGCCGTGCACTCTCGGAAGAATATCAACCTCAGCGCTGAGGGGCCTGATCTCGTCAAGAGCCCTTCCGTCGACTCTCTTGTGCTCCTTGAGCAGGTAGTTTCTCACAACGCTCTTCTCGAGCTTGTAAAGGGCTTCGTTGATCGTTGACCTGCTGTCGGGATATTTTTCGGCAAGGGCCTCCTGAACCTTGGCGGTAAGCGCGTCAATAGCTTCGTCTCTCACGGTCTTGTCCACCGCCAGAACGGCTTCCCTCATATCGGCGAGAGCGATATTTTCCACGTCCTCGTAAAGATCGTGGGGAACCTCACAGGACTTGTACGAGAATTTCGGCTTACCGATCTCCGCGGCAATAGACTCGATGAACTCGCAGATCTTCTTGATGGTGCCGTGGCCCTTGATGATGGCGTTGAGCATTACATTCTCAGGCACCTCGTTGGCGCCGGCTTCCACCATGGTGATCTTCTCCCTGGTACCGGCAAGGGTGACGTACATGTCGCTCTTCTCGCGCTGCTTCTCGTCGGGGTTGATCACGACCTCGCCGTTCACAAGGCCCAGCACCACGCCGCCGATAGGCCCGTTGAAGGGAATATCGGAAATCGAAATAGCCGCGGAGGTACCTATCATGGCCGCGATCTCAGGCGAGTTGTCCTGGTCCACCGAAAGCACGGTGTTGACCACTACCACGTCATTTCTCAGATCCTTCGGGAAAAGAGGCCTGATGGGCCTGTCAATAACCCTGGACGTCAGGATCGCCTTCTCCGAGGGCTTGCCTTCTCTTTTGAGAAATCCGCCGGGAATTTTACCCACGGAATAAAGCTTCTCCTCATAATCCACGCTGAGCGGGAAAAAGTCGACGCCTTCTCTGGGTGTCTTGGACGCGGTAACAGTGGAAATAACCACGGTGTCACCGTACCTCACAAGCACCGCGCCGTTGGCCAGCTGCGCCATTTTGCCCGTCTCAATAGTGAGATTTCTTCCTGCAAGCTCTGTACTAAATGTTCTGAACATACTGTGTTTTGTTTACCCGGTCTTCCGGCAATCCTCAAAGCCGGCCCACCACCGAATAAACGCCTCCAATCTTAAAAAATTGCAGCTTGCGCTGCCTGCAAACATTGAAAAGGGATGAAGGCCCCGGGCCGTCAGCGCCTGAACCTCATCCCTAAGCAGCAAATTATTTGCGGAGTCCCAATCTCTCGACCAGCGAACGGTATCTGTTGACGTCGACCTTGGTGAGATAGTTGAGAAGGCCTCTCCTCTGACCTACCATCAGAAGCAAACCCCTTCTGGAGTGGTGGTCGTTCTTGTGAGTCTTAAGGTGCTCGTTAAGGTCGTTGATTCTCTCCGTGAGAATTGCAACCTGGACCTCCGGCGAACCGGTGTCGCCCTCTTTAAGGCCGTACTCTTTGATAATTTCCTGTTTTCTTTCCTTTGTCATGATAATATCTCCTTCAAAAAAATTGAGTAAATCGCCGCTGTCTCAGCCGAGGTCAAAGGAAACTCCTTCAGCGGAGGCAAGGCTGGGAGATATAGTATCAGTTTTTTGCCTTTTTGTAAAGCATTTTCTTATTTTGCCGCCGTGATGACGGTATGACGGGCTTTTTGCCGCATTATCGATGACGGTATGACGGGCTTTTTGCCGCATTATCCGGCTTTACTCCTCCGTAATGGGCGCTTCGCCGCCGTTTTGGGCTTTTGCCGCAGTAACGGATTTCTTGCCGCAGTAATGGGCTTTTCTCTGCCGTAACGTGGCAGTTTTAGAATCCTTTTAATCCTATATCGGTATCACTGCGGCTTTGGCTCATTCGGTCGGTTCCGGGCACTGACCGAAGGCGCAGGTTCAGGCCCTTTTGGCTCTTTTGGGAGCCTTCCCTCTTACCGCACTTAGTCCGAAAATCACCCCGAGACTCAGCATCGCGGCAATGATCGCCGGGAACAGATTCGTCCTGTCCGACGTTCCCGGGTGGAACGAGCGCACGCGATAAGCTTCGTCCAGAGAGGTAATGAAATCCGAGCTGCTCAGCTTCCACCCGTCTTCAGTAAACGTATAGTCCAAAGAAACCTTCAGCGGTTCTCTTCTCGGAATGTGCGAAAACGTGTATTCCACTGTGGCATTTTTCCCGTCATTCTGCAAAATCTCCACGTTGTCCTTCATGACGTCCCCTATCAGATAAGAGTTGTCTGCGTCGCATTCAGCCTCGAAGCCACTCCATGGATAGAAGAAAAACAACCGCCCGTTATCGTTCCTGACGTTTTGACCGAACATCAGCTCCTGACCAAACCGCAGGAAGCCGTCAGCCGCTTCCTTTGTGCAATATTGTTCCAGATAAGCCTGCCATACAACGGGCTCGGACAACGAGCCTTCAAAAAGATTCAACTTTGAATTCCGGGCTGAGAACGTAGCTCCTCCGTAGGTGATATACCGCTTGACTGTCGACAAAGTCGTCAGCGCATATACGTCGCATACCGTCGCGACAATCGTCTCCCTTACCAACTCCTTTGAGAGGTTTTTGTTATCGACCTTCTCCGCTCTGAACAGCATATTTTCAGCGTCAAGGCGGCAGATTTTCCAGGATCGACCGTCATGCGTAAAATGAAACGTAACCTTTGACTTATCGCGAAGACCGTCCTTTGAAACCCTGTTGACCGGGACTTCAACCGCTGCTTTTCCGCCTTCATTAGCTACGATTTTCAGCTGTTCAATATCCTCAGGGTCAAAAAAAGTATTTGTCCGGTCCCCGGAATCATAAAAATATTTACATCCGCTTCTGTACACTTCATAGTACCAGCTTCCGTTTTCGCAATAATACAATCCCCAGAAGCCCGGATTATTGTCGATCAGACCGTCAGCAATGTCGGAGGTAAAAACGTCGCGGATCAGAGTCTTGACCTGCTCGGGTTCATAGCCCTTCCTGACCTTGATAAAATCCGAAAACTCATAGCCCTTAGGTCTCTGCGAAGAGGCCTTACTGTAATCAATATTGACCTGGTGCTCCGGAGAAACAGTTATGCCGTCATACCACTGGAAGTACATTCCCACGCTGTTGCGTATATCAACGGCAGTCTCGATAATGGATTTCGCCTCTTCACGGGTCAGCAGCGGGCTCTCCGCGAACACCGTCACGACCGGCGAAAGCACCAGAAGCAGCAAGGAAACGATAGCCACTCTGATTTTACACGTCATTCCGGTTTTCCCTGTTATTCCGGTTTTACAGGCACTTTTTAGCTTACGCGTACTTTTGGGTTTACACATACTGTTGATCTTACTCATACTTTTGGCTTTACACATACTGTTGTCCTCCGTTCAAGAGTCAGAATAATCGCACAACACGATCAGAGTGAGTGAATAAATCCGACATATTTCTATTGTACATTATAACACACGGAGGAGCAATCACTTTGCCACAAAATGTTGCATTTCCGCAGTTGCTCTTACCTTTCGACGACAGAAGATATAAAGCTCGTCCCGTTCTGCTAATATCCGATCAGCATATGGTACAAAAAGCCGTGTGCCAGATCCGGGTGCTTTGCCCCGCACCGACTGCATATTCCGCCGCTTCCTATTCGCGCGCCGCATACCACGCATTGCTTCAGCGACTGCTTCGCATATAAAGCCGCAATAAAAGGCGTTGCCTGGAACGCATCGAACAAGGCCGATCTGACGTCCCCGTTCTTCTTTATCTCGGTGGACCTCCTGAATGACAGGCAAAAATTGTTCAGATCGCACTCAATATCGCTCAAGGCTTCACAGCGCTTAAATGTCCGGTCGTAATTGATCGCCGCGTTGTCCGGCAATGCGGCCCTCTTCAAAAACCGGCAGTCCATGAACGCCTCCTTCCCTATGCCTGTTACGGATTGAGGAAGCTTCACCTCGACAAGGCTGATTCCTTGAAAACACCGCTGCCTGCCTAAAAGCGTAAACTCAGAGGTTTCTACGGCAATAATATACAGTACGGAACGGACCAAAGAAGGGACATTATAAAAAAGACCGGTTTTCTGTCATATAAATCACAAAAAACCGGTCCATAGGTTATTCACAATTGTTCCGCTTTAGGGCGAATCCGGTGCGAATTCAGTGCAAATTCAATGCGAATCCAGTGCGAATCCAGTGCGAACTCAATGCAAATTCAGTGCGAACTTAGGGCAAATTCAGGACGAACAGCAGATTCGCGCTAAAGGCTAAATAACGATTCCGCACTTAAAGGCAAATAACGGTCGTACGCTGATGAGGCGAAGGTCATTGCGTCGCTTATCGGGCGGATAAAGCTGCCGCGCTTATCGGGCGGATAGCATTGCCGCGCAAAATCGTTCAGCCGTTACTGCCGTTGCACGTCAAGCTCTCTTTGAGAGAACTTCATTCTCGTACTTCACGATCTCATCAAACCAGGTGCAGTCGTCGGCAAGGCCGTTCTGTCTGAGATATTCCGCCCAGATTTCGCCGAAGGGCAGAGTCTTGAGCTCCTCCTGCATGACCATGAGCTTAGTGAACTCGGCGTTGTCCTGGAGCCCCTTCAGCATCTCGTTGGGAGTGCAAAGCGCGGAAAGAAGCGCCTTCTGCCAGCTGCGGAAGCCGACCGTCCAAGCGGAAATCCTGTTGATGCTGGCATCGAAATAGTCGAGCGCCATGTAAACCCTGTCAAGAGCATTGCAGCGCACAACCTCCTTGGCCATTTCTTTGGTCTCGTCGTCGAAAAGAAGGACGTGGTCGGAATCCCAGCGAACGCCTCTTGTGATATGGAGGGCGATTTCGGGGAAGTAGCAAAGGAGCGCCGGAATCTTGTCGGACACAACCTCGGTGGGGTGATAGTGGCCGTTGTCCATAAGCGGAAGGACTCCGTCGTGGGTAGCGGCGAAGGTGAGCGTAAACTCGGCGGAACCGGACGTGTACGACTCAACGCCGATACCGAAAACCTTGGACTCCACGCAGGGCTTCACGAGATTCTTATCGAAGGGCTCGGCAAGGATCTCCTCGATGGACTGCTTGTAGCGGAGGCGGGGCCCCATTCTGTCCGCAGGAATATCCTTAAATCCGTCGCCTATCCAGATGTTCATAACGCAGGGAACACCGGTCTCCTCGGCGAAATACTGGGAAATCCTTATGCAGGCCTTGCCGTGCTCGACCCAGAACCTGCGGGTAGCCTCGTCGGGACTCGAAAGAGTCAGGCCGTTCTTGACCTTCGGGTGCGAGAAGAAGGTCGGGTTAAAGTCAATGCCGATGCCTCTGGCCTTCGCGAATTCCACCCACTTTTTAAAGTGCTTGGGCTCCAGCTTGTCCCTGTCAACGTACTCGCCGGGCTCGAAAATAGCATAGCAGGCGTGAAGATTCAGCTTGACCTTGCCGGGGCAAAGGGAGATGACCTTGTCGATATCCGCCATCAGCTGCTCGGGGGTCCTGGCCTTGCCGGGATAGTTGCCCGTGGTCTGAATGCCGCCGGTGAGCGGGCCGTCGTGGTCAAAGCCGGTGACGTCATCGCCCTGCCAGCAATGCAGTGAAACAGGAATGTTGATCAGTTTCTTAATAGCGGCATCCGTGTCAACGCCAAACGCAGCATACTTAGCTTTCGCTAACTCGTACATTGTACTCATAATAATCTCCTCTTCTATAATACATTTTACAACACTCAAAGCGTGAATAATACCGAACTCAACAACGCGAATAATACCGAGTACCATTCAATAACGCAGAAATAAAACTCTCTGCAAAACCTCAGTAATTATACCATGAAGGCGCCGCAATGAAAAGCGGAAAAACGCGGTTTTCGGTCGATTTCAGCTTATTTTCAATATTTTCAATCGCGCTCCCTCGCCCGGCCCTTCACGGTTCTACTCCAAGCCCTTCACGCTCATGCGCACTTCACGGTTCTGCTCCAAGTCCTTCACGTCGCGGCCCTGCTCCGAGTCCTTCGCGCTCATGCGCCCTTCACGGTTCTGCTCCAAGTCCTTCACGCCGCGGTTCCGTACCCGGCACATATAGAAAAAACCCAAGCAGTTTCCCGCTTGGGCGTTGTACCCGGCAATGACATATTTTCGCGAGCCGTCGCCAGCTGACTATCGTCTGCATCAGAGAGCTTAACTTCTGT
>JAGDAX010000114.1 GCA_017848335.1 Clostridia bacterium | reverse complement strand
GCGCCGCCGGCGCTAAGCGGCACGTTTGTTTCCGAATACGGTACGCTTACCTTTAACGGTGACGGCAGGACGGTCTCCGCTAACGTTCCGGATTATTTCACGGGCGAGGGCACGTACGTTTTCCTTTTCCGCAATGAGGAATTCAGATACGACAAGGCCGAAACCTTTCGGATCACTATCGACGGGCAGAATTACAGCTTTTTGATCAACAGGGGCTTAACGGACGGTGAGACGTTTGTCTTTGATCTGACAGGCAGCGGCGAGGGCGTTGCGTTCAGGAGGACAGACTGAGACCGGCTGAAAACGGAGCGCTTTCCGGGATTATACGCGTTTTTAGAAATTTTTAAGAACGCTCCGCATTTTTTGGCTTATTTTGTTTATAAAATACGCAAAATAACAAGCCGGTTCCGTGTACGCAGTGACGCAGGATCCCGGCTTGTTCTTTTGTACTTATTCTGAATATTAGGATTTATTCGTCTTTAAATTCGTGATCCTGATGCTCCGCCATTTCCACAAGCAGGCGGCAGCTTTCGAACATGCAGTTCCACCAGAAGTTTTCTTCGGCGTCAGGTGTGTTCATCCAGTGCGTTGGGATCTTGCCGTCGTCGTGCTGCATTATCGTGAGCTGGTCCGCGAGAGCGCGTGCCTTGGCGAGACAGAGCTCGCCGCAGCCTGCATTGTAAAGGCTAAGAAAGCCCTTCGCGAGATTGGCGGTGGACGCGTCGATCGGAACGTGCCAGCCGTATTGCTCAAGCGCCGCAGGTGTGTGCCACAGCGACGTGTCGTAAGGAACGTCTCCGTAGGGCGACTGGTGCGGCCAGGGGCAGGGGCGTTTCCAGACAACGAACTGATCCTCCGCAAAGCGCATCAATTCACGGGCAAGTTGTACGGACTCTGCGTCGCCGGCCCGGTATCTGGTCAGATACACTGCAAGGCCTACAGGCGCATAGTGTGTGAGGTTCATGTAATTGGTGGACAGGGGGCTGTCCTCAAACTGGCCCTCCCAGTTATAGGTATTGACCTGTGTCCGTAAAACGTATTGGAGCGCCCTGTCAGCGGCGGACTTAAACCGCCCGTCGTTCGTCACTGCATAAAGCTTCGTCATAAATGGAATCAGGTCGTCGACGGGCGAAACGTAATTGTCGGTAAGGTTGGCTCCCGTTTCGCAGGACCTCACCAGATACCAGCTTCCGTTGGGCTCCTGCGTTTCCGCGTAATACGTGCCGATATTGAGGGCCTCGTCGAGATATTTCCGGTCACCGAATTGCTCGTAAAGGGAGACGTACATAAGGCCGGCCCTGGCAGGGTAGATCATCATCATTGTACCCGAATAGGCGGTGGCCGCGCGCCAGTTGGGCGTCAGGACGCCGTAGGCTTCCGGATCCGGGCAGAAGTCAAGATAATACGTGGGCGGTATGTTTTTTAGCGGCGAACCGTCCCTCGGCGTGATCGCGATAAGGTAATCCGCGGAATTTACGGCTACCTTCAGGGCGTCGGCGGCGTCCCCGGGGCATATTCTCGCGTAGGAGAGCATTGCATCCACAAGGGCGCTGATCATCTTGGAGGGGTAGGAATTCAGGTCGTAATGCGGGTCGGGCTTTCCGTATTTGAGCCAGTGCTGAATGAAATCCTGCGACATCGCATACTTATAAGCCTTCACGGCTGCCTCTTTATAGGAACGCACCGCCGGCGGAGTCTCGCCGGGGAAGCTCGCCAGCTTGAAGAAGGTCCTTGCTCCTGCAAGTGCATAATCGCTTCCGTCCGGGTTGAGCGCGGTCACCGTCAGCTTCACGATGCCTTCGGGAAGGTCGCGCCAGACAGGCGTGAGAAGAGCGCAGCAGTCGGGCACCTCAAAGGAATGCAGGCCTCCGGCTTCGTCTGTCGCGTCGTAGCGGTACTTTTTGATACCGCGAACGGCAGTAAAATGAAACGCGGGCACGTACATGAATTGTATGGATTCCGCGTTCCAGAAGGGAAAGCCTCTTTTGACACCGTATTTGACGGTGGTTTCGGGCGAGCAGCATTCCTCAAAAGCGATATCGGCAAGTTGTTTCAACGTCATGATAAGTCCTCCGCGGTCTTGGGTTTAGGGGGATTATAGCATATCGGCGATGGGGAGTAAATGATTACACCCGGTACTTTTTACAAAACCCTTTTTACAAAAATTCTTGATACCCCCGCTGCCGATTTGGTATAATTTCAGCGATTTGAAATATCGAAAAGAGGTTGGTTTGCATGCACATTTCCGACATTGATAAAAACCTGAGGGTGGAATCAACTGTCAATAAATCCGACGTTGTCTGGTACGATGCGAGGGACGCGAGATTCAGGATTCACGGGTCTCTTGATGAGAACAGGGACTGCTACAGACGGTTTCCCAAGGAAATTTCTGAAAAGGTCAGCGAGGGGGTTGATATTCTCGCGAAGAACACCGCCGGCATGCGGCTCCGCCTCAGGACAGACTCGCCATATATTGCCATTCACGCGGAGTGGGAGATGCAGTGCATTTTTTCGCATATGCCCATGTCAGGCACGGGAGGCTTTGACCTTTACAAGGTAAACGATGACGGCTCTAAGGAGTTTGTGTTTGTTTTCATGCCGCCGTATCCTTCGCCGCAGGGCTATGAAAGCGTCATCGAGACGCCCTTCGGGATGCACGACTATATCATCAATTTTCCGCTTTACAACGACGTCGCCAAGCTGTACGTCGGGCTTAGTGAAGGCGCGGCGATTTTGACGCCGGGCGATTACAGGGTGTCCAAACCGGTTGTGTTTTACGGCTCGTCGATCACACAGGGCGGATGCGCTTCGAGGCCCGGCAACGCGTACCAGAGCATGCTCTCAAGAGCGCTGGACTTTGATTTCATAAATATGGGCTTCTCGGGCTGCGGTCTGGCCGAGGACGTGATGTGCGAATATCTTGCCGGACTTGAGATGTCCTGCTTCGTTTCGGATTACGACCACAACGCTCCCGGTATTGAGCATCTTGAGAAGACGCATTGGAAGCTCTACGAGACGGTCAGGCGGAGACATCCGGACTTGCCCTACGTCATAATGACGAAGCCGGACGCGAGGTCTGCATATAAGGAGCAGGAGCAATACAATCTGAAGCGCAGGGATTTTATTATGGCGAACTACGAAAGGGCTGTGAGCCTTGGGGACAGAAACGTCTATTTTGTGGACGGCTACGCGCTTTTTGAGGATGACGAGACCTGCTCGGCTACCGTTGACACGTGCCACCCCAACGATATGGGCTTCTATTTCTTCTACAGGGCGCTGAAGCCGGTGCTGAAGAAGATTTTGGGCGAATAGGTTATTTCCGTTTTAAGGCAGCGGCAGCGCTGAATGCTTAGACTTTAAGTGCCGCGGCTGCCGAATTGCGCTTGATTTTAATTTACCAAAGGATTATCATTTATTATCCCTTTTTGAGGGTAAGAACACGGATCCCGAAACGTTCACGGGCACCGGCAGATTCACGGATCGCGCAGCATTCACGGGAAGCGGATCCTTCGGGGAGCGCAGATCATTCACGGGGAGCGATTCCTTCACGGGCGCCGGATCCTTTACGGGCGCGGGATTCTAAAATATACAATTCAACGGAGGTTTTCAGTACAATGAAATCCATTGACAATATGCCAAAGACGTACGACCCCAAGGGGACTGAGGACAGGATCTACGAGAACTGGATGAGCAAGGGCTATTTCCACGCGAAGGTCAACCCGGACAAAAAGCCTTTCACCATCGTGATCCCGCCGCCGAATATTACCGGGCAGCTCCATATGGGGCACGCCCTCGACAATACGCTGCAGGACGTTATCATTCGTTTTAAGAGGATGCAGGGCTACGAGACACTGTGGCTCCCGGGCACGGACCATGCAAGCATTGCCACCGAGGCGAAAATCGTCGACAAAATGGCGTCTGAGGGGCTTCGCAAGGAGGACGTGACGCGCGAGCAATTCCTGGAGAGAGCCTGGGCATGGCGCAGGGAATACGGCGGACGCATCGTTTCGCAGCTCAAAAAGCTGGGCAGCTCCTGTGACTGGGAGCGGGAGCGCTTCACGATGGACGAGGGCCTCTCCGAAGCGGTGACGGAGGTTTTTCTCCGGCTTTACGAAAAAGGCCTCATTTACAAGGGCGAGCGCATCACCAACTGGTGCCCCCGGTGCAATACTTCATTGTCGGACATTGAGGTGATTTACGAGGAGCAGGAAGGTCACTTCTGGTACATCAACTATCCCTTCGAGGACGGCACCGGAAGTCTCATGATCGCCACCACCAGGCCGGAGACTCTTTTGGGAGACGTGGCCGTGGCGGTGAATCCCGAGGACGAAAAATACAAGCCGCTGGTCGGTAAAAATCTGATACTGCCTCTGGTGGGTCGGAAAATTCCGGTGATTGCGGACGAATACGTGGAGCTCGGCTTCGGTACCGGCGCAGTTAAGATCACGCCTGCCCACGACCCCAACGACTTCAACGTAGGGCAGAGACACGGTCTCGAGATCATCCCGATAATGGATTCCAAGGGCTTTATCAACGGGAACGGCGGGAAATACAGCGGCCTTGACAGGTTCGAGGCGCGGAAGCAGATCGTAAAGGATCTGGAGGCAGAGGGCCTTCTCGTGAAGACGGAGCCGCACAGACACAACGTGGGCACCTGCCAGCGTTGCGGCACCACGGTCGAACCCTTCGTGTCTTCACAGTGGTACGTAAAAATGAAGCCGCTGGCCGAGCCCGCAATTGAGGCTGTCCGCAAGGGCGACACTGCGTTTGTCCCGCAGCGGTTCGAAAATATTTACTTCAACTGGATGGAAAATATACAGGACTGGTGCATTTCAAGGCAGCTCTGGTGGGGCCACCGTATTCCGGCCTATTACTGCAATAAGTGCGGCAGGATCATTGTGGCAAAGGAGGCCCCCGAGGCTTGTCCGGACTGCGGCTCCGACGATATCTATCAGGATCCGGATACTCTTGATACGTGGTTCAGCTCCGCGCTGTGGCCTTTTTCCACGCTCGGCTGGCCCCGCAGGACCCCGGAGCTGTCATATTTTTATCCCACCGACGTTCTGGTCACCGGATACGACATTATTTTCTTCTGGGTCGCCAGGATGATATTCTCGGGCATCGAGCAAATGGGAGAGGTGCCCTTCAGGAAGGTGCTTATTCACGGGCTTGTCCGCGACGAGCTGGGCCGCAAGATGTCCAAGTCGCTGGGCAACGGCATCGACCCGCTGGAGATAATCAAGGACTACGGCACGGACGCACTGAGGTATTCGCTTATAAGCGGCAACTCCCCCGGCAACGACCAGCGCTTCCTCACGTCGAAGGTGGAATTTGCACGCAATTTCGGCAACAAGCTCTGGAACGCCACCAGGTTCGCGCTGATGAATTTTGACGAGAATCCCGATTTCAGCAGGCTCGACAAGTCGAAATACACCGCAGAGGACCGCTGGATCCTTTCCAACCTCAATTACGTGATCAAAGAGGTCACCGACAATATGGAGCGTTACGAGCTGGGCGTGGCCCTTACGAAGATTACCGATTTTACCTGGGATCTCTTCTGCGACTGGTACATAGAGCTTGTTAAGCCGAGGCTTTTCGATACCGCCAATTCAACGCGGCTCGAGTGCCAGTACGTGCTTAATCAGGTGCTTGTGACCGTGCTCAAGCTGCTGCATCCCTTCATGCCCTTCATTACCGAGGAAATCTACGGAAATCTTTACAAGGACTGCGAGAGCATTATGATTTCCGCGTGGCCGGCATACGATCCCGAGCTAAACGATCCCGCCGCCGAGAAGAGCCTTGGCACCGTTATAGACGCCATCAAGGCCATCAGGAACATCCGCACGGAAATGAACGTGCCCAACTCCAACAGGACAGAGGTTATCTTCGCGGCCGAGGGCGAAGTCGCTTCGGTGATCGGGAAGTCTTCCGGCGCAATACAGAGGCTGGGGTACGCCTCGTCGATCACCGTGACCGCAGACACCGGAGAGGCGCCCAAGGATTCGGCTTCCGCCATCATTCCCGGCGTTAAGATCTACATTCCGCTGCGTCAGCTTATCGATATCGACAAGGAGCTGGCAAGGCTCACCAGAGAGCTTGACAACATAAACGGCGAGCTTTCGAGAGTGAGGGGCAAGCTTTCCAACGAAGGCTTTATCTCCAAGGCGCCGGAGAAGCTGGTGCTTCAGGAAAAGGAGAAGGAAGCGAAATTCGAGGCCCTCAGGTTGGAGACGCTTAAGAGGATCGACGACATTAAAGCACTTATGAACAGCTGATCGGTCTGGATCAGCTTCCGCAGAGATTTCCCAAACTTTTCCAAAAAATGCGGGAAATCTTTTTTATAACTGGGAGGTACGGCCGCCATGAAACCGGTTTACAAAAGGGCAAGCTATACGGGAGATTTCCTGGAGCTTAAGAACGAGAATATATCGCTGCGAATCTTCAAAAGGCTTTGCGGCTGGGGCTTCGGCGAGGTCTGTTCCGCCGACGGCCGGCTGATGGCTGTGCTTGACCATTTCGGCGAGATATTGCTGCGGGATCAGGAGATACCCATGCGGCTTGAGGCCGAAGATTATGAGAGCTTCAGCGACGGCGACAGATCGGGATTTGTTTTTAAGGTGAGCACTACGCTGCCGGCAGAGAAGCTTCGCGGCACTTCCTTCGAAAAGTGGGTCCATTTTCCGTTCAACGAGCCCGTGCTTTCCGGCACCGTCAAGATCTGCCTCAGGAAGGGCGATACGGGCTTTGGCATAAGCACCGAGCTTGTTTCCAACGGCAACTATTACGCGAGATATTTGAGGCTTTTGTGGCTTCTCTGCGGCGAGGGATCCTTTGGCTCGGAGAAGTGCGACGCACTGCTTCCGGGCGTGGACTGGCCCGTCGGCAGAGAATGGTCCGGCGGTACCGATTTCTTTAAGGACCCCTGGGCAGGCCGCTCGATTCCGCACCCCAACAAGGTTGCCTCCTCCTACATGGGCGTGTCCTGCGGCGGCCGCTTTGTGAGCGTGCATTATGACCTTGACGCGCCTGTTACGCGCTGGTTCAATTACGACGAGATCTATCCGCAGCCGGTATTCGCGTGCCCGAATTATATTGACCGCTCGGACAATAATCTGCTGGGCATAATGATTCCCGACGTGAAGCGTGAAGAGGACGAAAACAAGCCTTTCCGCGACGATCTTGAGCTGCACATCGGGCAGAGGATCTCCTTCGGCGCCGAGATCCACACAGGGGCCGGGGATTCGCTTGACGGTCTTGCGGAATACGTTAAAAGATCCGGGATGCCGGTGCCGGACGATTCGGTCAGCCTGAGGGGCGCGCTTGACGTTTTTGCGAGGGCGTACAATACAAATCTCTGGCACGAGGGCAGGGGCTTTGGCTACAGGCAGGCGTCGCTTGACAATGACTCGGAGCTTTCTTTAAACGTGCCCGGCTTCCTGAGAAGGTACGTGTCCGAGAATGAAGGGAGCGCGCTTTCGTCGGAGCTGTCCGCCAAGATCGCATATTGCGACGGGCGCACCGGAAGGCTTTTGGGCGGGATCGCGGATGATGCAGCGGCTGAAAAAGCGCGAAGGGAAGGCGACAGAATCCTCGCGAGGCAGCAGGACGACGGCTCCTTCAGATTCGAACCCGAGGGCGAGCATTATTCAAAGGACGATTTCCGCGTGGCAAGGGCCTTCATCGAGCCGATGGGCATCGACGGCGACACCGCGCTTTATATGAACACGGAACCCGCCAATTCTCTTATGACCGTATACGAGACCTGCGGCGACCGCAAATACCTTGATGGCGCGATAAGAGCTCTTCGTTTTTGCACAGCTTATAACAGGCCTGAAGGCGGCGATTTTTGGGAAACGCCGCTGCATGCGCCGAACCTCCTGGCCGCGGGAAGCGCCGTATGCGCGTTTTACAGGGCCTTTAAGATTACAGGAGAAGCTGTATTCAAAGAGAAGTCCGTGCGTTTTTTGAGGTCCCTGCTTGCTTTTACGCACCTGAGAAGACCCCGAAGCGTGAACTCCCTCTACAACACCAAGCCCTGTCTGTGCTCGTCGGACTGGTATTTTGCAAACTGGGTCAGAGATTTTGTCCAATGGGAGGTGCTCCGCTGCCTCAACCAGTCCTACGACTGCGGCGCGCTCTGGCACGAGATCGATCCCGAGCTTGACTGGAAATCCTACGAGATCGGCGTGACTTCCGCAGTAATGCACTTCGTGGCGGACACCGGGAAGGCGCTCAACTGGCGGCCCCACAATATTCCTGCGACCCTCGACAATTATCTGAAGGGAGAATACAACGGCTGCTTTGCCGACACGCTCAATTCGGTGACCGGCAACATCGGCGGAATGTTCATACCGCCTGTCTCGCCGGCGGACGCGATCTACAAGCTGATCGATGAGTTTGAATTGTAACCGACGCAGGAATGAGGATACCGGTCGGATCACGGAGGCTGCCCGGAAACCGCGCTGTCCCATGACTTTGGCATCCGCGCAGCGGTACTCGCAGCTCGCGTTCCATAGCTCTTAACTCACCTCCCAAAACTGCCGCAAAGCGGCACCCGGCACTTTAAAACAATGACGACAAGACACACCGCCAGCAACCGCATAAAAATGCTCAAGGACTTCGACCTCGAGCTGCAGAACGTCCTCGAGAGCAAGAAGGACTGCACCCTTAGGGACTACGTTGAATGGTACGGCGCATTCGATTTTCAAACGCTGCCGTTCTCGGACGCCGATGCGCTGGTGCTATCCCTTGTCGTGTATTTCGATCTGGAGACCCTTCTCACGGACGAAAACGCCTCGGCGAAGCTCAAGGATTTCTACGGCCCCTTCAAAAACGGCTGCGTTCCGCTCAGGATCACGGGCGGCGATATGGGCAACGGCGGCGTCATGGAGGCTGCCATCAAAAGCAAACGCTTCGGAGAGCTAACCGTATCGGGCTGCGCTGACGTTTCGAGCATAAGTCCTCCGCTGCAATTCGCGGCGGCGGTATTCACGTGCCCCGGGCTTTTCAAATTCATCGCCTTCAGGGGCACCGACAGCTCGATCTCCGGATGGAAAGAGAATTTCATGATCTCGTTTACGAAGACGAGAGCGCAGGAGCTGTCCGCAGAGTACGCGTCGAAGCATATTGTCGCGGGCCCCGAAAGCTATTACGTGGGAGGCCACTCCAAGGGCGGGAACCTGGCGCTTTACGCGTCCGTAAACCTGGAAAAAGGCAAGCAGGCTCTGGTGGAGCGGATCTTCATCCTTGACGGGCCCGGGATCTGCCCGGATCTTCTTCCGGAGGACGCGATCGCGGCTATTGACGGTAAAACGGTGCGCGTTGTGCCTGAGTTTGATATTGTCGGGGGACTCTTTCCGCTGCCTTTTAAAAATACAAAGGTCGTCCGGAGCTTCAGAAGCGGCGTCACCCAGCACTCGCTGCCCTCGTGGCTTATCGAGAAGGGCAGGCTCTCCGAGGCGAAGGAGATCTCCCGCAATTCACTGTGGCTTTCGAACCTTCTGACGGACTGGATCCTCAGCCTCGATATCGACAAGAGGGCAGGCTTCATTAACGAGCTCTTCGGCTGCATGGAGGACGAGGGAGTAAAGGACCTTGATGAGCTGACGCCTGACGAGCTGACCGGCATTGTCATTAAGATCGTGAAGAAGGAGAATTCCTCCGCGCGTCTTCTCGCGAAGATCCCCGAGAAGCTGATCTTCGACGGCATTTTAGAAGACATCGGCAGGGAACAGACCTTCACGGAAAGGCATTTCCAGTTCATAATTTCCGTCGTTTTTCTGCTCGTGGCGCTCATCATGATAATCGGCGCCTCGAAGATACTGGAGATCGTCTCCATAGGCATCGCCGCGGCAATGACCCTCCTGCAGATAATTCTCACGATCAGGCACGTTTCCGACCCTTCGGGCTCAAAGGAGGGCCTCAGGGAGCGGCTGATCCTCACGGCAGGCGCCATCGGACTTATGCTGGTGCTGCTCATCAAGGAGCAGGCGCTTTTCATCCTCGGAAGTCTCATATTTTCGATACTTTTCTTCGTGCTTGCCTTCACGACGGGCGAGCGCGTCACAAAAGAAAAGAACCGCTTCCTGAAGGTGCTTTGCATCGTTGAGACCGTGTTCTGGTCGCTCTCCGGCGCCGCGTTTCTGCTGCTGCCGCAGGCGTGGATCAAAATACTTTCAATTGTGAGCGGTTCGCTTCTGGCCTTGTTTGCGGTCATAAGGCTCGTTTATATGCTTGTGAATCTGATCAGGCGCAAAAAGGCCGGCCGGAGCTATTGACTTTCGCCGCGCACCCCGGACCGGCTGCTTAAAGCTGTTCTGCATGGTCTTAACTGTTTTCTAAGTATCCCGAGGGATCTTTCCGATATCTTTTCAAATATCTTCTCAAATATCTTTTCAAATATCTTCTCAAATATCTTTTCAAATATCTTCTCAAATATCTTCTCCGGAGTCTGAGGCGTTGTCCGCGCCGAGGTCCGCCAAAGGATTCTTGCTCACCGCGTCCGCCAGCATGCCGCTGCTCACGTGCGTATAAATTTCCGTGGTGGAAATGCTCTCGTGCCCCAGAATCTCCTGCAGCGCCCTTATGTCGACCTCTCCGTATTTGTACATCAGCGTGGCCGCTGTGTGCCTCAGCTTGTGCGCCGAATATTTCGCGGTGTCAAGTCCCGCCCGCGCGATATATTTTTTGACGGCGTACTGCACGGTCTTTGTGCTTATCCGCTGTTTCCTTTCGCTGAGGAACAATGCGTCCCGGTCCTTCGACGACTCGTCAAGCTTCGGCCGCACCTTGAGGTAGTCCTCGATCGCTCTCATACAGGCCCCGTTAAGGTAAACCGTCCGCTCTTTGTCGCCCTTGCCCAGCACCTTCAGCGTCCCTTCCTTGATGGACGAAATATTGATGCCGCAAAGCTCCGAAAGACGCATACCGCAATTCAGAAAAAGCGTGAGAATACAATAATCTCTTTTGTCGTTTTCGCCCTTGACGCTGCCGAGAAGTCTGACACTCTCATCGAGCTCCAGATAGACCGGCAGCTTCTTTGTGATCTTTGGGGATTCGAGATCCAGCGCCGGATTTTTGGTGATGATCTTAGCCTTGGAATAAAGATACTTGAAAAAGGAACGCAGCGAGGCGACCTTGCGGGCCCTGGTGGTGCTTTTCTGCTTTCTGTCCTTTGAGAGGTAGTTGATATATCTGTACAGATCCGTCAGGGTGATCGACCTTATGAACCCGTCGTCCAGCTCGTCGATAAACTCCCTCTTTTCGCGTTTGTTGAAGTACTCGAAGAACATGAGAAGGTCATAGCGGTATTCCCGGATCGTGTTCGGCGACTTGCCGCGGATAGTCTCCTGGTAAATCAGAAATTCCTCGGCGTAATAGGGCAGAGGCGTGTCAAGATAAGCCTGTCTGTTTTCTTTTTCTGTCTGTCCGTCAGCTTCTTTTGGCGCTGTCGGGTCCCTCTTATCATTTGAATCCCTCATATCCTTTGTATCCTTCGTATGCGTTGTCTGCGCAGCCATTTTTAAACCTCAAAAGCCTGAATAACATATGATCCGGCAAGGGAATTATAACACATACGTATTTTTAATTAAACGCAATTTCGCCGTTCAGCGAGCGATGGCGAGCGATCAGCGTGCAATTTGTGTGCGATTTCAAAGCAATTATAGCAGAGTCTGCCTGCAATTTATCTTCAATTTACTGGCGATCCTGCGTTACGGTCGATCAAGCTGCCGCGGAATAATGTTAAAACCGGTGCTGCGGCCGCCGTCAACAAAACGAAAACGCGGGTTGAATTCAGGTGAAAAGTATGCGAAAAGTGGGCAAAAAGTGAAAGCATTTTTCTTGTATTCGCGCGCCTGAAAATGTTATAATGTTAAGTTGAACATCTTATTTTCGTAAGGAGATCGAGAAACTTGACCGAAGTAAGAAATGAAATCAGAAACATTGCAATCATAGCACACGTTGACCACGGCAAGACCACTCTTGTCGACGGCATGCTCAGGCAGAGCGGCATCTTCAGGAGCAACGAGGCTGTCGCAGAGAGAGTGATGGACAGCAACGATATCGAGCGTGAGCGCGGCATCACGATACTTTCAAAAAACACCTCCGTCAATTACAAGGGCGTCACGATCAATATTGTGGACACGCCCGGACACGCGGATTTCGGCGGCGAGGTGGAGCGCGTGCTCGGCCTCTGTGACGGCGTGCTTCTTCTGGTGGACGCTTTTGAAGGCGCAATGCCGCAGACGAGGTTCGTGCTTTCGAAGGCGCTCAATATGAAGCTGAAGCCCATTGTCGTGGTGAATAAGATCGACCGCGACGGAGCAAGGCCGCAGGAGGTGCTTGACGAGATATTCGAGCTCTTTATGGACCTTGGCGCGGATGACAGCCAGCTTGATTTTCCGGTTGTATACGCCAGCGCTCGCAACGGCTATGCCAGCCTTTCGCCGGACGGAGGCGACAGGAAGGATCTTGAGCCGCTGTTTGAATCGATACTGAAGAATATTCCCGCGCCTGAGGTGGACGTGGACGCGCCCTTCAGGATGCTCATTTCCAATATCACCGGCGACGATTACGTGGGGCGCACGGGTGTTGCCCGCATCGACCGCGGACGCGTAAAAAGCGGGGCTCAGGTGGCTGTTGCCGCGAAGGGCAAGCCGGTCAAATTCGGCAAGATCAACTATCTGTATAAATTCCAGGGCCTCAAAAAGATCGAGGTCACCGAGGCTCAGGCAGGCGATATTGTCGTGGTGGCGGGTCTCTCCGAGATCAACATAGGCGACACGGTCTGCGCACCGGACGCAGTGCAGCCCATCGATTTTGTGAACATTGACGAGCCCACTCTCTCGATGAATTTCAGCGTTAACAACAGCCCGTTCGCGGGCAGGGAGGGCGACTACGTCACCTCAAGGCACGTCAGGGACAGGCTTTTCAGAGAGCTTGAGACCAACGTGAGCCTTCGCGTGGAGGATACAGACAGCGCCGATACGCTCAAGGTTTCCGGCAGAGGAGAGCTGCATCTTACGGTGCTTATCGAGAATATGCGCCGCGAGGGGTACGAATTCCAGGTATCCAGGCCTAAAGTTATTTTCAAGGAAGTGGATGGTATGCTTTATGAGCCGATGGAGCGGCTTACCATCGACACTCCGGACGAGACGGTGGGCGTTGTTATCGAGAAGATCGGCCTCCGCAAGGGCGAGATGCTTGACATGCACCCGGGTCTTGAGGGCTACGTCAGGCTTGAATTCAAGATCCCGTCCCGCGGCCTTATCGGTTACCGCAACGAATTCCTCACCGACACCAAGGGCAACGGCATAATGAACCACCTTTTCGACGGGTACGAGGAATACAAGGGCGACATGTCGCAGAGGACCAGAGGCTCCATGGTGGCCTGGGAGACGGGCGAATCCGTGGCTTACGGTCTTTTCAACGCGCAGGAACGCGGACGCCTCTTTATAGGCCCCGGCGTGAAGGTTTACGAGGGTATGATAGTCGGCGAGAATTCACGGCCGGATGACATCGTGCTCAACGTGTGCAAAAAGAAGCATATCACAAACATCCGCGCTTCCGGCTCCGACGAGGCTCTGCGGCTGATCCCTCCGGTGATTCTGTCCCTCGAGCAGGCGATCGAGTTCATTGCGGACGATGAGCTGATGGAGGTCACGCCCAAGAATATACGTCTTCGCAAAAAGATCCTCGATACCGAGCAGCGCGCCAAGGCTGACAGCCGCAAAAAGAAATAGTTACCGCAGATTTAACGTTTTCAGCCGCGGACTCGCGCGATATCAGCAGAGTATTCCCGTGATATTCACTTCGTATCCGCGCAGTATTCCCGTGATTGAGAGGGAAGGAGGACAGGATGGTTTCACCGAAATATGAAGAAGATCTGGATCTCACCGGAGACAACACCGGAGATTCCGAGATATCAGGCATTAAAAAATACAGCAAGAAGCACCATATCGCGAAAGACAGATCCGCGTCCTCAGTGAAAAGAACGTCCTCGAAGGCCGGGTCTGCCAAGGCGGGCTCATCATCCAAGGCGGGTTCCTCATCCAAATCAGGCGCCTCAGCCAGATCGGGTTCCTCGAGATCCTCCTCAGGCACAAAGGGGACTTCCTCTAACGGAACGTCCTCAAAGAGCAATTCCTCAAACGGAACGTCCTCAAAGGGCGGCTCCCCTAAAAGCGGCTCTTCCAAGGCACGCTCAAATGCCGTCTTCAAAACCGCCACCGAAAAGAACAACGCCTCCGGCGAGTCACGCAACAGCAGGTTCTCGACTCACGGCAAGGCTCTCATTATCGTTATTTTCATAATCCTCTTTGTGGGCGTTTCGGTATTTTCCGCATTCCTTTCCTACACGTACCTCGTGGACAGGTACGAGAATCCTCTTTACGCGAACGAAATTGACCTTGACCCGGACACGACCGTCAAGTTCAAGATCGAGAAGGGCGCGAAATCCAAGGACATAAGCGAAAATCTCAAGGAGATGGGCCTCATTAAAAACAAGTTCGTCTTTCAGCTCCTCTCCAAATTCAACGGCTACGACAGCAGTTACAAATCCGGCGTACACTACCTCAGCAAGGGACTCACCTACGACGAGATAATGGTGCTGCTTTCCGCTGAGCCCGAGACGGTGAAGGTCACCTTCCCGGAGGGCTTCACAAGCATACAGATCGCCGAAAGGCTTGACGCGAACAATATCTGCGAAAAGAATGCCTTCCTGGACGCTCTTAATACCACGGACGTTTCGAGCTACGGTTTCATCTCCGGCATTAAGAACAACCGCGATTTCTACCTGGACGGGTATCTGTTCCCGGACACATACGAGCTCGAGATCGACTCCTCTCCGGAGACGGTCATCTATAAGATGCTCAACCGGTTTAACGATATTTTCAAGCCGGAGTATTACGAGCGCATCGAAAAGAAGGGCCTCACTGTGGACGACGTTGTCACGATCGCGTCCTTCGTCGAGAAGGACACGGCTCTTGCTTACGAGCGCGAAACCATGGCGGGGCTGTACTGCAACAGACTGACCTCCGACGATTTCTATTTCGGATATCCGCCGGGACCCTGCTGCAGCCCGGGCGAGGCCTGTATTACCGCGGTCATAAAGATGGACGGCAACGATTACCTCTACTATGCGCTGAAGCCGGACGAGAGCGGGGCGCACGATTTCTTTGCGACCTATGAGGAATATGAGGCCGCGACCAGGGAGCCCGGGTGACGAATCGTCCGGTTACGTTTTACCACGATCAAAGCATAAGGCGGAAACTTTATGAACGTTGATATTAAATCAGGCGGCATCAGCCCTTTCCGCGAATTCAACGGCTCCCAAAACGCATTTCCGTTTCTCGAAAAGCTAAGGGGCGAGATGGATGAATCCGCGCGTTATTTGCCTTATTTAAGGGAGAATTCCGCGGCGCTTTACAGTCTTTTGCTCAGGCTCAAAAGACCTGTCAGAATATTCGAGGCGGGAACCCTTTACGGGTATTCGGCGCTGCTGGCGGCCTTTACGCTGAAAAGCTGCGGCGAATGCGATTTTAAGATCATTACCTGCGAGCTTTCCGAGGAAAACGCGAAAATTGCCGCGGATAATTTTAAAAAGGCGGGCTTTGACGGACAAATCGAGGTCATCACCGGCGATGCCGCGGAGGTTCTGCAGTGCCTCTCCGGCGCCTTCGATCTGATCTTTCTCGACAGCGCCAAGGGCCAGTACGTGAATATGCTTCCCGATATAAAGGGGCATCTGGCGGATGGCGGGCTTCTGGTGTGCGACGATATTCTCTACCACGAGCTTTCGGGCATTCCGGCGTCAGAGGCGCCGCACAAGCACAGGACGATCGTGAACAATCTTGCGCGATTTGTTGACGCGATCAAAAACGACGGCGGCTTCACGGGCGTGATCGACAGCATGGACGACGGGCTCCTGCTGGCGCAATACAGCCGCCGTGACAATTGAATTGACTTCGGAAGGTTTCACCGGGCTATGGACGAAATGATTTTTCCTGCTGACAATGTAAATTGTCCTGCTGACGACGTGAATATTCCCGCGGACAATGTAAATTGTCCTGCTGACGACGTGAATATTCCCGCGGACAATATCGAGCTTCTTGCGCCGGCCGGCAATTTTCAGAAAATGGAGACTGCCTTTCTGTACGGTGCGGACAGCGTGTACCTGGGCGGCGAGGCCTTCGGACTGCGCGCCAACGCGGGCAACTTCACGGCGGACGAGATCCGCAAGGCCGCTAAACTCGCGAATTCTCTCGGAAAGCATATTTACGTGACCGTGAATATTCTCGCGCGCAACGACGACGTTCCGCTCATCCGCGAATACGTTGGCGAGCTCTTCGATGCCGGCGTCCACGGATTGATCGTATCCGACATCGGCATTTTTCTTATGATCCGGGAGCTTTATCCGGACATGCCGCTGCACGTCAGCACACAGGCGAACAACCTGAATTATAAGACGGCCGAATTCTGGTTCAGAAACGGTGCGTCGCGCCTAAATCTCGCACGCGAGCTGTCGCTTCAGGAGATAAAGGTCATAAACGGCAAACTTCTTGAGGCCATGCCGGAGCTGGGGTCGCGCAAGGAACCTGTTCTGGAGGCCTTCGTCCACGGCGCAATGTGCATGGCTTATTCCGGAAGGTGCATGCTTTCGGATTATCTTGCCGGGCGGTCGTCAAACCGGGGCGACTGCGCACAGCCATGCCGCTGGAAGTATTATATCTCCGAGGAGCAAAGGCCCGGAGAATATTTTCAGGTGGAGGAATCCGACCGCGGAACGTTCCTTTTTAATTCGAAAGACCTTGCAATGATAAGATATCTGCCGGAGCTTCTCTCGAGCGGCGTCCGTGCTCTCAAGATCGAAGGAAGGATGAAAAGCGAGTTTTATCTTGCCACTGTCGTGAAGGCTTACAGGACCGCCATTGACGCGTACAGGAAAAATCCGCAGGGGTATAGCGCTGACACGGCTCTTCTCGGGTATCTCGATAATGAGATAGGATCCTGCAGCCACCGCGAATACTCGACCGGCTTTTATTTCGGCGGGAAGGGAAGCCAGATCTACTCGTCCTCCTCATATATCCGCAACACGGATTACCTGGGCTGTGTGAAGAGCTGCCGGGAGCTTCCTTCGGGAAAATACAAAATCGTGCTCATACAGAAAGGGCCCTTCAGGGAGGGAGAGTCTCTTGAATTTCTTACACCCGACAATGCTGAGCCCGTTCGCCTTACAATATCAGAGCTAAAGGATTCTGCGGGTCTGCCCCAAAAGCGCGCCGGCGTGCCCATGGATGAATACAGTTTTCTGTCGGACAGCTTTGTTTCCGCCGGAAGCATGCTTAGAAGAGTCAACCGGTGACGCAAGAATCCCGGAATATGCTGTCGATGGGCTCTTTAGATTGTCTGTTTTAAAAGAGTTGATATCGATTTCTCTAAGTTCTTTACTTCTGCTTCAATTTTACCGTAAATTTACAGTTTGTTTTTAAGATTTCCGTGTGCAAATTCCCGTCCAAAGAAAGTCGCTGAAAAATTCCTATAAATGCTGAAATAGTGACGGGATTCTCTGAAATAACGTGAAGTGAAAACTTAACTTCCACTTCTAGCGGCGCCGCCGCGAATGTGGATTTTACTCTTGCAAAATGATTCTTTTTTTAGGATAATGGTGCCGTAGAGATTTTATCTTTACAGACATTAATGCAAAATCAGTTCTTGC
>JAGDAX010000012.1 GCA_017848335.1 Clostridia bacterium | reverse complement strand
TTCTGAACGTGGCAAAGGAGAAAACCTGCATTGTGATCTCGCACAGAATCGGGCTGTGCAAAAAGGCCGACAATATAATCGTTATGGAAAAGGGGCGGATCGTCGGGCAGGGCAGGCACGAATATCTTGTTGAGAACAACGCAAAATATCGCGAGCTTTGGAATGCTCAATCCAAGTGGTATGAATGACCGGGGGTGTGAGCAACCGGGGGTGCGAGGAACCGGGGGTGCGGGAATTGTATTGGACAAAAGAATGGATCAATGTGATCATAACCTTGAGCTTAAGGGGGAACGGCTGCCATGAAAAACTGTGAAAACAATGAATTCCAAAAAATAATGCACGTTATCGCAACTCGCGAGGACAGCGATAAGTATTACGATTTTGACCCCGGAAAATACGCTGCAAGGAAGTACATGGTAAAAATAACGCTTTTGGCGGTGTCTGTGCTTGTTCTGGCAGGGCTCGCAATCGTTATCGCGATCGTCTCCCGACAGCTTTGACGAACAAAAACGCAATCAAGTCAGTCTGAAGCCGTCCCCGGATAAGCAGTGTCTGGTTGCAAATGACGGCGAACAGCCACAGACGGAAAATGAATACGGAATGATCAAAAAGCTCTGTGCGGCACCGGGATATCTGATGCCGCACAGAGCTTTTTCGGAAGGCGGGGCCGAGGGCCAAGGGTCGGCGTGCCAAGTGGTCGGCAAGCCAAGGGGCGGCGCCCAAAGAGTCAGGAGCGCCGCCCCGCGCCTCAGGCACAGAGCCACGCGCCCGGGGCTTTGCCTCAGGCACAGAGCTCCGGGCCGAAAGCCTTGGGCCCAAAGTCTCACGCACAAGGCTTCTCAGCCCAGCCTGTAGACGAACCCCGGCCGTCCCATGGGCAGCACGTCGCCCTTGTCGTAGAAGTCGTCGATCCGCTCGTAGGGCACCGCAGAGTCGCAGACCTTGAACCAGATCTCGCTGCCGCCGGAAAGCCCGAGCAGAGCCTCCGGGACGGTTACCGTGACGGTATTGTCGCGGATGGAGAGGCCGCTCTCGCCTATGACCGTGACGTCGGTCAGATCGTCGCAGAGCCTCTCGAGGGACCGGCCGGAATTGTCGGGGAGGGGACGGTTGACCCTGCACACCTGCCCCTTGCTGCCGGACGCCTTGTAATTCACGATGAAATCGTAGCCGGCGTTTTGGCCCAGGGAGACGAACACGTTGAAGAAGGCGCCTTCCTGCGGAGGGATCCTGTCTGCGGTGATCTCAAAGGAGAGGCTGCCGTCCTTGCGGGAGAGGGACACGTTCTCGATGGAGCAGCGCATGGTGTCGTTGGAGAAGACGATCTCCGGCGTCCAGCCGCAGCAATGCCTCGTGAAGCCGCCGTCCCGGAAGCCCTTGTAGCGGACGGTCTCGCCGGGAAGAGCCGCGGGCACGTCTTCGGTACCTTTGTATTTGCGGACAAATGAAATCAGCTGCATGAAATAGTTGTCGAAGTAGCCGTCCCGCATCATCTCGATGTCGCGGCTGTACTCGTAATTGGCGCAGTCCACAAACATAATGGGGCGCTCGGGAATGCCCTGCCACCTGCCTGCGATCCACTCGTTCCAGCCTGTCACCAGCACCACCGGCGGCGCGGTCTCAAGAGCGCGGTTCGCCTGCTCCTCGAAGTTGTACCCGAAAACGTATGCGTTCGGGGATCTGTCGTTGTCGCCGTTGTGCCAGGCGCGGCCGCAATTGGTGGTCTCCCCGTAAAGCACGCTGTCGCCGAACCGTATCTGGGGATGCTGGGCCACGGACACGTTGATGGTCTCGGGGTTGCCTTGGAGGTCCTCAAACACGCGCTGGGGCTTCTCGAAGTCCATCCAGGGCCAGCCGCCCTGCTTGGTGGGCTCGTTGGGCCACTGTGACAGCTTGACGTTGAAGAAGTCCTTCACCTCCTGCGGGCATTCCTCCGGGATCGCGATAATGACAGGCTTCCCGTCAAGGCAGAACCACGTGTCCCGGTAGAGGCCCGGCTTGTAGAATTCGCGGTAGATCCTTTCTGCGGTGGCGCCGGAATGCGTGTTGGTGTAGAACATCACCTGCGGAATCTTGAAGCCCTCAGCGGCGTATTCCGACAGCACCTTCATCACCGTGTGGCACACCGGCTCGTAGACCACGGCATTGGTGGTGTCGAAGAACAGGAAGTCAATATCGGCCTCCATGATCAGCTTCATGTGGCGCCTTACGACCCACTCGTCCGACATGGAATAATAGCCGTAGAAGGGCTCGCCCCAATAATGGTAGTCGCCCACCTTGCCCCACATCGGGTCGTCGGGCTTGCAGCCTGCGTCAGGGTCGGCGGCGGTGATCTTAGAAACGTCGTAGACCCGTTTGTTGCCCTCGCAAAGCCACAGGAAGTAGAAGAGGCCCACCAGGCGGGTTTCGTTGCCGGTTTTCTTACGGTCGTCCTTGCAGCTTTCCTTGCCGGTGGGGCGCGGCCCGGGCCCGGGCGTTCTTCGTCCAAGAGAGTCGATGCCGCAGACGGGCATGTTTGAATGGTTATTGCTGTTCATATGTCCTCCGTGTTTTTGCCTGCGCCGCGGGTGCGTGGCCCGGCGTCAGGGTGATTGGGGAATCCCATTCGGATTGTATCATTTTAGCGAGGGGGTGGTAAAGGGGAATCGGTGAGTGGCAAGTGCAGAGAAAAGGCTAAAGGCCAGAGGCCGGAGGCTAAAGGCAAGCTGCCGGAGACTTCGGCAGATGGTGAATGAAGATGTAAGGCAAGAGGCAAGAGGCCGGAGAGCGCTGCGCGCCGGCCTTTGGCCTTTGGCCCCTGGCCTCCAGCCCCTGGCCTCCAGCCTCCGGCCTCCGGCCTTGGCAGCCTTGGCGGCCGGCCGCTTTTCCGATTGAAAAAAACGCCCGAAATGATATAATTATACCCGTGAACAACGAGACCGGAGAGACGCGCCTTCGCGGGCGCACAAAGAGCAATATTACCGAAAGAAAACGCAGCGGCCAAGGCTTTACGCGCCACCGGAAGGAGACTATTTTTATGACGAAACTTTACGACCTTACTACTGAAAAGCTAAAGAGAGCCACCGGCATTGACCTTCAGTATCCGCGCTTCGGCTGGAAGATCAGCTCGGACGTTCAGGATCTGAAGCAGGTCTCTTATCGCGTCACCGTGACGGACAGGGACGGCGACACGGTATGGGACAGCGGCGTCGTTACAAGCGACGAGCTTGGAACGGTCTATGACGGCGAGGACCTGACATTCGCGGAGGATTACGTCTGGGAGGTCGAGGTGAAGCTGTCGGACGGCGGGACTGCTGCCGCCAAGGCATATTTTTCCACGGGGCTTTTGGGCGAATACGAGGAGCTGGGCGCGAGGTTCATAAAGCTTCCTTGCCGGGAAGGCTATACGAAGGACACCGTGGCGGCTTTCCGCAAGGACTTTGAGGCGGCGGGAGACGTGGTGAAGGCAAGGCTTTTCGTGTCCGGCGCGGGCGTATACGAGGCGTATCTTAACGGGGAAAGCGTTTACGATACGGATCCTGCGGGGAACGTTTACAGGTACGATCTGAAGCCGGGATTTACGGAGATCCTGAAGAGAAGGTTCTACCACTCGTACGACGTCACGCCTATGATCGTGAAGGGCGCCAACTGCCTCAGCGCGATCGTCGGGACCGGCTGGTACTCGGACAGGATCGAGCTCAGGGGCGGCTTCGCGGAGTTTATGGCTGTGCTGCTTCTTGAGCACGGGGACGGCAACGAGGAGATAATCGTTACCGACGGCACCTGGAAGGCTTCGGCGGACCATCCCGTAAAGCACGCGAGCATCTGGGACGGCGAGGACTACGACGCCCGGGTGTCCACCGGTTTCATGAAGCCCGGCTTTGACGATTCGGGGTGGGATATTCCTGCGATCTCGGATTATTTTACGGGAGAGCTGGAGTCGATGCACGGAGAGCCTGTTGTGGAGCGCGAAGACCTCACAAGGCGTCCGGTCAGCGTCTATACCTTCAAGGGTGCGGCGGGGGCCAAGGAGCCTTCGGCGCCCGAAGCGAAGGACGGTGAAGCGGGTATTATTGACGGGGTCGTCAGCTTTAAGCCCGGCGACCCGATCAGGCTTAACGCAGGCGAGACGCTTGTGGTGGACTTCGGGCAGAATGCGGCCGGAAGGGAAGCCTTTACGGTCAAGGGCAGGAAGGGCACCGTCGTCACGATTCGCCACGGGGAAATGCTCAACGACCGCAACGGCGAGAGGTCCAGAGGCAATGACGGACCCGGAGGGAGCGTATACCTCGAGAATATGAGATCGGCAAGAGCCGCCACGGTTTACACGATAGGCAGCGACGGCGGGGAGGAGAGCTTCAAGCCCGTGCACACCTTCTACGGCTTCAGGTACGTTCAGGTGACTGCGGACGGCGACGTTGAATTTACCGGTTTTGAGGCAAAAACCGTCACCAGCGTGGGCTATGACAGCGGCTTCCTGGAGACAGGCTGCGAGCCCGTCAACAAGCTCTTTAAGAACGGCCGCTGGGGCATGTATTCAAACTACGTCAGCATTCCCACGGACTGCCCGCAGAGAGACGAGAGGCTGGGCTGGACAGCTGACACGCAGGTGTTTACGACCACCGCGCAGTATTATTCCACCGCCGCGCAGAGCTTCCTCGAGAAGTGGATGCAGGACATGCAGGACAGCCAGGCTGTGGACGGAGGCTACCCGAGCGTGGCGCCGACGGGGCCGTGGCAGCTGGCTTACGGCGCTCTCGGCTGGGCGGACGCGGGCATTCTCGTGCCTTATTACGTATGGCGCATGTCCGGCGACACCACCGTTATCGAGGAAAGCTACCTCTCCATGCGCCTTTATATGGACCACTTCCTTCAGGGCAGAGGCACCGCGGGACCGGTTCCCTGCTACGGCGACTGGCTGTCCTTCGAGCCCAACGACAACGAGCTCCAGGTCTATCTGGGCGTTTGCTACTATGCCTGGGACGCAATGCTTATGTCCGAAATGGCCGAGGTGACGGGACGCCCCGACGACGCGGAGCGCTACGCCGCGATCTATGCGGCCCAGAAGGACTTCTTCATTTCGCAGTACGTGAATGAGGACGGCACCGTCAAGCTTTCGCAGCAGACCGCCGCCCTGTTCGCGCTGAGGCTCGGACTTCTCCCCGACGAAAAATCGACAGCCGCCGTCAAGGCTCAGCTGGTGGAGAACATCAAGGCCCACGGAAACCTTCTGCAGACCGGCTTTTTGGGCACGAGCATTCTGCTGCCCACTCTCTCAATGAACGGGCTGAACGACGTGGCCTACACGCTGCTACTCTCCGACGGGATGCCTTCGTGGCTTTACTCCGTCAACGCAGGCGCCACCACTGTCTGGGAGCGCTGGAACAGCTACTCTCTCGAGAACGGCTTCGGCGACGTGGGCATGAATTCCTTCAACCATTACGCCTACGGCTGCGTTACCGAGTGGATGTTCGAGTACATGGCGGGCATCAGGCCGGAATATGCCGGATTTGAGGAATTTGTGCTGGCTCCCAATCCCGACAAGCGCATCGGCTACTGCAAGGCTTCCTACGAGTCCGACGCGGGCCTCATCGAGTCCTTCTGGAGATACGAGGGCGACAGGCTGGTGTACGAATGCACCGTGCCCGCCAATACCGAGGCGAAGCTGATACTGCCCTTCGGCGGCGGTGAGAAGACGCTGGGGAGCGGGAAGTACAGATTTGAGATATGACGCCGTGCCGCTGCAATACGGCTCCCGGCCGCTGCAATACGGCTCCCGGCCGCTGCAATACGGCTCCCGGCCATTAAGACGGTGCGCCGGCCGCAGGCTTTAAACCCGAAGCCCGGCGCCCCCGATACCACCTTCCGCGAAAGGACACAATATGACTGACGAAAAACTGCTTCAAAAGCTATCCGAATATGAGCGCAAGAGGTTTGCGTATACACACGCCTCCGGCATAATGTATTACGACGGCGATACCGTGGCGCCGCCCGGATCGTACCTTGTGAGAGGGGATACCATGGGCGAGCTGGCCATGCTGAGCTACAAGCTGAGCACGGGCAAAAGGTTCGAAGATATGCTGGGTGAGCTTATCGCGAGGAAGGAAAACTTCGACGCTGTCACAAAGCGCAAGATCGAGCTTCTCAAGAGAGACTACGACGAGATAAAGAACGTTCCGGCAAGGGAATACGCGGATTATGCGCGGCTTCTGGTGGAATCCATGAATGCCTGGCGGGAGGCCAAAAAGAACAACAGCTTTGAGACGTTCCTGCCCTTCCTGACCAGAGTTTTTGAAACGGTGAAGCGCTTTGCCCGATATATGGCCCCGGACAGCGATCCTTACGATACCATGCTTGACAGGTATGAAAAAGGCCTTACCGTCAAGGCCTGCGACGGCTTTTTCGGAAAGCTTCGCGCCAGGCTGGTGCCGCTGGCGGCGGAAATTGCCCCGAGGTACGAAAACGTTGACGACAGCGCCTTTAGGGGCTGCTATCCCGCGGCGCTTCAGAGGGAATTCTCGGAATACCTGATGGGTGTGATGGGGCTTGACCGGGAGCGATGCATTATCGGGGAGACGGAGCACCCATTCACCACGAATTTTTCAAAGTACGACGTGAGAATTACGACGCACTATTACGAGGATTCGCCGGTTTCCTCCATGTACTCGGTGATTCACGAGGGCGGCCACGCGCTTTACGAGCTTGGCGTCGGTGACGATATCACTCTGGGGATCTGCGGAGGCGGTGTTTCCATGGCGATCCACGAGAGCCAGTCCCGGTTTTACGAGAATATTATCGGGCGGAGCCGCGAATTCACGGCAATGATCCTGCCGTACCTCAGGAAGCAATTCGCGCCGCGGCTTGACGGCGTGACTCCCGAGGAGTTTTGGAGGGTCGTGACCGTGGTGAAGCCGTCGCTCATCAGAACGGAGGCCGACGAGGTCACTTACGCGCTTCACGTTATGGTAAGGTATGAGCTGGAGAAGCAAATTGTCGCGGGCAATCTGAAGGTGAAGGACCTTCCCGGCGAGTGGAACAGGCTCTACCGCGAATACCTCGGCGTGGACGTTCCGAGGGACAGCGAGGGTGTGCTCCAGGATATGCACTGGGCGGACGGCAACGTCGGATATTTTCCGTCATACGCCATCGGATCGGCCTACGGCGCGCAATTCCTCAGGGAAATGCAAAAGGATATCGACGTGTGGGGCGGCGTTTCAAAAGGCGATTTGACGGAGATAAACGGCTGGCTTTGTGATAGAATATGGAAATACGGGCAGCTCAGGGATCCGGGCGAGCTCTTTGAGAGCATTTGCGGGCCCCTTGACCCGGACGTGTTTATTGATTATCTTGCGGGCAGATACGGGGTATAAGACCCGGCCTGATTTGATGGGGAATAGACCTCCCCCGGATTTGACTTTCGACCGACTGCGGGATCTCTTCATGCTTCAGATTAGCAGGCTCGGCAGCGAGCATCAGACTGTTTTAACCGAACATTTCAGTGACGGCGACGTCAGACTGGTTGCACTGGCGGATCTTGACAGAAACGCGAGACCCGCGGAAACCGTGCTTGCGCTTGTCGGGGACAGGCTTGCCGTGATTACCGGAAGGATCGATCTGGTGAAGGCCGGGGACCTGCGGCGCGCGCCGGGAAGGGTATTCGCGGAGGAGGACTTCTTTGAGGCGGAGCTTTCGGACGTAAAGCGGATCTACCTGGAGGAGCTGATCTCCACGGCCAGACTGATGGCGGAGACGTCGGAGGGGCTCGTGTGCCTGGCGGTGTCGTCATTCTCGCGGCGCAACGACCTGCTGCTTTTCGTGAAGTACTATAAGAAGGCGGTGGCGGGCGAAGATATCAGCGGCGACCCGGAGGACTTTTCGCCGGAGCTGTTCTGTCCGAGGTGCGGCAGGCGATATATGTATGCCGCGTCGAAATCCTGTCCTTACTGCGAAAGCAACGCCGGACTTTTCAGAAAATTCGGCATATTTGTGAAAAAATACAGGCTGCAGCTCATGACTATGCTGGGGCTGCTTCTTTTGGTCAGCGGGATCGGCGTGGTGACGCCTTACTTCTCGTCGGCCTTCTTTTACGACAAGGTCCTGACGCCGGGCAACCAATTCTACGGCAAGGTCATTATGGTGGTGCTGATCGTGGCGGGCGTCAGCATTCTCGGGATATTCGTCAATATGGCGGCCAAGATCATCACCGCCAAAATGGCCGGCTTCCTGGTATACGACCTCAAGGTCACTATCTTCGAGTCCATGAAGAGGCTCTCGCTGGATTTCTTTACGAGCCGGCAGACGGGCGGTCTGATGACGCAGATCAACGAGGACGCTGCCAGCATACACTGGTTCTTTGTGGACGGACTGTCCTATTACGTGGTCAGCATCGCGCAGATCCTCGTGGTGGCGGTCATTATGTTCGTGATGCAGCCCTACCTTGCGCTGCTGTGCGTCACGGTGCTGCCGCTGTTCTTCTGGCTGGCTCTCAAAACGCTGCGCAAGCAGCACTATTACCACTTCAAAAGACACGCCTCCTCGCGCAAATTCAGCGGCAGACTGACGGACGCCATGGGGGCCATTCGCGTCACCAAGGCCTTCGCCATGGAGGAGCAGGAATGCGAGGGCTTCGAGAAGGTCACCCTGGGGCTGGCGGACACTGCCAGGCAGATCACGATCTTCCGCAACACCGCGCCGCCGGCGCTGCATATGGTGATGTTTCTCTCCACGCTGCTGGTCTGGGGCGTGGGCGGCTGGCTTACGATGACCGGCAGGATGACCTACGGCTTCTTCGCGGCGTTTCTGTCCTATTGCGGGATGCTCAACTCGCCTCTGTACTCGCTGGCTGACATGATGGACTCCTTCGCGGACTGCGCCAACGCAATGAGGCGCCTTTTCGAGATATATGACGCGGAGCCGGGTGTTCGCGAAAGCGACCGCCCTGTCGTCAAGGAGGCCATGGAGGGCAAGGTGGAATTCCGGAACGTGTGCTTCTCATACGAGAAGAACCGCCGCATCATCGATAACGTCTCCTTTAAGATCCTGCCCGGCCAGAAGATCGGCATCGTGGGCCACTCCGGCGCCGGCAAGAGCACGCTGGCCAACCTCCTTCTCAGGCTCTACGACACCGAGGAGGGCGAGATACTTATCGACGACGTCAACGTGAAGGACCTGCCGCTGGACTTCATGCGCAGGAATATCAGCATCGTCTCCCAGGAGACGTACATTTTTGAGGGCACGATCTACGAGAATATCGCCTATGCCTGCGAAGGCGCTTCCCGGGCGGACGTGGTGGAAGCCGCGAGAAGTGCCGGCGCCCACGAATTCATCGTGAAGCTCGAGGAGGGCTACGAGACCAAGGTGGGTGCGGGCGGCCACAACCTTTCCGGCGGCGAAAAGCAGCGCATTTCGATTGCCAGGGCGATCCTCAAGAAGCCCAGGATCCTGGTGCTCGACGAGGCCACGGCCAGCATGGACACCAAGACCGAGCGCATGATACAGATGTCGCTGGACAGCCTTTCGGAGGGCCTCACCACCATCACCATCGCGCACCGTCTTTCGACGCTCAAGAACGCGGACCGGATAATCGTCATCGAGAACGGCCGCCTTTACGAGGAGGGCACCGCCAAGGAGCTCATCCTGCAGGACGGCATCTACAGGCGCCTGTATCTTCTGCAGACCGCCGCCATGAAGAATATCATCCAGGACCCCGAGGAGCAGCGGAAGGCCATCGCCGAGGAGGAGAAGGCCGGGGAGAACCGCCAGAAGACGGCGGCGATGCTGGCGACAGCGCTGGGGGAGTGATTTTTTAGCGGCGTTAAGGCCGGAGGCAAGAGGCCGGAGATCATCGGCAGCTGGTGAAAGAGAAGGCAAAAGGCAGGAGGCCGGAGGGCGCAGCGCGAGAGGCGTAAAGCAGGAGGCCGGAGGGCGCAGCGCAAAAGGCGCTTGGCACTATTAACCACCACCGCAAAGGATTCAACCATGGAAAACGAAATCAAAACCACGGAAACGGAAAGCGACAGCGAGATCAGGGAATTCACGGGCCTTTTTGACAGGCAGGCCTTCGAGGCCACGCACGTGAACTATATCACGCCGGAGAAGTGTTCGTTCACGGACTGCAAGGGCTACCTGACGATGACCGACAAGGCAGGGGGCGGCGGCCCGGAGAGGGTGATGCTGCATCTGCTGTTCCCGTATTCTTCGCGGAGAACGCTCGTGTCGGTGCTTAACGGGTCGCAGGAGGAGATCGGCCTCATAAGCGATATCGACCTTTTCGAGGGGGATGACCTTGCCGCGATCGAGAAGGAGATCGACCGCAAGTATTTCATTCGCACGATACTGAAAATTCTCGAGATCAAGGACAAAAACGGCATTACCACGTGGCGCGTGGAGGAGAGGGCCGGGGACACTGAGGACGTGGCGGATTTTTCGCTCAAGGACACCTACGGAAGCATATTCAAGGTGGACGAGAAGCGGCTGCTCATCACGGACCAGGACGGGAACCGGTACGAGATCCCGGATATTGGCGCGCTGGATCATAAGAGCTACCGCAGGATCGAGCTGTATTTGTGATTATTCCGCACAAGGGGACGTGAATGGCTTCTGAAATGAATCCGAAGAGCGGCGGCCCCGGCAGGAGCCGCACAAAAAAGAATATGCAGGACGCCGGAGCGGCGAAGCTTGAGCGGGCCGGGGAGGCGCTGGGCAGGCTTATGCCCGGGCAGGAGCCCGTGGTGATGGCGTGTGAAGCCTTCTCGCTGGACGGTGACAACAGGCGGTGCGACGGGATCTTAGTGCTTTTGGACGGGGGGCTCGTTTCGGACGTCAGCTATCCCGACAATAAATATCCCGCCTCCGGGGTCTTCGTGGACTACGACGACGTCGAGGAGATCGTGATGAGGCGGGATTTCGGCGTGTTCTCGGGCGAGGCGGTCTTAAAGGGCGGCGGACTTGTGCCCTTATGTCACGAGACCCTCAAAAAGTCCGCCGCGCTGGTGCCGCTCCTCAAATCAGTGGAGAGGCGCAAAAATGCGGGCGAGGAGCGGCAGGGCGGCCGCAGGGAGGAGCCTGTGCGGTTCTGCCCCAGGTGCGGCAAGCCCCTGAGACCCGGAGCCAAAAGCTGCCCGGGCTGCTTCAGCAAGGGCAAGGTGTTCAAAAAGCTTCTGGAGCTGGCGACGCCCCACTGGCTGTCCATCCTTTTCATAGTGCTCATTTACTTCCTGCTGATGGGCGTGAACCTCATTTCCCCGGTGCTGAACAGGGTGCTGGTGGACGATTACGTGAGAAGCGAGGCCGCGTCGACGCTGCTTAAAAGCGAGCCCGCCAAGGTGCTGCTGCCGTTCCTGTTCTTCGTGCTCATGATGCTGGTGCTCCGCGTCGTCAACTGGGCCATCAGCTTCCTCCGAAGCTACGTGTCCATGAAGCTGGGCATCGGCACGGTGGTGGATATCCGCAAGAAGCTTTTCGCCAAGGTGCAGAATCTCTCCATCGGGAGGATCGAGCAGAAGACCACCGGCGAGATCATGGTGACCATCTCCGGCGACTCCGGGCAGATACAGGGCTTCGTCAACAACTGGCTGCCCAATTTCTTCCAGCAGATACTGATGCTCATCATCATAAGCGTGATAATGGCGGTCTACGACTACAGGCTGCTGCTGATATTCGCGCTGCCGCTGCCGGTCACGATTGCCGCGATAATATCATTCCACAAGCGCACCCGCCGCCTCATGGGAAGGCAGAGAGAGGCCCAGTCCGGCACCTCCGCGGCGCTCCACGATATATTGTCGGGCATAAGGGTCGTCAAGGCCTACGGCACGGAGGAGAAGGAAAACCGCCGCTACGGCGACACCGCCGCCAGGGAGAGGGACGTGTCCGTCAAGACCGAGGTGCTTCTCGCCAAGATGTCCCCCTTCATAAGGTTCGGCCTTTCGGTGGGCAGCTACTTTCTGCTGCTCTACACCGGCAATATGATCCTGAACGGCACGCTCACGGTGGGCGAATGCGCCATGTTCTCCTCCTACATCAGCATGATCTACGAGCCTCTGGGCTGGCTGGCCACGTTCCCGTCGCACCTGCTGCGCGTGCTGACCTCCGCCAACAGGATTTTCGAGCTTCTGGACGAGGAAGAGGAGATCAAGACCGAGCAGGGCGTCGTCCGCAGGATCGACGGCAACATCCGGTTCGAGAACGTCACCTTCGGCTACGACGAGATGAACACGGTGCTCCGCAATATAAGCATCGACATCAAGCCCGGCGAAATGGTGGGTCTGGTGGGCAAGTCCGGCGCCGGCAAGAGCACCTTCATAAACCTTGCAATGCGGCTCTATGACTGCGACAGCGGCAGGATCCTCGTGGACGGCATCGACATACGCGACTACGACCCGGCCTGCCTCAGGGGGCAGCTTGGCGCGGTGCTCCAGGAGACCGTGCTCTTCAGCGGCAGCCTCTTCGACAATCTGCGGTACTCAAAGCCCGACGCCACCGTGGCTGAGGTGCTGGAATGCAGCAAGGCCGCCGGCGTCCACGATTTCGCCGTGAAGCTGCCCGACGGCTACGCGACATACATCGGCGAAAAGGGATACACGCTTTCGGGCGGCGAGCGCCAAAGGGTCGCCATCGCCAGGGCGATCTTGCGCAACCCGGCAATACTGATCCTGGACGAGGCCACCTCTTCGCTTGACACCGAAATGGAGAAGCAGATCCAGGACGCGATAAGCATTCTCGTGAAGGACAGGACCACCATCGCCATCGCACACAGGCTGTCAACGCTCAGGAACGCCGCCAAGATCGTGGTGCTTGACAGGAAGGGCATCGCCGAGGAAGGCACGCACGCGGAGCTCATGGCGCGCAAAGGCCTGTACTACGAGCTGGTGATGGCGCAGAGAGCGGCAGGGTAAGGCCGGGTTTAAGTGCCGGGCGCGCAGCGCGACTGTGAATGCCCGGTTCCGGGTGCTGAGTGCGCTGCGCGACGAACCGGTTTCCGCTCAGCGGCACTTGGGCTGATTCTTTTCATGATTATTTCAACAAACTGTGCTATAATACCACCGAAACGCGGAGGGCACGCGGCCCGCGCAATCAGATTCTTCCGGGGTGAACGATGAAACAATATTCATATTCCAAGAAAAACGAATATCCTTTTGTGCTACCTGCGGAATACAAGGCGATTCTTGACGGGACTGCCGGGAAGGGCGGCGCCGCGGCGAAGAAGGGCTCGAAGCTCAAAAAGAAGCGCGGCTTCGACTTCATGCGGGTCATCAGAATCGGGGCCTTCCTGATCATGATCGTCGCGCTTATTATTCTCGTGGACAAGGAGTACCAGTATCTGCGTGACGTGCAGTACGCGGAGGCGCAGAACAGGACCATCGCCATCAACGCACAGGCAATGGACGTGGCGGAGAAGCGGGCGACGCCGGCCTACCCGGATTACGAGGGCAGCAACGCCAACAAAAACCGCTTCGAGTACCCGCAGGTGCTCGAGAAGGAAAGCCTCACGCAGTTTGGCACGGCCTATCCGGACTTTACGTTCTGGATCTTCATTGAGAATACCTTCGTGAATTATCCGGTGGTGCAGGCGCCCGACAATGATTTCTACCTCCACCGCAACATGGACGGCGAGACCAACATTTCCGGCACGCTCTTCCTGGACTACAGGTGCGACCCGGTGACCATGATGGGGCACAATATTATTTACGGGCACAATATGCAGAACGGAACCATGTTCGGGCTGCTTAAAAATTACGTCAACAAGTCGTATTACGACCAGCATTCGGTCATTTACACGTATACGCCGGAGGCGGTGACGGCCTGGAAGATATTCTCGGCGTACGAGACCGATACGAACAACTATTACATAGAGACGAATTTCAAGACGCCGGCCAGGTACCAGAACTTCCTGGACAAGCTGAAGAGCGATTCGGCGTACGATACGGGCGTGGAGGTGACCTATGAGGATGATATTCTCACGCTTTCCACCTGCCATTTTTACACAAAATCCAACGGCCGGTTCGTGGTGCATGCGGTCAAGATAGGTACCACGCCGATGGTTTGACGGGCGGCCGAAGTGGATTAAGCGCACTGACCGGAGCGGCACGATGGCGGCGGAGCTCGCGGATCGGGCGGCTGCCGCAGACCTGCCGAAGGTTCTTGCCGGGCCTGCCGAAGGTTCTTGCCGGGCCTGCCGACGGTTCTTGCCGGACCTGCCGAAGGCTGCGGCAGGGCTTGCTGACAATTCTAAAGACGTTTTCAGGGATTAGCTGACGATGAGAATTAAGAGAGAAAAAAATGCCGACGGGGCTTTCCTTGTGGGCAATGCTTTTATTGAAGAGTTTTTGAAAACACTGTCCGGCAGCGCGGTGAAGGTCTATCTGTACCTGAAATATGCCGAGAATGCCGGGGCGGACGTCAGTCTGACGGGTATTTCGCGGGCGGCGGCCATTCCCCAGAAGGACACCGAGGACGCACTCAGGGAGATCCAGAGAGCCGGGCTCATATACTTTGACGACGTGGGCGAGAAGGCGCTTGTGCTGACCTCCGACGGAAGCCTCAGGAATGCCCGGGAGAGGTATCTGGACGACAGATACATGAAGAGGCTTGAGGCGCAGGGGAAGGATGCGGGCAGCGAATATGCCGAGGTGCGCAAGAGCATCAGCGACGAGTTTTTCAACGGGAACATGAACCAGAACTGGTACAATATTCTCGAGAAGCTGGAGAGGGAGTATGCCTTCCAGCCCGAGACGATTTACCTTATGTTCAAATACTGCAGCCAGATGGTGGACGACATCAAGCTGGGGGGCAAGTACGTTCTCAAGGTGGCCGAAAGCTGGCACGCGGAGGGCATTCTCACGCCGGAGGACGTGGAAAAGAAGCTCAGGGACAGCCGCAGCGACAAGGTTTACGTTGCCGCGGTGAGGAAGCTCATGGGCTACAGCCGGAATTTTACGCAGGAAGAAAGATCCGTCATTTTAGGGTGGAAGGACGCCGGAATCACCGAGGGCATGCTGGGCATATACCTCAGCGACACAGGCCGCGTGAAGGCATACACCGTCAAGATCATCAACGACGAGATAGGAGTCTGGAAGCAGAACGGCCTTGATTCCGAGGAGGCTGTCCGTAATTACTACGCGAAGCTCAGAGACAGGAGGAATGCCGACGCGTTCGGCGAGTACCTTGACGGGCTGGCGACGCTTATGGGGATTCGCAGGCCCTTCACAAAGGCCGAGAAGGACGCCGTCAAGCGGTGGTTCGACAGGGGCGTTACGATGGACATGCTGAAGGTGCTTCTGGGCGATACCGGCCGGGTGGGGGCGTTCACGGTGGCCAAGATCGACGATGAGGTCGAGACGTGGAACCGCGAGGGCCTCAAAACCGCGGAGGACGTGAAGAAGCACTGCGAGGCTGCCGCCGCTGCCAAAAAGTCTGCAGGCTCCTGGAATGCTTCGGGCTCCGGGAATGCTTCGGGCTCCGGGAATGCTTCGGGCAGAACACCGGGCGGCAGGCGTGAAGGCAGGACGTCCGACACAAGGCGCTTCGACAACGAGAGACAGTACGACGACGACTTCTTCAGGCATCTGGAGAAGAAAAATTCCGGCGGTCCGGACAGTCCGGGCAGTCCGGACAGTAAATGACGGGGGGACGCAGCCATGATGAGACGCGAAGAAATCGCCATTGCCGCGGAAAGGATTCTCGAGGAGAGACGCAGCGAGGCGGATTCCAAAAAAGAGGCATACCTGCAGGAGATCAACGCGCGGACGGCCGATTTTAAGACGGTGGAGGACGGTATCACCCGGACGGGCCTGTCGCTGGTGAAGCTGGCGCTCAGGAAGAACACCGGGACGCCGGAATATATTCGCGCGCTGGCGGAGCTTGAGAGGCTCGGCGCCGAAAGGACCGCTATCCTGAAGGAAAACGGCTTTGACGAGAATTTTCCGGACAATTGCCATTACTGCGCCAAATGTCTCGACAAGGGCCGGTACGAGGAGGAAAACGGCGCCCAAAGGGTCTGCGAGTGCTTCCAAAAGGTCTGCCGCGACATTGTGCTCAGGGAGTCGGGGCTGCCCGTCAAGGAGGGCTTCGAGGCCTTCGACAGGGGTGTGTTTGACCCGGAGGACCTCCCGCTGATGGAGCGCAATCTGGCGGAGGCAAGGGCGTTCGCGGAGAATCTTGAAGGGGAGAAGAATCTGTTCATGTTCGGGCAGGCGGGCTCCGGCAAGACTTACCTGGCGTCCCTTACGGCCACGGAGCTTATAAGGCAGGGCTGGTTTGCGATCTATATTTCCGCGCCGCTGCTGATGCAGACGCTTCTGTACTTCGGCGACGACGAGCGCGCCCAAGAGAGGCGCAGCAAGCTCTACGAGATCGTGCACAATGCGGATCTGGTGGTGCTTGACGAGCTGGGAACGGAAAAGCTGACGGATTCGCGCCAGGATATGCTTACGGGGATCATAGACGACATTATCTGCGACGGAAAGCGGAAGTGCATCGTGATATCCAACCTCACGCTGAAGGAGATCCGCGACAATTACGGAGAGCGCCTTTTCTCAAGGTTCGGATCCATGAATCTTCTGCGGTTCGAGACAAAGCGGGACCTGCGGCTGCGGTGATTGCGGCGAAGGCAGAGCCGGGCTTCCGGCAGAGCACAGAGCCCGAGAACGTACAGAGCCGGGTCTCCGGCAGAGCACAGAGCCGGAGGACGTACAGAGCCGGAGTTCGGGGAGATCAACCCGCCTCCGGCATTCTGCTTCTAACGGACGGCTTTTCAGGCTGACGGCCTCCCGGGAGGCCTTTTATGCGGTCTTTCGGACTGACTGCCTCTCTGCCGAACACAGACGCCTCCCGGGCGGTCTTTCAGACCGGCGGCCTCTCCTTCGAACACAGACCGCCTCTTCCTTTCCGCACCGGCGGCCTCTCCGTCGTCCGCGCGCCGCGTCATTTTCCTTAAAAGAGCTTTAAACTGCCGCCTGACCGGCGATCGTCTCTTGAAAAAAAACGTTCGATGTGTTACAATCGAGCGGTTTGAATAAACCAAACACAAGCCAAATTTTTAACGGAGGTTATGAATATGAGCGGGTTTTCCGAAAACGATGAAAAGTATCAGAAGCTGCTTGAAATCATAGAGACCAACAAGAACGTGCGCGGGTCGCTTATCCGCGTTCTCCATGACTCTCAAGAGGTCTACGGCTACTTGCCGATTGAAGTGCAGAAGGTTATCGCCGAAGGGCTGGGAGTGCCTCTTGCCGAGGTGTACGGAGTGGTGACGTTTTACGCGCAGTTCTCCGTCAAGCCGAAGGGCGACTACAGGGTGTCGGTCTGTCTCGGTACCGCGTGCTACGTGAAGGGCTCGGATAAGCTTCTCGAGAGGCTTGAGGAGGAGCTCGGCGTCTCCGTGGGTGACTGCACGGCGGACGGAAGGTTCTCCATCGAGGCCTGCAGATGCATTGGCGCGTGCGGCCTTGCCCCGGTGTTTACCATAAATAAAGACGTTTACGGTAAGAAGGAGCCGGATGACATTCCGGGAATTCTTGCCAAATATAGAGATTAAAGCGAGGACTATGATTGATGATTACAGTAAAAGAACTGAACGAGCTGAGAATAAAGGCTCTTCCGAAGATTGCTGTCAGAAAGAAAGTTTTCGAAGGGCGCATTCCGGAGCTTGCCGGGAGGGCCGCTCCTGAGATTTCCCCGGGCGACGAAAAGACTTACAGGGTACACGTGCTTTGCTGCGCAGGTACGGGCTGCAAATCTTCGGGCTCGGACGTTTTGCGTGAAGAATTCGAGAGGATCATCGCGAAGTACGGCCTTCAGGACGACGTGCAGATCGTGAAGACCGGCTGCTTCGGCCTTTGCGCCGAGGGACCGATCGTGGTCATCTACCCTGAGGATGCCATGTATTGCAGAGTCGAGGCTTCCGATATCGAGGAGATCGTCACGGAGCATATAATGAACGGCCGCATCGTGAGAAGGCTTCTCGAGAATCCCGAGGCCCGCGAAGGCGAGGGCGACGTCACGGACGAGGACCTTGAGGCCGGCGTATTTTTCCGTAAGCAGATGCGCATTGCTCTGCACAACTGCGGACGCATCAACCCCGAGGACATCGAGGAATACGTTGCCGCGGGCGGATATCAGGCGCTTGCGAAGGCGCTGACCGAAATGACGCCGGACGACGTCATAAAGGTCATGACCGATTCGGGCCTGAGAGGCAGAGGCGGCGCGGGCTTCCCCACGGGACGAAAGTGGCTTTTTGCCAAAAACAGTGTTTCCGACGTTAAGTACGTCTGCTGCAACGCCGACGAGGGCGACCCGGGAGCGTTTATGGACAGGAGCGTGCTGGAGGGCGACCCACACGAGGTGCTGGAGGCCATGGCCATTGCCGGGTACGCGATCGGCGCCGGCCAGGGGTACATTTACGTAAGAGCCGAGTACCCGACGGCCATCGAGAGGCTTGACATAGCCATTCGCCAGGCCGAGGAATACGGAATACTCGGAGACGGTATTTTCGGGACGGATTTCTCGTTCCGTATCGAGCTGAGGCTGGGCGCGGGCGCTTTTGTGTGCGGCGAGGAGACCGCTCTTATGACCAGCGTCGAGGGCCACAGAGGCGAGCCCAGGCCGAGACCGCCTTTCCCGGCTGTCAAGGGCCTTTTCGCGGAGCCTACGATATTAAACAACGTTGAAACCTACGCCAACGTGCCCCAGATCATACTCAAGGGCGCCGACTGGTTTAAGTCCATAGGCACCGAGAAGAGCCCGGGCGCCAAGGTATTCGCGGTGGGCGGCAAGATCAAAAACACCGGCCTCGTGGAGGTCCCCATGGGAACGACTCTTCGCGAGATCGTATACGACATCGGCGGCGGCATCCCCAACGGCAAGCAGTTCAAGGCGGCCCAGACAGGCGGCCCCTCCGGCGGATGCATACCGGCCTCGCTTATCGACACACCCATCGACTACGACTCGCTGACGCAGATCGGCTCCATGATGGGCTCCGGCGGTCTTATCGTGATGGACGAGGACACCTGCATGGTGGACATCGCCAAATTCTTCCTGGAGTTTACGGTGGAGGAATCCTGCGGCAAGTGCCCGCCCTGCCGGATAGGCACCAAGAGAATGTATGATATTCTCGACAAGATCACCCGCGGCGAAGGCGAGCTCAGCGACATTGACGACCTTTACGAGCTGGCGGACGCCATCAAGTCCTCCGCGCTCTGCGGCCTGGGCCAGACGGCGCCCAACCCGGTGCTTTCGACCCTCCGCTACTTCAAGGACGAGTACGTTGCCCACGTCGTGGACAAGAGGTGCCCCGCCGGCGTCTGCAAGTCTCTCCTGCAATACAATATCGACAAGGAAAAATGCATCGGCTGCGGCAAGTGCGCACGCAACTGCCCCGTTGACGCGATCTCGAAAACTGACTACGTGGCTCCCGGGCACAAGCTTCCGTCCCTGGTTATTGATTCCAAAAAGTGCGTGAAGTGCGGCGTCTGCATGAGCGGATGCAAATTCGGTGCGGTTTCGAAGAATTGAGAGGTGCTGGAGCTATGAAAATGATTAATCTTAAAATTGACGGAATCGCCGTGACGGTTCCCGAGGGAACCACCATCCTGGAAGCCGCAAGGGCAGCCGGGGTCAGGATACCGACGCTTTGCTTCCTCAAGGACGTCAACGAAATAGGCGCCTGCCGTATGTGCGTCGTGGAAATCAAGGGCGCGAGAGCTCTTCAGGCGGCCTGCGTGTACCCCGTCAGCGAGGGTCTCGAGGTCATCACCAATTCCGCGGCCGTAAGGAAGTCCCGCAAGATAACCCTCGAGCTCATCCTTTCGAACCATGACAGGAGCTGCCTCGAGTGCGTGCGCTCACAGAACTGCGAGCTGCAGACGCTGGCCTCGGAGCTGGGCGTAACCGGGATCAAATTCCCGGAGCTTGGCGGGCGCGAGCTTCAGCCCGTGGACGACCTTTCGTATTCGGTGGTGCGCAACCCCAACAAGTGCGTCCTGTGCCGCAGATGCGTCAGCATTTGCAAAAACGTGCAGACCGTGGGCGTCATCGACACAATGGAGAGAGGCTACAGAACCGTCGTGGCGTCGCCCTTCGGCAAGAATCTCGCCGAGACTCCCTGCGTCAACTGCGGACAGTGCATCGCCGTCTGCCCCGTGGGTGCTCTTACCGAGAAGTCCGAGAAGGACAAGGTCTACGAGGCCATCAACGACCCGGATAAATACGTGGTGTTCCAGACTGCACCCGCCGTGCGTTTCTCCATCGGAGAGGCCTTCGGCATGCCCATAGGCTCCCGTCCCACCGGCAAGATGGTCACCGCCATCAGGCGCCTCGGCGTCGACAAGGTGTTCGACACCGACACCGGAGCGGACCTCACCATCATGGAGGAGGGCACCGAGCTTATAGAGAGGCTTCAGAACGGCGGCAAGCTGCCGATGATCACCTCCTGCAGCCCGGGCTGGATCAAATTCTGCGAGCACAACTTCCCGGATTTCCTCGACAATCTTTCCTCCTGCAAGTCGCCCCACGAGATGTTCGGCGCGGTCGTCAAGACTTATTTTGCAGGCAAGGAGGGCATCGACCCCGCTAAGATATTTATGGTGTCCGTGATGCCCTGCACCGCCAAGAAATTCGAGGCCAAGAGGGACGAGATGAAGAATTCCTCCGGCTTCGCGGACGTGGACGCGGTTATCACCACCAGAGAGCTTGCCGCGATGATCAAGGAGAACGGCATCGATTTTACAAACCTTCCGGATTCAGAGTTTGACGACCCCATGGGCGCTGCTTCCGGCGCGGGCGTTATTTTCGGAGCCACCGGCGGCGTCATGGAGGCCGCCCTCCGCACAGTGGCTGACGTTCTCACGGGCGAGGATCTCAAGGATATCGACTACCACGCGGTAAGAGGCGTCGAGGGCACCAAGACTGCTGAGGTCTCGATCAACGGACGCACCGTCAGAGTGGCCGTGGTAAGCGGCCTCGGCAACGCCAGGAAGCTTCTCGAGAGCATACGCGCCGGCGAAGCGCAGTACGACTTCATCGAGGTCATGGCATGCCCCGGCGGCTGCGTGAACGGCGGCGGCCAGGTGATCCAGCCCTCCTGCGTGCGGAGCTGGGTTGATCTGAGGGCAATTCGCGCCAAGGCATCCTATGCCGAGGACCTCGAGATGCCCATCCGCAAGTCCCACGAGAATCCCGCCATCAAGGCTCTCTACAGCGAGTTCTACGGAAAGCCCGGCAGCGAGAAGGCGCACCACGACCTGCACACGCACTATCAGAAGCGCGACAATTATTGAGCCTGCTGCCCCGTCGCGGCAGGGTCCGTACCGGAGAACTGCTTTGACAGAGGCGGGATCCGGCTGAACAGCTGCTTTGACAGCGGTCGGAAAGGCTTAATCCGACAGTAAGCTTTTTGTTATAAGACATGCCCGGAAGGTATTGCGGCAGGAATTGCCGTGGCCGGCCGGGCTTTTTTATGCCTTGACGCCGTGAGCTGCCGCGAATCACATTCCGAGGGGAGGAGACCGGCCGCAGACCGCCGGAGTTCGACCGCAGACCGCCCCGGTCAGGGATCCGGGCAGGCTGACTGAAGCCGGATCTCCGCGCAGTAACCGCAGAAATTTTCGGATTTATACACACATTTTGAATTTTACAGATGATTTTGGATCTTGCGGATTTTTTCGTATTTTCGACCAATGCTGCTCTTGAGCGATAATCGACGCTTCGCGCTTTTTTGGCTGTTTTCGAGCGTTTTTGATTCGGAATGACAGTAAAACCTGCCGGATTGATGTTGACTCAGTACGTTAAAAGATGTACAATATCTTTGAATTAGACAGTTAGGTGCTTTTTTGCACAGAAGTGTTATCCAATTTCAGGAGGTAAATATGAAAAAGGTTATTGCTTTAATGATCACCGTCGCGATGGTTTTCACTCTCGCGGCAGTCAGCGCCTTTGCTGACGACGGTCATTACGTCTGGAATCACACAGGCGCTGCCGATCTCGATTCTCCCTTCGGCGAGACGTTCAGAATCGGAAATGACTGTCCCAATACGGGTTCTGTCGGATTCAAAACCGACGTCAGCTTCAGCAAGGTGATCTTCCCCAAGATCTGGGCAACTATACATGCTGTGGTTACTATGGAAGTTTTCTCCGGAGACAACTCTGTTTTTACAGGCTCCTTTGAGCTGTACAATGCGGCGCTGAACTCCGGTGACGTCGCTGACGTTGAAGTCGATTTCGGCAAAACACTTCCCGCAGGAGCGTACAAGTTCGTATTCAGTGTTCCCGATGGGCTGTATGCTTTCTTTGCCTATGGCGCGGGCCAGCTCCCGGACGGCTATATCACCAATGAGCGCGGACACATTATGTTCGGTCTCTGGACAACAGACAGCGGAAACGGCTTCGTCGATCAGGGCATTCTTCCTGCGGAGAAGACTGTTTCCCCTTACTCCGGCACCGCTGACGGCAACCCGGTCAACCTTAAAGACGGTTCTATCGCGGTAGTTGTCACCGTTCCTGAGGACTACGTTCTTGCCGAGGTGCGCGGACTTGCCAGCCCCACCTGGAGTAATCAGGGCGACGGAAGCGATGCGGTTGCAGACGTTTATGTCTGGGAAGGCGACTACGACTCCACCGTCGCAGGACCGGTTCTTCTCTCCAAGGAAGTTCGTGACCATAGAGATAACAAAGACCTCGTTTTCGCTTTTGACAAGAAGGCTCCGGCCGGCACGTATATGATAGAGTTTACTTCTATCGGCGATATGGACATCGGCTTCTGGTCATACTCCGCTATCGACGGAGACGCTGAAGTGTTCCAGAACGGCGACGAAGCAGACTTCTATCCCAAGGTTGCCGTAAAGCTTTTGCTTGCAGAGGGACAGGACGTTATTACTATTGATCCCGGCGACGATACGCCCGTTGATCCCGGCGACGACACGCCCGTTGACCCCGGCGACGATACGCCCGGCACGCCGACTACTCCCGTCGATACCGGCGACGCTTCCGTTGCTGTTTTTGCAATCATTGCCGTGCTGGCTCTGCTTGCGACAGTAGTTCTTAAGAAGAAAAGATTTTTCTGATCTTCGATAAAACAGCCTTTTTAAAGGCCCGATAATACAAGCAGGGCGCCCCTCGCGGGCGCCTTGCCGCATGAGAAACGGGGGCTGTTAAAAAACTGGCAATTCAGCCAGGAACCTAACAGCCTCTTTTTTGTTGTCAAAAAGACAAAAAAGTACCTTTTTTACGTGTTTTATGATAGATTTCTGCAGTAATGGAGGTCTATCATGAACGAATTCTCATCACGACAACAACATTTCTTCAGTCCCTTCGACCTTAAGAAGGAGGAACGGTCATTGTTTGATCGTTATTTCCGTTTTCTTGATGATTCGGGCGTTGCAGCTGTTATCAAAAAACATGAGA
>JAGDAX010000113.1 GCA_017848335.1 Clostridia bacterium | reverse complement strand
GTAATGGATTCGTCGAAATGGCGTTTATGCCGCGAAAGGTTCTTGACATGAGTGCGGCGTGATAGGCTTGTCTCGCCTGGCAAAAACGCCTTAAAGGCGCTATTTTGCCGGTTTTGCCTTAAAATCTCGCCGCTGCGAGGCGCATGTCAAGATCACCGTGGAATAAATGCCTTCGACGATCAAGCATAAGTATTACGGAAACGGGAGTAGAACCATGATGGGCCGGGTGCTAAGAGAGGCCGGAGGCCAAAAGCAAAAGGCCGGAGGGCGCTTCGCGCTGTTGCCCGGAGCCGGGTAAATCCACGAAGGAATCCTTCCAACGAAAAAGCAGAATACGGGTCAAGACGCGCCGCCTGTAGCGACAAGTCGTCCTTTCCCATATTCTGCAAATGAATTGAATTATTGGGCAGACCTTTGCCCCTATGGATATCTTCTGCAAAGCGGGTGCCTTTTCCTTCACCATCTGCCGAAGTCTCTGGCCTCCGGCCTCCGGCCTTGCTCCCGGCACTCGTCGCTCAAAGCTCACTTAAACCTCGGAATCGGCAGCAGCATTCGGGTAGACTTCTTGTACTCCTCGAAGCCCGGCTTTTGCGACTGCCTCTTGTCGGCCATAGGGATGCTGATGACCAGGAACATTACCGTGTTGACGGCGGCGCCGATAATGAGGAACATCCAGATCTCCGGGAACACCGAAACGACGCCCAGCGCCACGCTCCACCACATGAGGATCTCGCAGAGATAATTGGGGTGCCGGGAATACTTCCAGAGCCCGGTTCTTATGAAGGAGCCGGTTTTATTCCTGCGGAAGCTGCGCATCTCAAGGTCCGCGATTCCCTGGCACATGGCCACGAGAATGCACACCGCCGAAGCGACGTAAATTCCGACGTGCGGGCCAGGTCTGACGTTTCTTACCACAAACACCGCCGCGGGCATTGTGCAGAGGTAAACCACCACGGTGGGGAACATATGGATGCCCAGAAAGTTGACGATCGGGTAGAGCTTGCCGGTCTTGTCGCGCAGCATCACGTAGCGCCAGTCCTCGTGGTTGAGGTTGCCGAAGTTGACCGCCCAGTTAGCGGTGAGTCTGATGCCCCAGACAAAGATCGCGAGCATGAGCGCGAATTTGGGCAGGCTCATAGGGCTCTCGAAGGACAGCGCCCCGAGAATAACGAGCGGCTGCACGCTCCAATACGGGTCGTAGACGGATGCGTTCCTGAATATCAGGCTGAAGATGAACACAACGACCGTCGCCGCCACGTCGGCGATAAACAGATTGATCCACCAGGCGAAATCGTTCATCGGGTCGATTTTAAACGGCAGCCGGCCTTCGTTGGCGGCGCTTATGTAAGCGTCCGAAAATCCGTTCAGAAATCTGTAAAGGAGAATTCCGACAACTGCGGCCACCAGATACGCGACAGCCACGACAATAAAGCTCCCCGTGGCGCTGCCTTTTATCTGTTCAAGCTTCTTTTTCATAATTATCTCTCCATTGGCAAGTCATGCAAAGCCCTCGGCTTCGGGGGCGGCGTCTTTGTCAAATGCGGCGCTTCCTGACTCAAGTGCGGCGCTCTCTGACTCAAGTGCGGCGTTTCCTGACTCAAATGCGGCGCTCTTTGACTCAAGTGCGGCGCTTCATTATTCCTTAATCACTGTGGCGCTTCATTATTCCTTGATCACCGTGGCGCTTCTCAGCCCGCCTGCAGCAGGGCCGTCACGGCTTCCTCGGCTTCCTGCGCGACGTCGAGGCCTTCCAGGACACCGAGAATAACGATTCCCGCCACCACCAAACCGATGGCGAGATACTGCTTCCAGGTGAGCTTCTCCTTGAGGAAAATGCGCCCCAGTATCATGCTGAACACGCAATAGCTGGCCACCACCGGAGCCGCCACGATTCCGTTGCCGCTCATGGCGTAAACGTAAGCCAGCTGGCCGCCGGTCTCAAAAAGCGCCGCCACAAGGCGGTTGCCCTGCTGCTTTATCACGAACTTCTCCCTCTTGATCACCAGAATGTAGAAGAGCAGTATCAGCGCGACAATAAGAAACGTCAGCTGATACGATACGTTCGCCACGTCCTCGATATTGTCCTCCGTCACCCCGATGAGCGGCGACCTCTCCCAGTCGTCCAGATAGTACCCGTCCAGGAAGGTGCCCAGCGCGTCGAGAATGCAATAGAAGATCGGCATCATAAAGGCGATGAAGCCTATTTTGTATTTGCGCTCGTGTTCCTCGAGGTACCGGACCTCTTTTCTCCGCTCGAGAATGCCCAGCAATACCACGCCCGCCGTTATGAGCACCATCGACACTATGTCGGGTATGCCGGGAAGCTCCTGCAGGAATATCATCAGCAGGATCGCGCTTACCGCGCCGCTGGCGTTTTGCACCGGCGAAGACACGGAGACCTCCAGATACCTGAGGCCGAAATATCCGACCGTCATCGACGAGATGTAGAAGAAAGACACCGGCAGATAGACCAGCAGGTTTCTGAAATCGTAATTCACGTTCTTGACGAGCAGCGTAACGATTGCCGTCACGCCCATGACAAGCCCGACAATGACAGACGTTTTAAGATGGCTCAGCTTTTCGTTTTCGACTGCGCCTCTTTTATAGAACAGATCCGCGGCGCCCCATGCGAAGAAGCATACAAGGGCAAACACTAACCACATATAAAACCCCTTAAAGATACTCAAGACGGCACTTACAGACGTGCGGAATTCGCCGCGCCGCCGTGTTATATTGTAGCCGTTGCGTATTTTTTTCTCAAGCGTTAATTGAGCGCGTCAATTGCGAGCCATTGCTGCCAATCATTGCGCGCCAATTGAATTCTTCGGGGCACGCTCATCCCCGATATTTTCAAAAAGCCGCAGGCCCGAAATCCCACGGCTTTTGCAGCAATTGCATTAATTGCTTATTGCTTATCGATTGCTTATTGCTCGCAGCCGTTGGGGCATCCGCCCTGATTGGCGTCATAGCGAGTACCGCACTTTGAGCAGAATACGATTCTGGGCTCCACGGGCTCTGCCGGCTCTTCGACCTTATCCGCGCCGCAGAGCTTGTCCCTGATGTCCTGGGTGTTTCTGACGTGCTTGACCAGGAGCATGACCAGCTCGTATACAACTCTCAGCGCGAAAGGAGCGATGAGTATCGCGAAAAAGCCGCCCACAAAATCGAACCAGATCTCAACGAGACCCATCAGTATCGAGAATACGGTCGTAAAAATGTAGAAGGCCTTAAGAAGCTTCTCAATATAGGACTTCTTGAAATTCAGAAAGTCGGAAATAAATCCGAAGAACTTGTTCTGCCTCTTACGCTTCTTCTCGGGCATGATAAGGAGCAGGAAAAGAACCGCGACGGCGGCCGCCGTAAGCGAGAAGAATATCGCTAAAGCCGTAGTCCATATATTTGCGTCTGTGAAAGGAATAAAACCAAAACTAAAGAAATCCATAAAAACCCTCCTGAAAAAAAGAATTCTCTCAGTCAATATATACAACAAAAACGTGTTTAAGTCAACGGGAATATTATTTCCCGAACGTTTTCGAACATTTCACCAAAACGGGTCCGGCGCGGAGCCTGCAAGGGGCCGGCGCGGTGCCTGCAAGGAGCCGGAATGCGTCTCAGCAGCGGCAACACCACGGCTCACAGTCCCCCCACGCGGCATCACGGCGGCTCACAGCCCGCGCACGCTGCATTCGGCCACCTTGTAGAACCCGCCGGCGTCGCGGAGCTCGCCCCTGATGGCCAGATTCAGCGGTCTGTCGCCCTCGAACACGCCTAGCAGCACGTCGTATCGGCCTTCGGGGACGCCCCTCAGATCGAACGCAATATCGTACGCCTTTGATTCCCCGGAATGCAGGCCGTCCACGCGAAGCTCCGTTTTAATGACCTTCACGGGCCCGTTCCTGTCGGCCACCGCAAGCGCGATAGTATGGGCGTTGTATGCCTTCGACCAGCCCTTGTTGGTGAACTGCACCGTGACGTGGTTGTGCCTGGCGGCCACAAGCTCCGGGATCACGATAAAGTCCGCAAAATACCAGTAGCCCAGGCGGTTGGCGCAATACTCCGCAAGCCACTTGTCGGACTTCAGGAACACTCTCGGATAGCCGTGCCAGCCGGCATAGGTGGCGTTGGAATTCTTAAGGCACTCCACGATGGTGAGGCCGTTGCGGTAGAAATGATCCAGCTCCGGGTGTATGTACGTGTAGTGCGCAAATTCGATGCAGGAGGGCGCATTCTCGGAAAGCTTCCTGAAGGCGCAGCCGGCGCGCATCGTGTCGTAGCCGTTCACCACCGAATAGTAGTCGCAGCATATCGAGTCGTCCTGAAGGCCGAGGCCTCTCTCGTAGGCGTAGTCCAGCATCTCCTGGCACTCCGCGGCGCCGTTCACGATGCGGCCCACGATCACGTCGTCATTCATGAGAAGCGGCTTGTCCGGGAAGTACTTCAGGTGCAGGTCGATGTGCTTCTTCACCACGTCCACCGGATAAATGACGCCGTCACCCTCCACCGTGTGTCCTTCTCCCCAGGTGCCGTAGGTGCCGATATCCACAAGGTCGATCCGGTCGTCGTTATTGTACTTCTCGCCCAGAACCTTGAGGAACGCCTCCAGCCTCTCCAGGAAGTAGGGGTCTCCGTAGTCCGGCTGAACCGCGTTCTTGCTCTCGATGGTGTAGCACCTGGCGCCGTTCTCGAAAACGTAGCGGGGCGTGGCATACTTTTCGCCGAAATGAGGCTCGAAGCAGCAGGCCCGCAGTGAAAACGTATAGCCGAAGGGGGCCCATTCCTCCATGATCTCGTCGAGAGGCGTGAAATCGTATACGCCCTCGGCCTTCTCCACGTCGGCCCAGTCGAATCTAAGGTACAGGTGGTTGAGGCCCGGGAAGTCCTCCATATGGTCATCGGGGTCGCGCCTGTCCCTGTAGACAGGGCTGTTGAGGCCGTTGTCGATGTAATGCCAGAACCAGCCCTTGTGGGGATTTCGCTGCACCGTCTTGTCGTCGGCAATGGGGCGCAGGTCCACGAATCCGCGGATCCTGCGGGGGTCGTCAAACCATCCGCATTCAGTCTGCGCCACCGGCGGCAGCGGGTTTTTCATTTCGTTTTTGAACATTGCAATCACCTTTCCACAGATAAGTTTTTATTGATAACGGTTTTTCGCGACAATAAGATCCGCCTGCCCTTCCGAAACCAGCACGTCCCTCCCGCGCACGGTAACATCCTCCCCGCCAAACTTCACGCGGACGTCGTCCTTAAACGGATTGATGAGCACGTGCGCCACGCGGCCCCCGTATTCCCACGAAGCCAGCAGCACCTCCGGAAGGTGCTCCCCGAAGGGCGCCTCGCCGCACACCAGCTCAGGCGATCTGACCATCCGCCCCAGCGTCAGGAAGTCCTTCAGCCTGTCGTCGAAGGCTCCTGCAAGCACCGCCAGGAATCCGAGGATCTCTTCCCTGTCCGGCATCTCCGAGAAGTCCCTGGTGCCCCACGCAGGCGAAATGCCGCCGTCAGGCGCAAGAATCACCGTGGGAATATCGCCCGCCGCGAAGGAATATGCCAGCCTGTACGTAAGTCCGTCGGTGGTACCCGGCAGCGGCGAGCTGACCTGGTTGCCCATAAAATTCCTGAGGTATTCGTGGAAAATGAACGCGTAAAGCGGCACCGGCCGCCCGATATGGTAACACAGCTCATAGCGGTTATCGCTGAGAAGAAGATTCCCGATGAAGGGCTCTCCCGCCGCGGATTCGCAGCCAAGCATCATTTTCCCCGCCTTTTCATTCCAGGAGGAAAGCATTTTCTGCATGTTGGCCGTCATCCAGCTGCCCGGAGCGGGCGCGTGGCCGTGCTTCCGGGAATAGCACAGATACTGTCCGCCGCCGTGGTTCTGATCGAGTATCTGCGCATAGTCGACGCCTGACTCAAAAAGCGGCTCATATGCCTCAGCCAGAAGCTCCCGTCCCTTGGCGCAGGCAGGGCAAGTGTCGTAGCCCGAGCGCTGGCCCGGACAAATATTGCTGAGCCTGACCTCGCCGTCGGGCCCTGCGCACATTGCCTCTAATAGATTTTCCTTTTCAATGCGCTCCGAAAGATCGTAATCCACAAGGTTTGACTTCCGGGTGAATCCGAAGCCGGAGCAGTACACGCCCAGAAGCATATTCTCGCGGTGAAGCGCGTCCCTGAATTCAAAGAAGGGCTTCTCCCCTCCGTAAGGCGGCCACACGTAAGGCGGCGCCCAGGGCGCGGTGCCCTCCCAGTGCATCAGCAGCACCATAGGCTTCATGCCTGTTTTGGCTGCGATCTCCTTCACCGCCGGAAGCGCGTTAGTATAAGGGTAGAACGCATTTGGCTCCATCCTGTCCATATCGTGGACGCCTCTCACCGGGTATGAGATCACCAGCATATTGTCGCGGTACCACGCAGGAAGCCGGCCGTTTTCCCCGACCTTCACCGCTCCCGGCGGGAGCCCGGCTATAGCAAGCGCCCTGTATTCCCCGGCAGCGTCCTCCCAGCCGCCCTTTCCCCCCGACAATAATATCCGGTGGCCCGTGCCGCAATTCTTCCCGAAATCGCCGCCGCAGAAGGTCTTGATGTAGATCTCGCCGTCCCTTACGGTGATCTCCTTGGGCGCCCTCGCGCTGTCCTCCGCGGTCAGGCTGATATACGACTTCTCCCCCTTGCGCTCAAAAAGGTATGAAATGAACTGCGCGAAGATCATATTCGGGAACATCATATAGTGGCCGTAGGAGGGGTACTCCGGATAGAACTGCGTGACGTTGCGGGCAGTCCGGAGAAGCGCGCCCTCGTTGTACGGGATCAGCAGCTCAGTGCCGGGAAGTCCGCCGTCGTCCCAAAGCGGCAGAAGCCTCAGCGGGAGCGGCATTATCCACTCCACCGCCAGGTCCGTCCCGTTCTCGATATCCACCGCGCAGGCGATCCGTCCGTCCTCGCTTTTGATCGTGACGCAGACGGTGACCGCCACCGGGAGGCCCGAGAATACGATCCGTCCGTCTTCAAAAATTGCCTCCGCCGCGTCGCGTGAGCTGATCTCCGTGAATTTGCCTTCACGCGAAACAAGCCTCGCCCGCCAGACAGGCGAAGGCGCGGCCATCAGGTTTTCACCGCCGCAGATGAGGGCAGCCGTTTCGCCCCCCTGTATCTCCAGCGCCAACGTGTCGCTTTTGTAAACGTGTGTCCGGTTCATTGTCAGTAAGTCCTTTGTCCTTTTTGATATTTTAGATTTTTACGGAGTTTGCGGAATTCGCGGAGCTTGCGTCATCCGCGGGATCCCCGGTATCTGCGGGATCCCCGGTATCTTCGGGATCCCCGGTATCTTCGGGATCCATGGTATTTGAGCTATTTATATTTTATCCGCGCCGCGTAAACCGGGCGCATTTTTTCGGTTTTGTCATAAGACACAGCTTCTTCAGCGTCTTTGTTTTTGTCCGTCGGGATATATTTCCCGGAACCGGTCAGCTGCCTTGCGGCGTCGGGATATATCTCCCGGAGCCGGTCAGCCGCCACACTCCGCAGGGCAGCGTCTCCCGGGGCCCTCATTCGCCCTCCGTGTACCTGCCGAAGACCTCCCCCTCAATGCTCCTGAGGTGAGCCACAGGTATCCTGACGCCGTTCGCAAGAATAATCACCGGCTCCGCGTTATCGATCTTGCGGATGGACGATTGCGCGGTCTCGTAGCTCCCGCCCAGTTTGCGGCTGTCAGGCACGAAATAGGTGAATTCACAGACCGTCCCTGCGTTCTCAGGCAGCATCAACACGTTGATCTTCTGCTGAAGAATGACTTTATAATCCTCGTCAAGCTCTTCCGCGTTCTCCGTGAATCTGGCGGTCTCTTCAATCATGTCGTCATACCCGGTAAGCGCCGCGAAGGGCGAAAACTGCGCGGCCCTCGCAGCCATCGACATGCGGGGATGCGTTTTGGACGCGGGCGGCGGCATATTTATAATTTCCTTGTATTTGTCGTTCATTCTATCACCGCATCAACGCGTCACGCCTTGTGCCCGCCCACCTGCTGGTTGCGCTCGATGGCCGTCGCGCCTTCCTTGAAATTCAGCCCCTTCAGGAGCGCGTTCTTGCCGAATTTGTTCTTGATGTCGATGGTGGTCTTCTGGAGCTGCTTCTCCTTGAGGCGCTGTGCCTCGTCACGCGTCGCGGCTTCTTCATTTTCGGGCAGGAGGTCAAAAAGGCTCTCCTCCTTCGGCTTGACGGGAGCCTTTCCTTCGGGCACCACGTGATTTGCCACCACGTACATTCTGCGGACGGTGAGGTTCCTGTCGACAATGCGGTCAAAAAGCTCGCAGGTCTTCTCGAGAATCAGCCGCGTCGACGAGCTGAAGCTGCCCAGATTAATGGATCCGTGGGCCTGCTTGGGAACCCTTCTGCCGTAGCGGTCGATCTCCTCAGTGCCCGCAAAGCCGCAGTTGATATTCTCGATATCGTATCCGACGGTAAGCACGATCTGGTCGCACACGAGCCTTTTTTCCACCATATCCAGCACCAGTCCGTCTGCCATCTCGGTAATGACGACCCTTGCTGCGTCAAAGGCGTACGGGCCTGTCAGCACCTGTCCCACGCTGAGGCTGTTATTGTCGGGCACGTAAGCTCTGATGTCCTTGATCTCACAGGGCTCCCAGCCCCAGGCATGGTCGATCAGAAGCTCCGCGTTGACGCCGAACTCCTTGTACAGCGTTTCCTCGGAGCGGAGCGAGCAGAGCGCAATGTCGCCCATCGTATAAATACCCTTCCGGGCAAGCCTCTCCGAAATGCCCTTGCCGATCCTCCAGAAGTCAGTGAGAGGCCTGTGGCTCCAGAGCTTCTCGCGATAAGACGTCTCGTCAAGCTCGGCGATCCGCACACCGTCCTTATCCGCAGGAATATGCTTCGCCACGATATCCATGGCGATCTTGGCAAGATAAAGGTTGGTACCGATGCCCGCAGTGGCGGTAATTCCGGTCTCCCGCAGAACGTCCCTCACAAGCCTCATCGCGAATTCGCGGGCGCTCAGCTTGTACAGCGAAAGATAGTCCGTCGCGTCAATGAAAACCTCGTCCACCGAATAGACGTGCACGTCCTCCGGCGCCACGTGCTTCATGTATATCTCGTAGATCTGCGAGCTGACCTCCATATATTTGCGCATCTGCGGCTTCGCGATAATAAACCCCACCGCCAGCTTTTTGTTGGCGGCAAGCTCTCTCGCGTCGTCGGATTCGCCCTCAAATTCAGCCCCTCTTATGACCTGCTTACGCTGAAGGTTGACCTCCTTGACCCTCGCAAGCGCCTCGAAAAGCCTGGCGCGCCCCGACACCCCAAGCGCTTTAAGCGAGGGCGAGACCGCCAGACAGATAGTCTTTTCGGTCCTCGACTCATCCGCCACCACAAGATTTGTGGTAAGCGGATCCCTGCCCCTCTCCATGCACTCGACAGAGGCGTAGAAGGACTTGAGGTCGATGGCGATATAGGTTTTGGAGGAAGAAGGGGTGTACATGAGATTACCTGCCGGAGGTGGATAATTGCAAGGCCGGAGGCCAGAGGCTGGAAGCAAGAAGATGAATGCCGGAGGCCGGCGCGCGTTCCTCGCGGGTCATGACCAGTGAGTTAATGGTCGGCTCGCTTTGGACGATGCGCGGCCACCAAAGGCAGGAAGCCGGAGGCTCCGGCCTTTGGCGGCTCGGTTCCCGCACGAGGGCTGTCATCAACCGCTTTAACTTTTCTTTTTCCTCAAGCCCGCGGGAACCTGAGCCGCAGGTATCCAGGCGGCGGCCAGCAATGCGAAGGCCGCTGTGGAGACCAGGCCGCCGCAGCCCTTCCTCTTCTTGCCGGTGCTGCCGTCGTCCGGCGCCTTGGTGGCGTCCGGTGCCTTGGTGGCGTCAGGGGCTTTGGTGGTTTCGGGAGCGGCGGTGGCTTCCGGCGCTTCGGGTGTGGCAGTGGCCTCGGGCGTGGGCGTAGGCTCAGGTGTCGGAGCGGGAGTCGGGAGAACGGCGTCTCCGTTTTCCTTGTAGCTCTCAGCGAACGCCTCGGCGCTCCTGGGGGTGTCAAACCAGCCCAGATAGTAAAGCTCGTACTGGCAGTCATTGTCGGTCTTCACGAACATATCGAATCTGCAGTCGTCGAGCTCGCCGTTGAAGGCGCGTGTTTTTGACAGGTCAACGATAACGTACTGAAGCCCGGAGGTCTTCTCGTACACGTAATGAATGTTGCGGGTCTCGCTGTATTCGCCGCCGGTGGTGTCGGTCCTGTAATACAAGGTGCCCTTCACCTCTTCGTCGGAGTCGAGTACAGTGTCGTAGTCGAAGCGGGAAATGATGAGCAGGGCCTTGTATTCGTCCGCGGAAACAGGCCGGAAATATTCAAAATTGCGGTCCAGAGCGATCGAACCGAAGGGGAACGTGACGTTGGGGTCCTCGCCTCCGAAGATCGAGAACACCCAGCACTTCTTGTCGTAGTCATATTCCATAACGTCGATAAGGTTGCGGGCGGTGCCGTAGGCGAAGAACTCGTCTGACTTGATGTCCTCGTCGAAGCGGATGAATATCGGTTCCTTTGTCTCGACCTCGCCCGGGTCCTGTTCGCCGGAGGGTTCCTTGGCGGGGTTAACAAAGTCGAAGCCCAGATGGTCCGAGCCGGCCACGGGAATGCTCACGACCTCGCCCGTCTTGAACTTGACCAGGTAAGTAAGGTGCACCGGCGTGTCGACAGCGGACACGTCGGCCCTGATGTCAAATCTGCCTGCATAGTCGCAAGTATCCTTCGCGGCCTCGTCGAAAATGGCGTCCTCCGCCTGCACCGAGAAGTCCGCGCTGAAAACAGGCTCCCTGCCCTCTATAACGTAGCCGAAGCTCTCAAATTCGTTGGCGCAAATGATCCAGCCCCTGACGCGAACGGTGGAGGCCTCCGCCTCTATCACACCGGCGTGACCCGCGCAGTACTCGAAGGCCTGGCCGTCGTTGCCGAGCATCTGATCGTCAGCGTAGATCGTGTCCCAGTGCGCGCGAATGTATTCGCCGTACTCGTAGTAGTCCATGTAATCATCGGCGAAGGAAACGACCGCCGCGAAAAGGGTCGAAATAATTGCCGCCGCTATTATAACGGCTGTAATTCTGCGTCTCATAATAACCTCCTGTGAACGCGTTATTCTGTGGACGTGCAGTCCTGTGAAAGCATCGGCCCGTGAATGCGCCGTCCCGTGAATGCGTGATCCCGTAAACGCGCTTCGATTTTTGCCCGCACTTTTGCGGATCATAGTCTCGCACCGTTTATTTTATTGACGTATCGCCGGGCTTCTCCGGATCCTTCAGCTTCTCCGGTGCCTTCAGCTTCTCCGGATCCTTCAGCTTCTCCGGTTTCGTACCACACCGCCAGGCATTTTCCGCACCGGCAGGGATCGTCCCGCATTTTCCGTCCGGAAAAAACCGGAAAATTTTAAAAAGGCGCACCGCGAAACAATGCGCCTGCATTGTCTGACAACGGCGCTTTAGTAAACGCTGACAATCGATAAAAATATTGTTTTGTTGGCGGTCAGCCGGGGGATACCTGCCCGCCTTTGTCGGCTGTCCGCCGGGTCATATCGGCTCGCCGTTCTTGACCTTCTCGTACAGCGCGATCACTCTCTCGGAGGGCGAAATAAGGCCGGACAGGGATTCGTTGTAATTGAGATCGTCAATGATCTTCGCCACGTACTTCGTCATGTCCACCTTGTTGAACCACGCTCTGGTCTCCAGCTCGGGCCGCAGATACGTGAGGTTGGTGGCGTAAACGCCGTCCAGAAGACCCTGGCTGTAATACTCGTCGAACACCTCGACGCCGCCCGTAAAGAGCGCGTATGTCACCATAAAGAACACCCTCTTGGCCTTACGCTTCTTGAGCTCCTTGGCAATATCGAGAATTGACTCACCGGAGGATAGAATGTCGTCAATTACGATGATGTCCTTGCCCTCAACGTCGCCGCCGATGAATTCGTGTGCCACGATGGGGTTGCGTCCGTTGACCAGCTTCGAGTAGTCCCTGACCTTGTAAAAGACGCCCAGGTCAAGCTTGAAAATGGACGCATAGAAGAGGTTTCTGTGCACCGCGCCTTCGTCCGGGCTGACGATCATCATATTGTCGTGGTCGAACTTGATGTCCTTCTCCTTTTGAAGAAGCGACTTGAGGAACTGGTAATAAGCCACGCCGTTCTCGAAACCCACGTGGGGGATCGCGTTCTGCACTCTCACGTCGTGTGCGTCGAAGGTGATGATGTTGGCCACGTCGTAATTGGAGAGCTCGCGAAGAGCCTCCGCGCAGTCGAGGGATTCGCGGACCATGCGCTTGTGCTGCCTGCCGTTATAGAGCAGCGGCATAATGATATTGATCCTCTTGGCCTTGCCGTCCGCGGCGGAGATTATTCTCTTGAGGTCCTGGAAGTGATCGTCCGGCGACATATGATTTTGGAAGCCCATCATGTCGTAGGTCTCATTGTAGTTCCCCACGTCGCACAGTATGAAAAGATCGCGTCCTCTCACGGTCTCGTTAATGATACCCTTGCCCTCGCCGTTGGCGAAACGCTTTGTTTCCGCGTTAACTATAAAATTGGAATCCGAGACGCCCATGCTCTCGAGGCGGAGCTTGACGATCCAATCGTTTACGTCCTTAGTAAATTTTTCGAATCCTCTCATGCCGATAAGAGCAAGAGGGCCGATGGGGAATGAAATGTTGCTTTCTGTCGACCTGATAATTTCCATAATAACCTCCGGAACTATTATTTTCATCACGCGGGCCCCGCCGCGCTGCTTTTAAACATTTGAATTCAGGGAACGGTTTGCTTTTGGGGAATCGGTTTGCTTTTGGGAACGGTTGGCATCAGGGAATCGGCCGCCCGGTTCTCCCGGCACGGAAATTTCCCCTGCGCGATAATTTCCCTCGGCGCAAGAATCTCCCTCGGCGCGAGTTCATTCTGTGCGGAAATTCCGCTCGCCGTCTTGATTGTTTTTCACGAAAAGCTCAAACCGCGAGAAGCCCTTCGCCGCCCCGATCACTTCCCGTCAAGCGAATAAAGCCAGCTGCTCTTCCACTTGATGCCGCTTTTCGACTTCACGAAGGTGCCGTCCTCAGCGATCTTAAACCACTCAAACGACACGCCGTCGGGATTCTCGACCACCGCGCACTCCGTGGCCGGCGTCGTGCCCTCGATGAGCAGGAATACCTTCTCGCCGTCGCTGTTTACAGCCATATCCGCCACCACCAGCGCGTGTCCGTAGGAAACCGTGTCCGCCGCCTCCTCGCTTATGAGAAGCGCCTGCCCCTTGAGCTCGGCATAGGTCGCGATAAAGACGTCCCCCGGCTTCACGTCGTTGATAGACTTGCGGCTGTACTGCATGGCCATGGAGTCGGTGTTGGCGTAAACGTAGACCTCCTTGAGGTACTTGTAGAGATTCTCATAGGAATAGTCGTTTTCCTTGACGTCTTCCCTGTCGGTGGAAAGCACCCACTGGACGTCGCGGCCGTTCACCACGTCCCTGTAGCCTTTTGCCCAGGTGCTGAAGTCGCACTTGAAGCCGCTGCTGAAGTTGAAAACGATCTCGTCGTGCCTTCCCTGCGCGTAAAGGTATTGCCCGTAAAGCATCATGACCGTGTCGGCGCATTGCTGGTTTTTGACCAGCGGATCGGCCTGGGCAAACACGCCCAGCGTGGACGCGGTGTCGCTTTCGGCCCCCGAATAAATAAGCGCCTTGGAGCCGTACGGCTTGAGGGGATATTTGCGGAGGTATTCGCCGAAGCTGCCCGGCTCCACCGAAACCCTCGTGTAGCCCTTGGGAGGGTTAAAGCGCGTTTCGATAGTGTTGCCTTCCTCGTTGACGGGGATCCAGGGCTCTTCCGTAGGCGCCTCCGTGGGCGCCTCCGTAGCCGCGGCAATATCTCCCTGTGTCGGCAGGGGCTCGTTGTCTTTTTTGCCCGAAAGACCGCCCTTTTTGAGAATCACGATTTCTATGACGATTGCCAGCAGGAGTATGAGAATACCCATGCCGATAAGGATATATTCAAGTATTTTGTTTCTTTTCTCTTTGAGCGTTTCCATTTCTTAGATCCGTATTCCGTATTGTGAAATATTATTTGATATTTTCAGCATATTGTGAAATATTTTTGGCTTATGAAAGGCTATTGTGAGCCGCCCGTGAAGCGCCGGCGGATGCACCTGTTTTCTGCCCTGCAGGATATCTGTACGCTGCGCGGCAAGATGCCTGTATACTGCGCGGCAAGACGTCCGTGTACCGCCCAAATGCGTTCCTTCCTGCAAAATGCCCGGGCACGGCCTTGGCGAGCCCTTCTGAGTCCGCTTCTTTTGGCTTCTACTCGACCCACATTCCGTTCTCGAACCTGCCGCCTGAAGGCTTATTATCCGGCAGCTGCTCCTGTTCTCCGCCCCCGTGGGCACGGTTGTTTTTGTCCGCGGCCGCGTTGTCTATCATATATTTCTTGAATACGGGATAGACGTAGAACATATTGATGAGCCCTATGAAGCCGGGAAGTATTGCCGCGTAAAGCACCAGCAGAGCCACAAAAACGATGTAATTGTAAGTCGGAAGGAAAATCACGGGCACCGCCACCAGCAGCGCGTCCAGCAGGATCATCCCGAGGCTCGGAAGCCACTTGACCATGCACAGCACGAAGGAGTTCTTGTACAGCTGCTTAAGAGTTACGTTGAAGGTGACCATCATGGGGTACAGGAACAGATTGAGCATCACCAGGAGCACCGTCAGGAATATGGTCACGAGTGCGATCAGAAAAAGAACGAACCAGGGAAAATATCCGCTGTAGGTGGGGTTTGAGGGATTGGCGATCACCATATAGGCCGCCGTGTTCAGCATTATAATGAGAGCGCACACGAGGTTTATGATCATGACCTTGAGGCCGAGGCCGAGGTTTGAGCGTGTCTTGGTGATGAAATCGTGCCACAGGAACACGGGCTCTTCCTTGTAAAAGCTCTTGATGATGAACGTAAAGCCTGCGTAAAAAGGCCCCGACGAAAACACCGGAATGGACGTGAAGAATATCACGAAGAAAAGTATCGCCTTGTAGTAAATGTCGCGGGCGGCCGGATTCTCGCTGATGACCTGCCCTACGTTGACGGACGTATCAAATGAGTCATAAAGAGCCACCACTCCCGCGAAGGCAGCGCCGGCGATCGCGATCATAATGATGCACGTCAGGAAGTAGATAAAGTTGATGCCGGACAGCTTGGAAAGCTTGTTCCAGAGAACAATGAAGAACCGTATGAAAGGGGGCTTTGGCTTGGCATTTTTATCAACGCCCTTGCCGGGCTTGGTGAATCTGTCTGAGTTAAAAAGCCGCATCTGACATGTCTCCGTCCAAAGAAATTCCGGTGCTTAAATGTGCACAATCATTGTACCACTTGCGGCCCGATTTTACAACGGAAAATTTGCGTTTGTGGCAAGGTTTTCCGCAAGGCTTTCCGCGAGGTTCGTGTAAGCCTCCGGCAAGCTTTCGGCAGGGTTTAAGGACAACACCCCGGTAAGAACGCCCGAAATCATTCGCGCCAATCGACCGGGCTTAAGCCGCACAAATCGCCGCGCAAATCAAGAGCCGATCGCCGCGCAAATCGCCGCGCAAATCGCCGCACAAATCGCCGCGCAAATCAAGAGCCGATCGCCGCGCAAATATTGGGCAAAGCACCCCGCGAAGCCTCTTCCGGGATTCCGCGCCGCGGCAATTCAAAAACCGTCCAGAGCCGCAGCCCCGGACGGTCAGATCAACTTATTGTTCTTCCCGGCCGATATATGCCAAAACAAAATTCAGCATGATCGTAAGCCGTTCAAAACAAAAGCCGGTCAAAACAAAAGCCAATCAAAACAAGATCCGGCTTTATTTCTCTTTTCTCCTTGCGACGAAGATCGTTGCCGCAGCAAGGGATACGACCGCGAATGCTCCGCCGGCCACGCTGCCGCAGCCGCGCTTGTTGTTATTCTTGGGCTCATCCTCAGGCTTCTGAGTCGGTTCGCTTGCGGCTGTTTCCTCGGAAGGCTTCTCGGTTTCTGCCGGAGTCTCCGTAGGCTCCGGAGTATTCGTGGGAGTCGGGGTGGGCGCCTTGGTGGGCTTCTCGGCTTCCATCTTATCGAAGTCTCCGTCGAATGCAAGCGCGGCTTCTTCGCTCTGGAAGAAGGCGATCCAGTCAATGTCAAAAGCGAAATCCTGAGTTGGCGTAATATTGAGCGGGTCGAATCTGAAGCCTAACCAGTCGTCTTCCGCAAAAGCATAGTCGATGAATGATTTATTGGCCGTGGGATCCACCACCACGGTCTGCCAGTCGGCTATTTCGTAATTGTACCTTATAGCCGCGGCATAACCGCTTATCGCGCCGGATACAGAGGTCGTGTAGAAGAATGCTTCGCCGGAGCCCATGTTAACGGTGGTGTCGCACAGCTTGACTCTCAGCGCGAGGTAAGGATATGTCAGGCAGTCGTGGGCAGCGTCCTCGTCTATGTCAAATAGATCTGCCAACGTGAGGCTGAACTTGGAGTCCTGCGTGCCGCCGGGCACGACCACGTGCATCGTTCCGTCTTCATTGGCGGAAATCTGGACGTCGTCGATCTGTTCCCTGTCCGAAAAGTCCTGCTTGGACATCTTGACGTACATAAAGGAAGGAAGCGGGCTGTCTCCGCCAAGACCGGTGTCGACCTTGTCGAACTTCGGAAGCTCGCCGTAAGGGTCACCTTCGATTTCGGCCGCGAAATTGACGATCATACGAAGCGCCAGCTTCTCGACGTATTCACCGTCGCGAAAAACAGCCTGGCCGGGATATTTTGCCTCGCAGCTCCATACGCCCACGCCTGATGAGGCGCCGCCTTCGTCATAAGCATCGGAAAGCTCCATGAAGTAAACTCCGGCAGCCAAAGGCGTCTCGAATACAAAGCCGATCTTAGAGTTGTCCTCGAAGTCAACGAATTCCTTCGGTCCCGCAACCGGATCCTTTTTCTTGGTGGTCTCGTAGTCCGTGTCAAACTTCCAGAGCGTAACCGTCAATTGGCCGACGTCGTCATTCCAGCTGGGGCAGCCGAAGTGAACCTCTGTAGCCGGCGCCGCAATCGAGAAAACAGAACCGATCGTATCAAACGGAGCGCCGTTCATATTGATGGGCGTGTTGGTGTCCGCGGGGCAGAAATTGCCGGAAACTTCCTCCTGGTCAGCGGCAAACGATACGGTGCACAGACCTGCAATCATTAAAACGCTTACCAGCAATGCTATTAATCTTTTCATCTAAAAGAGTCCTCCTTTTACTTTGAAATCACAGATGAAAATCCGTAGCATCATTATATACCTTGTTTTTAAAAAAATCAATCGTTGG
>JAGDAX010000112.1 GCA_017848335.1 Clostridia bacterium | reverse complement strand
TGGAGGCCGTGAACAGCGAGATAGAGCTGGCCGAAAGAGAGTACGACCTGAGCAAAGCCGCCGAGCTTAAATACGGCAGTCTGCCGAAGCTAAAAGCGGAGCTTGAGGCACAGGAGGCGCTCGCGGCCAAAAACGGCGGCGACAGGCTTCTCCGCAACAGCGTCACCGAGGAGGAGATCGCCGAGATAGTGGCTCGCTGGACGGGCATTCCCGTGACGAGGCTGGTGGAGGGCGAGCGCGAGAAGCTTCTGCGGCTCGACGAGGAACTCCATAAGAGGGTCATCGGCCAGGATCAGGCCGTAGCCAAGGTCAGCGAGGCGATACTTCGTTCTCGGGCAGGTATACGCGACCCCAACAAGCCCATCGGGTCGTTTCTGTTCCTGGGCCCCACCGGCGTGGGCAAGACGGAGCTTGCGAAGGCCCTCGCGGAGACGCTTTTCGACGACGAGAAGAACATCGTCCGCATCGACATGTCCGAGTATATGGAGAAATATTCCGTGTCGCGGCTGGTGGGAGCGCCGCCCGGATACGTGGGCTACGAGGAGGGCGGCCAGCTGACGGAGGCCGTGCGCCGCAAGCCTTATTCCGTGGTGCTTTTCGATGAGATCGAGAAGGCGCATCCCGACGTGTTCAACATCCTGCTGCAGGTGCTTGACGACGGCAGGATCACCGATTCGCAGGGCCGCACGGTGGACTTCAAAAACACGATAATCATACTCACGTCGAATCTGGGATCGGGATATATTCTCGAGGGCATCAACGAGCGCGGCGAGCTTTCGGAGGAGGCGGAAAACAGGGTGACGGAGCTTCTTCACGGGACCTTCAGGCCGGAATTCCTCAACAGGCTGGACGACGTCGTGTTCTACAAGCCGCTCACAAGGGACGAGATTTTTAAGATCATCGACCTGCAGATAGCGGGGCTCGCCAAGAGGCTGGAGGAGCGCCACGTCTCCGTGAGATTTACAGACGAGGCAAAGAACTTCGCGGTGGACAGCGCGTACGATCCGAACTTCGGTGCGCGGCCCCTCAAGAGATTCCTGCAGTCCAAGGTCGAAACGCTGGTGGCCAGGCTCATCATCGCCGACAAGGTAAGGAGCGGCGATACGATCGCGGTGACCGTGAAGGACGGCGAGCTCACGGCGGCTCCTGAGCCTGCGGAAAGGTAATGAAAACGCGGGTCGAAGCGCACTGCCCCGGGGAAGGTCGTGAAAAGCCGTGGTGAAGCACGCGGTCCCGTGAAAAGCGTGAAAAGCCGGAAGCCGGAAGTTTAGTTGGAAAACCGGAAAAAGCAAGAAAACGCTTGAATTCCTTTTTTCCAAGATGCTATAATTCATCAAGGACAATATCTGTCTTGTGCCGGGTACGTTTAACCGGTTCACAAAAATCTGTTTTCATCAAAAATGGAGGACAATTATGAAAAAATTTTTAAGCGTTATCATAGTTATTGCTATGGTTATCTGCCTCGGCGCCGGCTTGTCTGCTTTCGCCGCGGATGCAAAGAACGTGGCTCTGAACGACGGCGTTTCTGCTGAAGCGTGGTTTGACAGCGCCAACGGTGTAGATCCGAATATGGGAGCCGGATTCTGGTCAGTTGATTTTCTGTTTGACGGCGAAGCGCCGCGCTTTAACGGAACGGGCACCCCGCCTCTTGGTTGGTATGCCGCTGCTTCAACAGCGGACGTTGAGCTCTTCCTTGAGATCACGCTTGACAAAGTATATGAGATCACTGAACTGAAGCTTTACCCCCAGGGATTCATGGGCGGCTACACCTTCCCGGTCGCATATACCGTACAGATCTCTGAGGACGGGACGAACTGGACCAAGGTGGGCGAGGAGACCGATGCCGGCGGTAAGTTCCTGTATGCGGGCTACAACACCGATACCGTGACGAAAACCGACGAGTGGGGCGAGGATCCGGTATTCACTTATGCCTGCAGTTCTCAGAAGGCGAAATACGTTCAGCTTTTCGTCACCAAAGTCAGCAATCCCGGCGACGGCCAATTCTATGCCGGACTCGGTGAATTCGAGATCTTTGCGACCGAAGTATCCGAGGCAGCTCCGGCCGTTACCGAGGGTCTCCGCGACTTCGACAAGGAGAAGGGCGACGCACTCTCCTATGACCAGCTTCTCGTGAACGGCGCCGTTATCGGCGAAGGCAACGAGGACAAGGGCGAGAACGGTGTTCCTGCGCAGAAGCAGCTTGTGGACGGCTCCGACGGTTCCGTTCAGAAGATCGGCATGTACGGCTGGTTCGGCAACAAGAATTCAAAGATCGCTTCCTACGGCTATATGATCGACGACGGCGCGCCGGTTTACGGTGACTTCGCGGTCGAAGCCAGTGAAGACGTTATCAATGCGGGCGGCGAGTCCAGATTCCTCGTTGAGGTTGACCTCACAGGCTGCACGGACGGCAAGACCCACAAGATCCAGGTCGTTGCGAAGCTCGAGAACGGCGAGGTCGTTAAGCTCAACAGAAGCGAGCCCAACAAGGACAGAGACGTGTACGTTAACTACAAGGCACAGCTCGTGGAAACTCCTGTCGACGATCAGCCTTCCACACCTGCCAGCCCTGCAACAGGCGACGTTTCCGTTGCGATCTTCGCAGTGGCAGCCTGCGCAATTGCTCTGGTAGTGCTTAAGAAGAAGGTTTTCTGATCCTTCTCATAATGCTTTTCAAATAAGATAAAAGAGGCCGCCGCGGAGAATTTGTTTTTCTGCGGCGGTTTCTTTGCCTGACGCGGCAAGGGTATTCGAGCGCGCTGAGGTATTTGATCCGGACTTGGCCGCGGATATTCGGCCTTTCTCCTGTGCCGCGGGTATTTAAGCCGGACTTGGCAGCGGGTATAAGAGCCTGCCGAGGAGTTTCCTGCGAAACGGATCCGGTATACGGGCGAAACGGTACGACGGCCTCGCGCTGCCCGTTCACGGTATATGCACAATGGTACGCGGGACATGAACTACAGTACGCGGTATGAGCGGCGCGGAAACCGCGGTAATATTATTGTCGCGAAAATAGCGGAAATATCAGGAAAAATACAGGAAAAACAGAAAAAAACGGAAAAAGTAATTGCAAAAGTACACTCAAATAAGTTATACTACTCGCGAGTCATTATTATAATGTCTTTCGGACGTTTTTTGGAGCCGATATTCCGTCGGACTTGCGGCGCTTTTTCAGAGGCGAACGTGTTTTTCCGGGAAGCGTGCCGATTTGATCGTATTAATTTTCATTTTAAAAGGAGAATAGGTTATTATGAAAAGGTCAATCTTATTTTTGATTGCCGCTGTTATGGCTTTTTCCGTATTCGGAATGCTTCATATCACGGCGCCTCTGAAGGCGGCTGCAGAGTCGGCAAACCTGGCTCTCAACAAGCCTGTCGAAGAGGAGCTCGGCGACGGAGTCGAGTCCTGGTCTAACAACGGCATGTGGGGTGTTGAAAACATCAATGACGGTGAGAACCTCAGCACTTACGTATTCCAGTCGACCCCTGTAGAGGGCTGGTACATCGTCAGCGGCGACTTTGAGGCTGATATGGATTCAAGCGCCATCATCGACCTTCAGAGTGTTTATGACGTCTGCCGCATCCACGTGGAGCCTGAGTTCCACTTCCTTGGACTGAAGTTCCCCAACGCCTATGACGTTTCCGTTTCATCCGACGGATCGAACTGGACCCAGGTGTTCAGCGAGAGCGGAAGGACCGGCTGCATGACTCACGCCAGGATCATCGAATTCAACCCGATCCCGACCAGGTACGTCAAGGTCACTGTCCATCGCGGAAATGACGTCGTTCCCGATGACGGAGAAAATAACGGTCAGTTCGCGGGCATCGGCGAGGTCGAGGTCTACGACACGCTGCTCACAGGAAACGTTGCCGTCGGCAAGACTGCGAAAGACGTTTTTGATCCGGCTGAGCAGGCTGAAGGGATCACGACAAAATTCGCGACCAACACCAGCGGCGCCTGGAATGAGGACGCTGCCACCGACGGAGAGCAGACTCATGTCTACGGTCAGGCTTACACCATGCATGGCTGGATCGTTGTGGCCCAAAAAGAGGACGCGGTCGTGAAACTGGCCCTCGATCTCCACAACGTCTATACCATCAACAAGATCAACCTTGTTCCGATGGCATGGACCGATGTCGGAACCGACCTCGGCTGGTTCTTCCCCAACACCTATGATGTTCTCGTTTCCGAAGACGGAGAGAACTGGACGACCGTTTACCACGGTGAAAACGAATCCGCTGCCGACACAGCCGCAGCGACCAAAGAGATCTCGATCGATCCTGTCAACGTTCGTTACGTCGTAGTTGACGTGCTCAAGGGAACCGACCACCGCGGCGGCGGCGATTTCTGGACCGGCCTTGGTGAGGTTGAGGTTTACGGCGAGCTCAAGAAGCCCGATCCGGTCGTTATCGAGGGTCTCCGCGACTTCGACAAGGAGAAGGGCGACGCACTCTCCTACGACACGATCTTCGTTAATGACGAAAAAATTGCTGAAGGCAATGACGAAGAGACCGGCGTTCCCGCCGCGAAGCAGCTCATCGACGGCTCCGAGGGCGACGTTAAGACGATAGCTATGCGCGGCTGGTTCGGCAACAAGAATTCGAAGATCGAATCCTACGGATACCAGATCGACGAAGGCGAGCCCGTGTACGGTGATTTCGTTGTTGACGAAGGCGATAATGAAGCTGTTATCAATGCGGGCGGCGAATCCAGATTCGTTGTCAAGGTTGACGTTTCCGGCATGACCGACGGCAGGACCCACACGATTCGTGTAGTTGCCAAGCTCGAGAATGGCGAGATCGTTAAGCTCAACAGAAACGACAAGGACAGAGACGTTTTCGTTAACTACAAGGCGCAGTACGTTGCTCCGCCTGTAACGGAACCCACCAATCCTTCCACCGGCAGCGTTTCCGTCGCGCTCTTCGCGGTAGCGGCTTGCGCAATTGCGCTGGTAGTGCTGAAGAAGAAGGTTTTCTGATTTTCCGGTCAAGGATAAGCTTTTCCGGATCTCGGTTAAGAGATCGGAATGACTTTCGGTCAGGAAATCGGAATGTCTTACAGTCAGTATAGGGGCCTGTAAAAAGCCCCATATCGAAAAAGAGTTTGAAATCTGCTAAATATAGGTAGATTCAAACTCTTTTTCGTGATATAATGCATTTGTAGTCGGTAAACCGTCACGGACCTGTGATATACAGTATCGGCTGAGATCAGCACCGGAGATCTCAGCATTAATTGAAGGGCCGAGGGTTTATAATGCAGAAGCGCACAAAGTACGGCCTCACAGTGTGGGGCGTTGTTTTCAGGGTATTCAGCTTTTTGATGCTGAATTTGCTGCTGCTGTTTGTTTTCACTTAGGAATACGACAAAAACCGACGCCTTTTTACCGCTCCGCCGCGGCGGAAAAGTATCGCAGGACGTTTACTGACGTGATTGCGCTCAAAACATGCAGAAATAAACTGAGAAGAACGGGAAAAACGCCGGCAGAATGCGCCGGATTACGCCAAAATCGCGGAAAATTTCGGAAAACAGCGGAAAAAATCGAAAAAATCGAATTATTGCGGAAACGCTTGCAATAATGATTTTGCTTTGATAGAATTGACTTGTGCCTTTTGAGTCAGCGGACCGGTTTTGGTCCGACCGAAAGACTATCTTAATATTTGGAGGTTTCAATTATGAAAAAGTTGATTGCACTTGCCACAGCTTTAGCTTTGGCCATCACGTGCTTCTGCGGAATGGTATTTTCTTCCGCTGCCGAAATGCCTGAGTGCTATTTCACTGCGCAGTCGGAGGATAAATATTCCGCTTCTGCCAATGCTTTGGACTTCGAAGCCGCAGATGGTGATGCATATTTGCACGTTACCAATAACGGTTCCGGAGCAACTCCCACAGACGGCAACTTTATGCCGTTCGGTCATCCTTCCGCAATACCTGCTTCGCTGCCTGTTCTGGCCATGAAGTATCGCGCTCCCGGTGGAACGGGCGAATTCTTCTATACCCAGAACAGCTTGCTTGGCGCAGGATCGCCGA
>JAGDAX010000001.1 GCA_017848335.1 Clostridia bacterium | reverse complement strand
TTGCTCCCAACTGATTCTGGTTTCGGAGGAAACATATGAAACAACTGCTTAGTAACGTTATCGATATTGCCTCGACGTACGGCGGCAAGATCGTTCTTGCCATTGTCGTGACGGTCGTCGGCCTCATAGTCATCAAGCTGCTGTCAAAAGCCATCGCCAAGGCCTTCAGCAAGTCAAAGCTTGACGAAAGAGCCCAGAGCATCATCACCAAGCTCATCAAGGCCCTGCTCTTCCTGATCCTCATAATCGCGATCGTGGAGATTCTCGGCGTTCCGATGACAAGCGTGGTGGCTCTTCTCGCGTCCTGCGGTCTCGCGGTCGGTCTTGCCTTCCAGGGCGCCCTCGCCAATTTCGCCGGAGGCCTCATGATTCTCGTGTTCAGGCCCTTCAAGATCGGCGACTACGTGAACGCTTCCGGAGCGGAGGGCGTCGTCACGGACATCAGTATTTTCTACACGAAGCTTCTCACGCTGGACAACAAGCGCGTGCTGGTGCCCAACGGAGACCTGATGAACTCCAACGTCACCAACTTCACGGCCATGGGCCAGAGAAGAGTCGACCTCGATTTCAAGATCACCAACGATATCGACCAGGAGCTCGTAAAGAAGGTTCTGCTGGGAGCAGCCGTCGCCACGAAGGGTGTGCTGGAGGATCCCGCCGCATTCGCGAGACTTACGGCTGTGGATGACGACACTTACATTTTTACGGTAAGAGCGTGGTGCAAAACGGATGAATACTGGGACACCTATTTTGACCTGATCGAAAACTGCAGCACCGCCCTTGCCGAGAACGGCATCGACGACCCCGAGGAGAGGCTGGCCGTCAGGATCGTAGAAGCTCCCAAGGACTGATCGCTCAGGCTCCTGCGGCCGTAAGGCTGCGGGCTGAAGCTGACAGATAGCTGAGAAAAAGCGGCGCGCCCTTCTTCCGCAATTTGGGGAAGGGCGCGCTTTTCGTATATTCGTAAGCCGTCTGTACGCGGTGCAGAGGCCGTTGCCGACCGCGCCGCGCAGCCGTGAAAGCGCGGCGGCCGTGAAAGCGCCGCGCAGCCGTTTGTTCGCAGCAGCCATTACCCGGTGAGCGGCAGACGCCAGTTCACCGGCCCTGCTCGGCCCCGCCGGCTCTGCAGGCTTTTACCAGACCTGCAGCCTTTTGACGAAGGCGATGGCATACAGAACCCCGACGGCGATCATCACTGCCGCGAATATTCCTGCGCCTATGACGCTTGCGAGCGCCTTCCTCCGCCTCTCCGGGGTGCCGCAGGTTTCATTCCCGGGCTCGAACAGTGCGGCTGCGGATCTGATTCCCGGGAGCATCAGCGGAAGCACGAACAGCCCCAGCATATACCGGGTGCCCGAAAGCAGCCAGGTGACTCCCATCGACACCGCGAAGTAGACCAGCGAATAGCCGTAATAGGAGGTGCGGAGCTTCCTGTGCCTCGAAATGAGCAGCGCCAGCACTCCGAAATGCGCGAAGAGATTCATTGCCCAGAGCGAATATCCCTTTTGAGTCCTCGCCGGGTCCTTCAGGTAGTCGGCCATATATCTCACGCAGTATTCCGCAGTGGAAAAGAACCATCCGAGCGACTGGTTCCAGTTGCTCTTTTCGTACTCCATAAACGCGAAGGCGTTGCCGTAGATCCTGTGATTGATGAGCAGATAAACGAGGGTGCCCGCAGGTATCAGTACCGCAAAGAGCAGCCTGATGATAAACCGCGGTATCGCCTTGCGGGTCGTCTCGGCTCCGGCCCTGCACCTTCTCACGGTTTCGGGCAGCTTCAGCAGCAGCTCGTACACGTAGATCGCCGCCACCAGCACGCCCAGATTTCGCGTGAGCGCCGAGAAGAAGCCCATCACCGCCGCGGCGAGCCACCTTTCCTTTTTGATGAAATAGACCGCTCCGAACGTGAACGCCAGGAAGAGGCTCTCCGTCATGGGCGCCACGAAGAAGAAGGAGCCCGGCAGTATCATTATCGCGACGATAGCCGCATAGCCGGAGATCCGTCCGTATTCCTCCGCCACAAGCCTGAACAGGAAATACATCGCGAACCCGAAGGAGACGTAAGAAACAATGAGCCCCGCAATGAAGAAGCTGCCGATGATGCGGCCCAGCACCGACACGATCGCCGGGAAGAGCGGGAAGAAAACGATCTCCACCACCCTGCCTATGTCAGCGTCAGGCGTGTCCGCGGTGTAGCCGAATTCGGCAATGTAAAGGTAGTGCCTGCTGTCGAGTGACGACCAGAGCTTCTCGAAATGGCTGAAGCCCGTGCCGCCCACGTTGACGATCCTCAAAAGCTCGACCGCCAGAAGCGTTGCCGCAAAGAAAAAGGTCACTCCCAGCGCGATGAACAGAACGTCCCGGGGGGCAGCTTTAAAAGGGGGCCTTGCGGCGGTCTCCGCGGAGCCGGCGGGCGCTTTTTCCGGACGGAAAATGCCTCCGATATCAGCAGCCAGCTTGCGTATAAAGATCACGCCGCAGCAGGTAAATGCCGCGAACGACAGGCATGCGGACAGAATCGAGTACCAGCGGTGAAGGCCGGGCTTGGCGTTAATCATGAAGCCCAGAAAGATCAGCGAAAACAGGCACACAAAGATAATGCAGATGACCGTGCTGATATCGATTGCAAGCTTTTTTCTCAAGAGTTTCAGCTCCTTATCCTTACGTTTTGTGCCGGTTTTGTGACGGCTTAGGCTTGACTCGTTTTTGTCTCCGTTTTGGATCGGTTCCGGTCCTCCGCGGAGCGCGGAACTTCAGCGGCTCGCCGGCAGCGGTTCACCTGAAATACGCCTCGATGATCCTCGCCAGCGCAATTCTCGCGTTTATTATCGCGTTGTCGTCGGTGGAATAATCGGTGATGCTTTTGGCCACCTTTTTCACGATGGCGTCGACCTTATGGGCTTTGCCCTGCTCCGCCGCGATGCTTCGCGCCATCCGTATCAGCTCCAGGTCGTCGATACCGTCGCGCACTGCCTCAAGTCGCAGCGATGAACAGGGCCCGTCCGCGGAGACGTGGCGGCCGTCGTAAAGCAGAGTGCCGTCGCCGAAAACGTATGGAGTAAGCCACTTCACGGTGTTCGCGTCCTCCCAGGGGTTTATGATCTGATCCCAGAAATTCACGCTCCAATAGAGGAAGCCGTTTACGCCGTAAACGTCCGCCTGCCAGAAAATCGAGCGGTTTTTGACGCCGGGCTGATTTACGTACAGATTGCAGTAAGGCTCACCCGGCTCCCAGCACACGTACCACCAGAGGTCGTCTCCCCTCTCGCTGAAGGCCTTCATGCGCTCCCGGAAGCTCGTCCTGGAGGCCGCCTGCTCCTCGGAATAGATGTTCTCCTGGTCAAAGCAGAAAAGCTTCGGGCACCAGATATTTACCACGTCCGACACGTATTCAATGCCGTCCGTCGTCGCGTCCATGTCGGGATTCACAAAGAACGGGGACACCATTCTGTATTCGGGGAACAGCCGTGAAAGCCTCTCCCCTGCCTGTCTGAGCGCAATATACGCCTCGGGGTCGCCCGGCTCGTCCAGCGGGTAGAAATAGCCCTTCGCGAGCCACTCCTTGTTGCTGCTGAGCTTCTCGTAATAGGCCCTGATCGTGCCGTCGTCACCCGAATAAGGTATCCTGAAGTTGGTCACGCGCTCGTCGTTCATGTACCTGTCAGCGCGCTCGTCCAATATATCGTAAGGCAGGTCGTAGGCGCAGATATTGTGGTCCAGCAGGAATTCGTAGTATTTCACGTAAAGAGCCTGCGCCGCCTCGTCGCTGTCGGGCTTCTCCACCTTGTTTATGGGATAAGCGCCAAGACCCGCCACGGCCTCGAAGCTCCGCGTCTTAGGAAGGCTGAAGCTCCACACGTGGACGGTGATTTCGCCGCGGTCTATTATCGCGCCCTTGTCGCTGACCGTAAATTCGGTCCTGTAGTCGCCTGCCTCGGCGTCCGTCGAATCGAACAGAATATAGAAAGGCTTGGCCTCGTTTGAGGGAATAATGAGGTCGTCGCTCAGCGGAGCAAGTCCGTCCGGAAAATCAACGCTCTTCCCGACAAGCTTCTCATCCGTAAAGAACGGCTCCGCGTAGGTCGTGCTCACGTAGCGCACCTCGAAGACCTCGACGCCCAGAGTCCTGCCGTTTTGATCGACGGGAGGCTCCACGCGCACTGTCACCGGGCCGGTCACGTACTGATACTTGAGGACAGCCTGCAGGCCCTCCTTTTCGTTGCCCGCCATACAGACGGTATACTTGTCCCTGCGGCCGGGCTTCCCGTCCCGCATGACCTTTTTGGTAGGGGGTTCAAACCACATGGTCTTCTCCGTTACGGCGCATCCGCCGGGTGTGACGCATGCAGTGAGCATGCATAAAATGATAATAATCGTTAAGATTCTTCTGCCCATAGCAGCACTCCCTGACTGTCGCTTTTCGCCGCTGCTTTCGCTGCTTGCGGTATCCCTGCGGCCGCTTGCTCTATCCCTGCGGCTGCTCTTGCATTGACCCTGCGGCCGCTTGCATTAGCACGCTGCTCCTTGCGGTCACTTGCGGTCCCTGGCCCTCTGCACAAGCCCGTACAGCACGTTCATGCACTCCATAGGCGTCATCTTGGTGACGTCCATGCCCTGAAGCTCCGTGATGATCTCGTCATTCATGGCAGCTGCGGCGGCGAAGGAGAACAGGTCGGGCTCGTCGGATTTCTTCCTGCGCGAAACGCTCTTGATCTCGTGCTTGCCGATGTCCTGCTCCTCCAGCGCGGCCAGTATTTCGTTTGCACGGAGAATGATCTTACGGGGCAGCCCGGCAAGGTTTGCCACCGCGATACCGTAGCTTCCGTCGGCGCCGCCCTTCTTGATCTTGCGCAGGAACGTGATCTCGTCGCCCTTCTTCCTTACGTCAACGCAGTAATTCACCACGCCCTCAAGCTTGCCCTGAAGCTCCGTGAGCTCGTGGTAGTGCGTCGCGAAAAGCGTCCGGCTCTTGAGATTCGTGACGATGAATTCAAGCACGGACCAGGCGATGGCGAGACCGTCGAAGGTGCTGGTGCCCCGGCCGATCTCGTCCAGTATGAGAAGGCTCCTGTCGGTGGCGTTGGCCACGATATTTGCCACCTCGCACATTTCCACCATAAAGGTGCTCTGACCCCTCGCCAGGTCGTCGCTGGCTCCGACTCTCGTAAAAAGCTTGTCGCAGATGCCTACGGACGCCTCGTCGGCGGGCACGAAGCTGCCCACCTGTGCCATAAGCGCGATAAGAGCCACCTGCCGCATATAAGTCGACTTACCGGCCATATTCGGTCCGGTGATGACCAGCAGCATATTGTCGCCGCCGTCCAGGATCGCGTCGTTGGGCACAAAGGCGTCGCAGCCCGGCATTTTTTCCACCACCGGATGCCTGCCGCCCTTTATCGAAATATTCCGGTCGTCGGTTATCACGGGCTTCACGTAATGCTCGCGCTCTGCAAGCGCCGCAAGCCCGCACAGCACGTCAAGCTGCGCCACCGCGTCCGCAGTCCTCATCAGCGCCTCTCCCTGCGAAGCCGCCGCGTCCCTTATCTCGCGGAAGCATTGCTCCTCAAGGCTCTTGAGGCTTCTCTCAGCCTCGAGGATCTCGTCCTCCATCTTTTTGAGCTCATCGGTAATGTACCGCTCCGCGTTGGTCAGCGTCTGCTTCCTCACGTAGCGGGCGGGCACGAGCTCCTTGAAGGAGTTCGATACCTCCAGATAGTAGCCGAACACGGAATTGTACCCGATCTTGAGCTTTTTGATGCCGGTGGCTTCGCGCTCCCTGGCCTCCAGGTCGAAAAGCCACTGCTTGCCGCTGCGGTTTGCTTCGCGGTAATGGTCGATCCTCCCGTCGTAGCCTTCCTTTATGATGTCTCCGTCGGTGATGGTGACCGGCGGATCCTCGGCGATGCCCCGCTCCAGAAGGTCGCAAAGCTCCTGCTGCGTATCGATGCGGCCGCAAAGCTCCTTTAGGAGCTCGCTGTCAGCCTGCCCGACCGCCTCTTTTATAAGCGGCAGCTTCCTCAGCGACTGCTTGAGCGAAAGCAGCTCTCTCGCGTTGCCGCTGCCCATGGATATCCTGCCTGCAAGCCTTTCAATATCATAAACGCCCTTCAGGTATTCGATAAGCTCGCTGCGCATCATGAACCTGTCGAAAAGCTCATCCACCGCGTCGAGCCTCCTGTCGATATGCGCCTTGTCGATGAGCGGCTGCTCCAGCCACTTTTTGAGCTTGCGGGCGCCCATGGCGGTCCCGGTCTTATCCATCACCCACAGCAGAGAGCCCTGCCTTTTGCGGTCGCGAAGCGTCTCCGTTATCTCGAGGTTGCGCCGTGACTGCGCGTCAATGGTCATAAACTCGTTAATACTGTACTGCTCCGGATGGAAAATTCCTGCGAGGGTCTGCTTCTGCGTCTCCTCCAGATACCCGATAAGAGCACCGCAGGCCCTGAGCGCCCACTCGTTGACCCCGGCAATATCCGCGCCGAGCTCCGCCACCCTCGCAGCGGTCTCCGACTGCTCAAACAACGACGCCGGAAGAAGGTTTACAAACGTCCCCGCAAACGTCTCCGCATAGGTTTTGATCTCGTCACGAAGCTCCGCGTCCGCGTTGATCATCATTTCCTTAGGCGATATCTTGGCGATCTCATCCTTGAGGTGCGTAAGCGTGGCCCCGATGGTAAGCGAGGTGTACTTGATCTCGCCCGTTGTAACGTCGGAATACGCGAAGCCGTAGAAGCCGCCGAGTCCGAACACCGAGGCGATGTAATTGTTGGCCTTCTGAGGGATCATGCCGTCGTCGGTCACCGTTCCGGGCGTGTAGATCTTGACCACGTCGCGCTTCACGATGCCCTTGGCCTTGGCGGGATCCTCAAGCTGCTCGCAGACGGCCACCTTGTAGCCCTTGGACACAAGCCTGCCAAGGTATGACTGGGCCGCGTGATAGGGGATGCCGCACATGGGGGCGCGCTCGTCAAGGCCGCAGTCCTTCCCTGTGAGGACCAGCTCCAGCTCTCTGGAAACGGTCTCGGCGTCCTCAAAAAACATCTCATAGAAGTCCCCCAGCCTGTAAAACAGTATGGCGTCCCTGTATTTTTCTTTGGTTTCGAGATAGTGCCTCATCATAGGCGAGACACGGCTCATTCTGTCCTCGTAAAGCCCCATATTTCACAGCTCCGATTTGAGCTTGCGCTCTTTTGTTTTCGTCTTGATATCCCGCAGGCCGGGTCGTCTTTTGCCCAGCCGCAGCTTTTTGCCCGGCTCTGGTCTCCTGCTCAGCGGTCTCCTGCTCAGCAGTCTCTTGCTCAGCCGCAGCCGCCGCACCCCTCGCAGCTCCCGGAGCATTCACCCGCTCCGCCGCCCAGGAAGTGTCCCAGCACGCTGTCGACCTCCTGCATCATGCGGTCATAGGCTTTCTTTGAGTCAAGGTATCGCTTGATCACCGGGTTCAGATCCAGCTCCCGCTGCTTCTCGAGAAGGGCGGCCCTGACGTTTTCGAGTTCGTCCCTGTCCGTCTCTCCCCTTGCGGCCTTCACCATCGCCTCCTGAGCCTGTCTGTACCCGAGAAGAAGCTTCGCCGCCTCCTTGTCGTTCACGGTACCGTATTCCGCCGCCTTGAATTCCCTGTATTCCTGACTGTTCACGATGGCCTGCCCCAAGGCAGACGCCGCTTCAATATGATCCATAATTGCAATTGCTCCTTGTCATTGCAGCCCTTTTACAAAACAGGCCGCCTTGCCCGTTACGGCTCCGCGGCCTCAATTAACTTTTTGAGCTTAACCGGATATACCCGACCGGATCCTACGGAAGTCTGCGTAATTCGTCAGGCCTTTCCTCCGGATCTGCCGGGCCTCTCCGCCCGAACTGTCAGGCCTTTCCGTCGCAGCCCAGAACCTTGGTGATCTTGTGAGAAACGAGCTCCTTGATATTGTCGCGGGCGGGTCTCAGATACTGTCTGGGATCGAAATGCGCCGGATTCTCGGCGAAATATTTGCGGATGGCTGCCGTCATAGCGAGCCTGAGGTCCGAGTCGATGTTGATCTTGCAGACGGCCATGGAAGCGGCCTTGCGGAGCATATCCTCGGGGATACCCACCGCGTTGGGCATGCTGCCGCCGTATTTATTGATGGTCTCGACGTACTCCGGAATAACGGAGGAAGCGCCGTGAAGAACTATCGGGAACCCGGGAAGACGTCTTTCTACCTCTTCGAGGATGTCAAAACGGAGCTGGGGCTTCTGGCCCGGCTTGAACTTGTACGCGCCGTGGCTGGTGCCGATGGCGATCGCCAGAGAGTCAACGCCTGTCCTCTCGACGAATTCCTGGACCTGCGCCGGATTTGTGTAAGAGGCGTCCTCGTCGGACACGTTGACCGCGTCCTCGATGCCGGCAAGTCTTCCCAGCTCGCCCTCTACCACAACGCCTCTGGAGTGGGCATATTCCACGACCTTGGCGGTGAGCTCCACGTTGTCCTCAAAATTGTAATGTGAGCCGTCGATCATGACCGACGTGAATCCCCCGTCAATGCAGGACTTGCACAGCTCGAAGGTGTCGCCGTGGTCGAGGTGCAGGCAGATCGGCAGACCGGTCTCGATAATGGCAGCCTCAACAAGCTTTACGAGATAAGTGTGGTTGGCGTATTTGCGCGCGCCGGATGATACCTGCAAAATAAGAGGAGCATTGAGCTCTTTGGCAGCTTCAGTGATCCCCTGAATGATTTCCATATTATTTACGTTGAAGGCGCCTACGGCATATCCGCCCTTATAGGCTTTCTCAAACATTTCTTTAGATGTTACCAATGGCATAATAACACATCTCCTGATTCAGAATCCGTCTTCTCCAAGACGCTTACATTTTACTATTTTTGCGGCAGATTTTCAACCGTGAATAAACCCCGGCATAAACCCGCTCCGGCCCTAAAAACGGCCGCCTCCGCGGTGTCACAGAAGGCGGCCGATGCTTCGAATATTGCAGGAAATATTATTCCTCTTCTTCAGCCTTGGCAGCGTCGATTATCGCCTGGGCTACGTTGGAGGGAACCTCCTCGTATCTCACGAACTCCGATGTGTATGACGCTCTCGCCTGAGCTATCGATGTAAGGTCTGTGGCGTACGTGAACATTTCGGCAGCCGGAACCTCAGCCTCGACCTCCTGCCTGCCGCCGCCTGTCGGGTTCATGCCCAGCACTCTGCCGCGGCGCTTGTTGAGGTCGCCTATTACGTCGCCCATGTACTTGTCGGGCACGTTGACCTTGACCGAATAGATGGGCTCGAGAAGGACCGGCGACGCCTTGGGCAGCGCGTTTCTGTATGCCATACTGGCGGCGGTGACGAAGGCAACTTCCTTGGAGTCCACGGGATGGTACTTACCGTCGATGAGCGTGGCCTTGAGCTTGACCATGGGATAACCAGCGAGCACGCCTTTTTTGACGCTCTCCTGAAGACCCTTCTCGACTGACGGGAAATACTGCTTCGGAACGGCTCCGCCCACGACTCTCTCGCCGAATTCGAGCTCGTCATTCTCTCCGGGTTCAAATTCGATTACGACCTTGCCGTACTGGCCGCTGCCGCCGGACTGCTTCTTGTGCGTATATTCCTCGGTGACCTTTTTGCGGATGGTCTCTCTGTAAGCAACCTTCGGCGTGGCAAGCTTGACCTCTACGCCGTATCTGTTCTTGATCTTGGTAACGACCACGTCAAGATGCTTCTCGCCCATGGCGTTGATGACCAGTTCACCGGTTTCGATGTTGTTGGTGAAGGTGATGATCTTATCCTCGTCCCTGATCTTGGAAAGGCTCTGCGCGAGCTTGTCGTCGTCGCCTTTTTTGAGGCACTTGATGGACTGGCTGAACTGAGCCTCCGGGAACTCGATGGCGGGCATTACGATGGAAGCGCCCTTGCCGGAGAGCGTGTCGCCCGTGGACGTGTTGGAAAGCTTCGCGATGGCTCCGATGTCGCCTGCGGCAAGCTGCGGGACGGGAATCTGTGTCTTGCCGCGGAGAACGTAAAGCTGTCCGACTCTCTCGTCGCAGTTCTTTTCGACGTTGTGGAGTATGTCGCCGTTCTTAACGGTACCGGTAATCACCTTAAAATAGGACATTCTTCCGGAGGCCTCTACCACGGTCTTGAACACAAAGAGAACAGGCTGCTCCTCGGGATGAAGCGCGACCTTGATCGGGTTGCCGTCGGCGTCGAAGGCGTCCGCTTCCTTGGTCTCAACGGGAGAAGGCATATATTCGACCACAAAATCAGCCAGCTCGCGGATCCCGAGATTGTCGCTGGCTGCGCCCACGAGAATAGGAGCCGCTGTGCATGCCTTGACCGCCTTGGTGAATCCGGCAATGATCTCATCCTCGGTGAATTCTTCGCCCTCAAAGAATTTCATCATGAGCTCGTCGTCTGTCTCGGCGACGGCTTCGGAGATAGCCATATGTATCTCGTCCACCAGACCCTGCACCGAGCCGGGGATGGCGATGGCGTCGACCTCGCCGCCCGCCTTGAACTTGTATGCCTTCATGTGAAGCGTATCAACGTAGCCCACGAACTGACGGTTCTCGACTATCGGGACCTGCACGGGAACGCAGGAAGCGCCGAACTGCTCCTTGACCTCGGCATAAAGCTTCGCGAAATCGGCTGTCTCGTCGTTCATTTTGTTGAAGAAAAACGCTCTGGGCATCGACTTTTTCTCAGCCATCTCCCAGGCCTTCTCCGCGCCCACGGCAATGCCGCCGGCCAGCACGATAATAGCCGCGTCGGCCACAGCCTCGCCCTCGAGAGCCTCTCCGATGAAATTGAGAGCTCCGGGTGCGTCCAGAAGATTTATGGTTTTCTTTTTCCAGTCAACGGGCGCCATGGCGAGGTTAATGGAATATTGTCTTTTGATCTCCTCAGGGTCATAATCAAGCGTAGTATTTCCGTCCATAATTTTTCCGAGACGTCCGATAGCTTTACTGTTAAAAAGCATTGCCTCAGCTATAGATGTCTTTCCGACACCGCCGTGTCCCAAAAGTATAATGTTTCGTAAATCCGCACTTTGCATAAATCATAACCTCCAAACAAATTTTGATTTCAATATGAAACAAGGTTTTGTAAACCTCATATGGCCGCTAAAACAGTGTGACGCAAAAAAGACGCGCAAACACTTTGCAAACGTTGCAACGAGTATAACCCATCAAGACCCCTTCTGTCAAGTGATATTTGCTCGTCCCCGGGAGCGTTTCGTGCGCTTTTCCCGCCGGAAAAAATTGACTTTTCGCCGCATTTTTGCTATATTATCCCCGCAGATCAATGACGGGCAGACGCGTCACGGAAGCGTCCGGCGGGCACATCTCCTGCCGTCCGCATCACCGCCGTCCGCGTCACTTAAGTCCGTGTCGCTTAAGTCCGTGTCACTTAAGTCCGTGTCATTGCCGAGCTTTGAGAGAATCGTAAGGACGTAATCGTATGAAAAAAGCTATTGTTGTAACTCTGGCGCTGCTTCTGGGACTTCTGATGTGCTTCACGGGCTGCTCACCCGCAGACAGTCCGGCCGTTGATACCGGAAGCGGCGCGGCCGACGCATCCGGCAGCACCGGGAAGCCAGCCGGGGACGCCACACCCGAAGGCACCCGGCCTCCCGCCAGGGAAAACGTCGCGAAGATAATTCTTTTGATGGGCCAGTCCAACGCCATCGGCGCCACGGAGTATACTCCGCTGAAAAAAATTCTCGGCAACGAGGCGTACAAGCGCGCCGTCAGCGGGTATGAGAACGTGCGCATCGTTTATTACGCCGGCGAGTCTTCGGCCACGAACTACAACGCCAAGAAGATCGACACCACCACCGTCAGCGCGCTTTTCGACAAGGTCCGCTTCGGAAAAACCCTGTACGGCACGCATTTCGGCCCCGACGTCGGCATGGCCGAAGCGTTCTCGCAGCAATACCCCGACGACGAGCTCTTCATCATCAAGGTCGGCCGCGGCGGAACGTCACTCTCCCCCTACTTTATGGAGGGCGGCGCCCTGCTCGAAAAGGCCGTGCAAATCGTGGACGGCTGCTGCAGCGTTCTCGAGCGCGAAGGCTATTCTCCCGAAATCATTTCGATTTGCTGGATGCAGGGCGAAAACGAGGCGCAGAACATCTCCAATGCCGACAATTACAAGAACGAGCTGGCCGTGCTGGTGCCGTTGCTGCGCGAAAAGTTCAGCAAGTACGCTCCCTACGGCGGCATCCCCTTCATTGACGCGGGCATTTCCTCGCACTGGACCTACCACGAGAAGGTGAACGGCAACAAGAAGGCCTACGCCGACGAATCCGACCTGAATTACTACTTCAGCACGATCGATCTGGGCTTCACGTTCAACAAGGAGCCCGAGGCCAAGCCGGATCTTGCGCACTTTGACTCCGAGAGCGTCTGGCTGCTGGGACAGGAGTTTTTGAAGTACGCGCTGGCAGCATACGACAAGGTCAGGTAACCCGGGCGGGGCTCATTACGAATAAAACGCGTGAACGGGTGAGCAGGAATATCCTGCTCACCCGTTTTTGTTCCTGTAAGCCGGGCCGTCACCTTCCCTCAGCAGCGCAGCCACCGTCCCTCAGCAGCGCGGTCACCGTCCCTTTACGGCGAAAAAAAACCAAAAAAATCCCCCGGAAAATTCATAAAAATTTCCTTAAAATCACCGCGAATCCGCTTGACCGCAAAGGGCTTTTTGTGCTAAAATATTCCCGTACAAAAGATAAGCGGTTCCCTGCTACTGACGGAGTAATCGTGGAGCACCACGGAGGAACAGGGTGACCGGCTTACACACAGATGCCGACCGTCTGGGCACACCTTATAATGGCTTTTTTTTGCCGTTATTTCCGGGTGGGCCGTTTATTTTTTTCAGGAGGTTACGACATGAAAAAAGTGGGAATTGTAATGGGCAGCGACAGCGATCTTCCTGTCATCAGGAAGGCCGTCACGGTGCTCGAAGAATTCGGCGTACCTTACGAGGTTCACATCTATTCAGCGCACCGCACACCCGACGAAGCCGCAGCCTTCTCGCGGGAAGCCGCTTCCAACGGTTTCGGAGCTATCATCGCCGCCGCAGGCATGGCAGCTCACCTTGCAGGCGCTATTGCGGCAAACACGGTGCTTCCGGTGATCGGTATCCCCTGCAGGTCCTCAAATCTGGACGGACTTGACGCGCTTCTCTCAACCGTGCAGATGCCCACAGGCATTCCGGTGGCCACGGTGGCCATTGACGGCGGCGCCAATGCCGCCATACTCGCATGCCAGATTCTCGCGGTGGGAGACGCTGCTCTCTCGGAGCGCCTCACTGCCAGGAGAAAAAAGGACGCGGAGAAGGTTCTTCAAAAGGACGCTGACGTTATCTCAAGCTTAGCGAAGCTGTGACGCTTTTACCGAAAAGCCCGCAGCTTTTTGCATTCTTTTTCAGCCGGAGTACCGCCGGAATAGCGGCGGGATCCCGCTGAAATACCGCTGAAGTACCGGCGAAATTCCGCCGAAATACCGCTGAAGTACCGGCGAAATTCCGCTGAAATACCGGCGAGGTTCCGCCGAAGTACCGCTGAAATACCGCCGAAGCCAAGGCAGCCGGCCTTTCCCGGCAGGCCCGGCGGCAGATTTTGCGGCTGCCCATCGAGCAGTCACATTTTATTTATCACATTTTAAGGAGTTATTTTTATGGCACAGAAACTTGTTTACACCGGTAAGACAAAAAACGTTTTCGCGCTGGACAACGGCAATTACCTTCTCAAGTTTAAGGACGACTGCACCGGCAAAGACGGCGTGTTCGATCCCGGCGAGAATTCCATCGGACTCACCATTGAGGGCGTCGGCGACGTCAACCTTCGCATGTCCATATATTTCTTCGACAAGATCAACGCCGCCGGCATCAAGACGCACTTTGTGAGCGCAAACCTCGCAGACACCACGATGGAGGTCCTTCCCGCGAAGACCTTCGGCAAGGGTCTCGAGGTCATCTGCCGCCACAAGGCTGTCGGAAGCTTCTTCCGCCGCTACAGCGATTACGTTGAGGAAGGCGCAGACCTCCCCGCTTACGTGGAGATGACCTTCAAGAACGACGAAAAGGGCGACCCGCTGGTCACGAAGGACGGCCTTATCGTGCTGGGCGTTATGTCCGGCGAGCAGTATGACGCCATCAAGGAAATGACCAAGGAGATCACTCAGATCGTGGCTGATGACCTTCTCGGAAAGGGCCTCGTCCTTTACGACATCAAGTTCGAGTTCGGGTACGACGCGGACGGCAATGTTATGCTTATCGATGAGATCGCTTCCGGCAACATGCGCGTTTACAAGGACGGAAAGTACATCGACCCGATGACGCTGTCCGAGCTGTTCTTTGCCCAATAAGCAACCGCGGCCCGTCAGCCGGGCGGTCTGCCGTCAGTAAGAGCGGATCGCTTTCACCCGAGCGGTTTTTCCATCAATCTGCGCGGGCAGTCACCTTACGATCCATAATTCAATATTCCATAGATATTTCAATACTTCAAAACACGGAGGAACTAAATGGGCGGATATTTCGGCATCGTCTCAAAAGAGGATTGCATAACGGATGTCTTTTTCGGCACCGATTACCATTCGCATTTAGGCGCCCGCCGCGGAGGTATCGCCTCCTACGACCCCGAGATCGGGCTCCAGCGGGAAATTCACAATATCAACAATTCACCCTTCCGCACAAAATTCGAGAACGTGTGGGACGAGATGAAGGGCACCTCTGCCATCGGCGTCATCAGCGACAGCGACCCGCAGCCCCTGCTGGCAAGGTCAAAGCTCGGCGCCTACGCCATCTGCAACGTCGGCCTCATCAACAACAAGGAAGCTCTTATCGGGAAATATCTTGACGAGGGCCACGGCCATTTCGGAGCAATGACGGGCGGCGAGGTCAACTCGACGGAGCTTATTGCCGCGCTTATCGCCACTAAGGACACCTTCGAGGAAGGCATCCGATACGCCTTTGATTCTATCGAGGGCACCGAGTCCATACTGATTCTCAAGGACGACGGCACGATCATCGCCGCCAGAGACAAGCTGGGCAGGATCCCGGTGCTTATCGGCAGGTCCGACAAGGGCTTCTCCGTCGCCTTCGAGTCCTTTGCGTACAAGAAGCTCGGCTATGCCGACTATTACGAGCTGGGCCCCGGCGAGATCGTCTCGCTGACGCCCGACGGCATGACCAAAACGTGCCCCGCAGGCTGCAAAAAACGCTTCTGCGCCTTCCTCTGGAGCTACTACGGCTATCCCACGTCGAGCTACGAGGGCGTCAACGTCGAGGCCATGCGCATCAGGAACGGCGAGATCATGGCGCAGAACGACAAGGCCGCCGGCTTCGACAGTCACATCGACTACGTGGCAGGCGTTCCGGACTCCGGCACACCCCACGCTATTGGATATTCCAACGAGAGCCACCTGCCCTTCGCGCGCGCCTTCATCAAGTACACGCCCACCTGGTCCAGAAGCTTCACCACAAGAGCCGCCGGAGAACGCTCCCAGGTGGCAAAAATGAAGCAGATCCCGGTCACGGAATTCATCGCCGGCAAGGACCTGCTGTTTGTGGACGACTCCATCGTGAGAGGTACGCAGCTTCGCGAGACCGTAGAATTTCTGTACGAGTGCGGCGCCAAATCGGTCCACATGCGATCCGCCTGCCCCCCGATAATGTACGGCTGCAAATACCTCAATTTTACCCGCTCCATAACGGACGACGAGCTCATCGCGCGGCGCGTTGTCTTTGAGCTCGAAGGCGAAGAAGGCCTCAACCATCTGGAGGAGTACAGCGACGGCACCACCGAGCGCGGCAAGAAGCTCCGCAAGGCCATCTGCGACAATTTCAACTTCACGTCCCTCGATTTTCAAAGCCTCGAGGGCGTCATCAAGGCCATAGGCATTGACGAGGAGCAGCTCTGCACATATTGCTGGAACGGGAAGGAATAGGGCGACCCGCGTCCCATAGCTGTTAACTCGCAGACCAAAACTTGCGCGGAACGCGCGCCATCTGGCATCTGGCCTCTGACCTTACAGCGGCGCGAAGCGCACACGGCACTCAACTCCCCTCCACCAAAACGGAAAGGAATTCAAAACCATGAACGAACAATCAAAATCCGAAGCATACGCAAATGCCGGTGTTGATATCACGGCCGGCTACAAAGCCGTTGAACTGATGAAAAAACACATCGCCCGCACGTTGACGGCGGGTGTATGCGGAGATATCGGCGGCTTCGGCGGCCTTTTCGAGCTTGACCTTACGGGCATTTCCAGGCCTGTGCTGGTCTCCGGCACCGACGGCGTGGGCACCAAGCTCAAGCTGGCCTTCCTGATGGACAGGCACGACACCGTCGGCATCGACTGCGTGGCAATGTGCGTCAACGACGTCATCTGCTGCGGCGCGAAGCCCCTCTTCTTTCTGGACTATATTGCCTGCGGCAAAAACGTGCCGGAGAGAATTGCGGACATCGTCAAGGGCGTTTGCGAGGGCTGCGTGCAGTCGGGAGCGGCGCTTATCGGCGGCGAGACTGCCGAGATGCCGGGCTTCTACCCCGAGGACGAATACGACCTGGCGGGCTACTGCACGGGCGTTGTTGACAAGGATAAGATAATCGACCGCGGCACCATGAATGCAGGGGACGTTATTATCGCGCTTCCCTCCTCCGGCGTGCATTCAAACGGCTTCTCGCTGGTGCGCAAGGTTTTCGACGTGGAGAACAGCGACATAAAGGCTCCCTGCGACAGGCTTGGCGGCAGATCCATCGGCGAGACGCTTCTCACGCCTACCAGAATTTACGTGAAGCCCGTGCTTGCCCTGCTCGATAAGGTCAAGGTGAAGGGCATTTCCCACATCACAGGCGGCGGCTTCTACGAGAATATCCCCCGGAGCATCCCGAAGGGCCTCAAGGCAGTCATCAACAGGTCCGCCGTGAAGGTGCTCCCCATTTTTGACCTCATCCGGGAGACCGGCAATATTTCGGAGCGCGACATGTTCAACACCTTCAATATGGGCGTGGGCATGGATATTATCGTGGCGCCCGAAGACCTTTCAACGGCGCTGCATGTTCTCAGGGAGGCCGGCGAGGAGCCTTACGTGATCGGCAGCGTCGCCGCATCCGACGACGAAAACGTGAGGATCGAAATATGCTGAAAAATATTTTCCAAAAGCTGCTGTCAGGCGTCGCCGCGGGGCTTCTCATAACCGTCGGCGGAACGGTTTTCCTGGCGGTGGACAACAGGTACGTGGGCGCGGTGCTCTTCTCGGTGGCGCTGCTCTGCATATGTATCAAGGGCTACTCCCTTTACACCGGCCGCATCGGTTTTATTCCCGAGAAGCACGGCAAGGAAGAGGTGCTGGGGCTTCTGCTGGGTCTTGCCGGCAACGTGCTGGCCACTCTTGCGGGAGGACTTCTGATCGCCCTTGCCATGCCGGCTCTTAAGGAAACGGCCGCCGCGCTCTGCGCCGCCAAGCTCGAAAACCAGACGGTACTGAGCACCTTCATAAGGGCCTGCTTCTGCGGCATACTTATGTATCTGGCGGTCAGCATTTACAAAAACAATCAGAAGCTCATCGGCGTGCTTTTCTGCATACCGGTGTTCATCCTGAGCGGCTTCGAGCACTCCGTCGCGGACATGTTCTATTTTTCGGCGGCAGCCTCCTTTACGTGGCGCTCGCTGCTGTTCATCGCGGTGGTGGTGCTGGGCAACTCAGCCGGGGCGGTCATTCTTCCGCTCATCACCGACGCGTTTACGTGGAAAAAGAAGGAGGCGCAGTCTTGAACAACGGCTTAGTTTCCATTGCGGTGCTCGTTTCTGGCGGCGGCACGAACCTTCAGGCGCTTATTGACGCGCAGAATTCGGGGATCATCCGGAACGGCCGCATCGAGCTTGTCATTTCCAACGTGGCGGAGGCCTATGCCCTCACACGTGCCGCAAACGCCGGCATCAGGACCTGCACGGTTACCCGCAGGGAATTCGGCGGCAGTCAGGAGCTGTTCGAGAAGGAGATCATTCGCCTGCTGGACGAAGCGGGCGTCGACCTTATCGTGCTGGCGGGATTCTTCGCGATCCTCTCCGGGACCTTTACGCGCAAATACGACAAGCGCATTATTAACGTGCACCCCTCTCTTATACCTGCTTTCTGCGGCAAGGGCTATTACGGACTCCGCGTCCACGAAGAAGCGCTGGCGAGGGGCGTCAAGCTGACCGGCGCCACCGTGCATTTCGTGAATGAGATCCCGGACGGCGGCGAGATCATTATGCAGAAGGCCGTGGCCGTGGAGGAAGGCGACACGCCTGAGATCCTCCAAAAGAGAGTCATGCGCGAGGCAGAGTGGGTCATTCTCCCTGCCGCGGTCGAAAGGGTCTCGGCGGATCTGGCAGCCGAATACTGCCGGGCGCACGGTCAACGGGCCGACTGACAAGACTGACAACAGATTTCAAGCTGACGACGGATTGCAGACTGACAACTGATCACAGACCGACGACACGCAGACTGACCACACACAGACTGACAACACGCAGACTAGTTACAGATACAGGCAACAGTTCACTTTACGAAAGGACACACCATGGAAATTTACAAGATCAACACCCCCGAGAGCCTCATTGCCGGCAACACATACCCCGGCAGGGGCATCATCATCGGCAAGACCGCCGACGGCACCAAAGCCGCCATCGCCTACTTCATAATGGGCCGCAGCGTGAATTCCCGCAACCGCGTATTCACCTACAAGGACAAGGTCCTTTACACGGAGCCCTTCGACCCCTCGCTGGTCAAGGACCCCAGCCTCATCATTTACGCGGCGGTGAGAAGCGTCAAAAACAATATCATCGTCACCAACGGCAACCAGACGGACACGATAGCGGAGGGCATTGACGAGGGCAAGACCTTCGGCAAGGCGCTCGAGGCCCGCGAATTCGAGCCGGACGCCCCCAATTACACGCCACGCATCAGCGGCATGCTGACCTTCAAGGACAACGACTTCACCTACAGGATGAGCATCCTTAAAAGCATTGACGAGAAGGGCTCCGCCTGCGCGCGTTTTGAATACGCCTATCCTACCGTCCCCGGCCTCGGCCACTTCATCCACACATACGTTCAGGACGGCGACCCGATCCCCACGTTTCAGGGCGAACCCGAGCGGGTATACGTTTGCGACGATATTGACGAGTTCACCGGCTCGATCTGGGACGCCCTCGACGCCAACAACAGGATATCCCTATTCACGCAGTTTGTGGACCTCGAAACGGGCCACGACGACGTAAGAATCATTAACAAGAACAAATAAGGAGCCACACTCATGAAAGAATTCGAACTTAAATACGGCTGCAACCCCAACCAGAAGCCTGCCAGGATCTATATGGAGGACGGCAGCGACCTCCCCATCGAGATATTGAGCGGCAGACCCGGCTTCATCAATTTTCTGGACGCCTTCAACTCCTACCAGCTCGTAAAGGAGCTCAAGGAGGCGCTCGGCCTTCCCGCGGCAGCGTCCTTCAAGCACGTCAGCCCGACCTCCGCGGCTGTGGGCATCAAAATGTCCGCCAACCTCAAGAAGGCGTGCTTCGTGGACGACGTCGAGGGCCTTGACGATTCCCCCATCGCCACCGCATACGCAAGGGCCCGCGGCACCGACAGGCTCTGCTCCTTCGGCGACTGGATCGCCCTCTCCGACAAGTGCGACGTCACCTGCGCCCAAATCATCAAGCGTGAGGTATCGGACGGTATTATCGCGCCGGACTACGACCCCGAAGCCCTCGAGATCCTCAGATCCAAGCGCAGCGGCAACTACAACATCGTCAGGATCGACCCGTCCTACGTGCCTCAGGAGCGCGAAACAAAGCAGGTTTTCGGCATCACGTTTGAGCAGGGCCGCAACAATTTCAAAATCAACCGGGAACTTCTCGGCAATATCGTCACCGTGAATAAAAACCTCCACGAGGAGGCCGTCAGGGACATGATCGTCTCCCTCATCACCCTCAAGTACACCCAGTCCAACTCGGTCTGCTACGCAGTTGACGGCCAGGCCATCGGCGTCGGCGCCGGTCAGCAGTCAAGGATACACTGCACCAGACTCGCAGGCGGCAAGGCGGACACCTGGTTCCTGCGCCAGCACGAAAAGGTGCTGAACCTCCCCTGGAGGCCCGACATCGGAAGGCCCGACAGAGACAACGCCGTGGACGGCTACATCAACAAGAACGAAGAGGACGTGACGGCAGACGGCGTCTGGGAGAGATATTTCACAAAGAAGCCCGAGCCCTTCACGGACGCCGAAAAGAGAGCCTACCTCGACTCGGTAACGGGCGTCACCCTGGGCTCCGACGCATTCTTCCCCTTCAGCGACAGCATCGTGAGAGGCTCCATGAGCGGCGTGCAGTACGTGGCGGAGCCCGGCGGCTCCAAGAGAGACGACGAAGTCATACGCTGCTGCAACGAGAAGAATATGGTGATGTGCTTCACGGGGATGAGGCTGTTCCATCACTGATTTATTTAGAAAGTGAGCCGGAGGCCTTTTCGCCGGTCAGGGGACTTATAACTCCCGTCCCATAGCAAATAACTCACGGGCCATGACCCGCGCGGAACGTGCGGTCGGCGCCCGGCACCCGGCACTTCAATCACTCATAAGGACAACATTACATGAAAATACTCGTCGTAGGCGGCGGTGGCAGAGAACACGCCGTCATCAAGAAAATCAAAGAAAACAGCGCGGTCACGGAGATCTTTGCGCTTCCCGGCAACGGAGGCATTGCCCGCGACGCCACCTGCGTCGGCATCAAAGCGACCGATATTGACGGGATCGCGGAATTCGCGGTCTCGAACCGTATCGACTACGCGATAGTCACGCCGGACGACCCGCTTTGTCTGGGCGCCGTGGACAGGCTTACTGCGGAAGGCATTCCCTGCTTCGGCCCTGTGGCGGCGGCCGCCATTATCGAGGGCAGCAAGGTTTTCGCCAAAAATCTCATGAGGAAATACAATATTCCCACCGCGGAATATGAGGTCTTCGAGAGCCCTGAGGATGCGCTTCGGTACGTCGCGGACTGCCCCGTTCCCACGGTCATCAAGGCGGACGGGCTGGCTCTCGGAAAGGGAGTTATTATCGCGAATACCCGCGAAGAGGCTTCCGACGCCGTCAGGACCATCATGGAGGACCGCAAGTTCGGCAAGAGCGGCGACAAGATCGTGGTCGAGGAATTCCTTACCGGGCCCGAGGTCTCGGTGCTGGCATTCACGGACGGCAAAACGGTGGTTCCGATGGTTTCGTCCATGGATCACAAGCGCGCGCTTGACGGCGACAGGGGCCCCAACACCGGCGGCATGGGCACAATTGCGCCCAACCCCTATTATACGGAGGCGGTGGCGGCGGAATGTATGGAGAGGATTTTCCTTCCCACCGTCGACGCCATGAACCGCGAAGGCAGGACCTTTAAGGGCTGTCTCTACTTCGGCCTGATGATTACCCCCAAGGGGCCCAAGGTCATTGAGTACAACTGCAGATTCGGGGACCCGGAGACGCAGGTGGTGCTGCCGCTGCTGAAGTCCGACCTTCTCGGTATCATGATGGCCTGCACCAACGGCACGCTGGCGGACGTTCCCGTGGTGTTTGACGACAAGTGCGCGGCCTGCGTGATCCTTGCCTCTAAAGGCTACCCCGAGAAGTACGATAAGGGCTTCCCGATCACGTTCCCGGAGGAGCTGTCCGATAATATTTTCGTGGCCGGAGCGGCGCTTTCGGAGGGCAGGCTTGTGACGTCCGGGGGCCGTGTTATCGCGGTAACGGAGGTTGCAGATACCCTCAGGGAAGCCGTCGACAAGGCCTACAGGGACGCCGGGCTGGTCGAATTTGAGAACAAGTATTTCCGCAGGGATATCGGGCAAAAGGCATTGGACGCCTGAGCGCATGCACTTCACGCGCAGCACAGACCGGCCACCTCGCAGCACACCCGGCGCCCGGCACTTCGGCGCCGCGCAGCAGGTGAAAATCTCCGGCCTATAGCCTTTCTCTGCACTTGGCACTTCATAAAAATAATTCACGAGGATAAAAATGGTATACAGAATCTACGTAGAAAAGAAAAAAGAACACGCCTTCGAGGCACGGAGCCTTCAGAACGACCTCACCGGCCTTCTCGGGATCACCGCACTGGAGAACCTTCGGATCGTAAACCGCTACGACGTGGAAAACATAACTCCGGAGCTTTTTGATTACGCGGTAAGCACCGTTTTCTCGGAGCCGCAGACCGACGTCGCGTCACGCGAGCTGCCATCCGGAGGCACCGTTTTTGCGGTGGAATACCTTCCCGGGCAGTTCGACCAGCGTGCCGATTCGGCGGCGCAATGCATCCAGCTCATTTCCTGCGGCGACAGACCTCTCGTGCGCTCCGCCAAGGTATACGTATTGACGGGCAGCCTTTCGGAGAATAACGTTGCGGCCATCAAAAAATACGTGATCAACCCCGTGGAGGCGCGCGAAGCTTCGCTGGAGATGCCGGAGACGCTCGCGGTGAGCTACAATATTCCGGAGACCGTGGAAACGCTTACCGGGTTTACCGCGCTGGAGCGGGATGATATTGCCGCGTTCGTCAAAAAATACGGGCTGGCTATGGACACGGAGGATGCGCTTTTCTGCCGCGACTATTTCAGGAGCGAGAAGCGCGACCCCACCATTACGGAGATCCGTATGATCGACACCTACTGGTCAGACCATTGCCGGCATACCACCTTCCTGACGCAGATCGACAAGGTCACCTTCAGCGACAGCCTGCTGCAAAAGACTTACGAGGAGTACCTCAGGACCCGCGAATACGTAGGCGACAGGAAGCCGGTCTCACTTATGGACATTGCCACGGTCGCCGTGAAATACCTCAAGAAGGAAGGCAGGCTTCCGAAGCTTGACGAGTCCGAGGAGATCAACGCCTGCACCGTCAAGATCGAGGTTGAAGCGGACGGCGTCAAAGAGCCCTGGCTTCTGCTTTTCAAGAACGAGACCCACAATCACCCGACGGAGATAGAGCCCTTCGGCGGCGCCGCCACGTGCATAGGCGGCGCCATCAGGGATCCCCTTTCAGGCAGATCCTACGTCTACGGCGCAATGAGAGTCACAGGGGCGGCGGATCCCACCGTGCCCGTATCGGAAACGATCCCCGGCAAGCATCCGCAGCGCAAGATCGTGACTACGGCCGCCGCCGGGTATTCGTCCTACGGCAACCAGATAGGCCTTGCGACGGGCATCGTCGACGAGATCTACCACCCGGGCTACGCCGCTAAAAGAATGGAGATAGGCGCTGTGATAGCGGCCGCTCCCGCGGCCAACGTCAGGCGGGAGCGGCCTGCCCCCGGCGACGTCGTGATATTGCTGGGCGGCGCCACGGGCCGCGACGGTATAGGCGGCGCCACAGGCTCCTCCAAGGCCCACGACTCGCATTCAGTTGAAAACTGCGGCGCCGAGGTCCAGAAGGGCAACGCCCCCGAGGAGCGCAAGCTCCAGAGGCTCTTCCGCAGCGAGGAGGCCTCCAGGCTTATAAAGCGCTGCAACGACTTCGGAGCCGGAGGCGTGTCGGTTGCCATCGGCGAGCTTGCCGACGGGCTCAGGATCGATCTCAACGCGGTGCCCAAAAAATACGAGGGTCTGGACGGCACCGAGCTTGCAATTTCCGAATCGCAGGAACGCATGGCCGTCGTGGTCGCCGCAGAGGACGCTCCCAGGTTCATCGAGCTTGCAGCGGGCGAGAATCTTAACGCCACCCTCGTGGCAGAGGTCACCGCTTCGCCGCGCCTTGTCATGAACTGGAACGGCTCTGAAATCGTGAACATAAGCCGCGAGTTTCTGAATTCCAACGGCGCTCCAAAGCATATAAAGATCACACCCGAGCCTTCCCGGGTATTCAAAAAAGACGTCCGCGGCTCATTTACCGAAAATATGTTCAGAACCGCTCTCGACCTCAATACCGCGGGCAAGCGCGGCCTTTGCGAGCGTTTCGACTCGACCATCGGCGCGGGCACGGTCCTGATGCCCTTCGGCGGCAAAAACCAGCTGACTCCGGCCCAGGCAATGGTGCAGAAGATCTCCATGGAGAAGAAACACACGGACGACTGTTCGTTCATGGCCTTCGGCTACAATCCGTTTATTTCCGAAGCCAGTCCCTACCACGGCGCTTACCTTGCGGTGATCGAATCCGTTTCGAAGCTTATCGCGTCGGGCGCTTCCTTTGAGGACGTTTACCTGACCTTCCAGGAATATTTCGAGAAGCCCTTAAACGACGGCAGACGCTGGGGAAAGCCCTTCGCGGCTCTTCTCGGGGCATTTAAGGCCCAGATCGACCTCGGCATCGGCGCCATCGGCGGCAAGGATTCAATGAGCGGCTCCTTTGAGAAGCTTGACGTCCCCCCCACGCTGGTCTCCTTTGCGGTCACCACCGACAAGGTATCCTCCGTCATTTCCCCCGAATTAAAGGAAGCGGGAAATAATATTTACCTCATCTCCCCTGCCGCGGACGCCTCGGGCCTCCCGGACAGCAGATCGTTTATTGCCGTCATG
>JAGDAX010000011.1 GCA_017848335.1 Clostridia bacterium | reverse complement strand
GTTGGTCGGGTAGCGCCCGTGTGCGGTCCAGCAGTAGGCTTCGTACTCGTCCAGCCGGTAGAACACGCCCACGTCTTCGGGGTAGCCCACCGCCTTGAAAACGCCCATGTTTTTGCCGCTCGAGAACACGTAGGCGCCCCGGATGCCGGTATTGATGCGCATGACGATCCGCGCGATGTATTCATCCTCGTCCAGCTGCATCGAAGCCAGCACCGAACGCAGCGGCGTCACGAAATACCGCCAGATCAGCGGCTCGTCCGTGATGGCCGGGATAGTACGGGTGGGGATCACTTCCGCCTTCACGACTTCCAGCACACCGCGCAGATAAGCTTCGCATTCGTGCCGGACCGCCTTGTCGGTAAAAAACAGATGCAGCGCGAACAGGTCCCGATATTCGGGGTAGATCCCGTAGCCGGCAAAGCCGCCGCCCAGGCCGTTAGAGCGCTCGTGCATCGGTTTCATGCTCTCTATGATCTTTTCTCCGGTCATCCGTTCCCCCGTACGGGAGATCACCGCTGCTATGGCGCAGCCGGACGGATTCCGGAATTCGCCTTCCAGGTAGCGCATCGTTTTCGTCTCCTTTGATAAAGAAAAAAGAGCAGGGCGCGGGAGGGAAACATCCGTTTCCCAAAGAGCGCCTTTGCTCTTTTGCTATACTTTACTCCCCCGCTTCCGGTTTGTCAATCGTTTGCTGCGGCAAATAGTCGAAATATTTCTCAACTTTTTGAAATTTTCCTATTGACAAGCTGCACCTGCCGGAGTAATATGGCGATTATCAAGAGACAACGACGTCCCGCGGGCCTTCCTGCACCGACGTCGTTGTCTCTTTTTCTTTCCGGCAAAGCCGGACCTACACAAGCAGCAAAGGAGCAATCACCATGTCCGCCGTAACAGAAATTTTTGCCAGCAAGGTATTCGATGACAAAGTCATGCGCTCGCGTCTGCCGGAGAAAGTCTACAGTTCTCTCCGCCGGACGATCAATAACGGTACGCCTCTCGATCCTGCCGTCGCCGGTGTCGTGGCCGAGGCGATGTGCGAATGGGCCGTAGAAAACGGCGCCACGCACTTCACCCACTGGTTCCAGCCGCTGACCGGCATCACGGCGGAAAAGCACGACAGCTTCATCAATAAAGCTCCGGACGGCCGCGTGATCATGGAGTTTTCCGGCAAGGAGCTCATCCAGGGCGAGCCGGATGCCTCCAGTTTTCCCTCCGGCGGCCTTCGCGCCACCTTTGAGGCCCGCGGCTACACCGCCTGGGATCCTTCCAGCTACGCTTTCATTAAAGAAAACACCCTCTGCATCCCCACCGCCTTCTGTTCCTACGGCGGCGAGGCGCTCGATAAAAAAACACCGCTGCTGCGCAGCATGGAAGCCCTGAACCGCCAGGCGCTGCGCGTCCTGAAGCTGTTCGGCAGTACCGACGTAAAGCGCGTAGTCACGAATGTGGGGCCCGAACAGGAGTACTTCCTCATCGACCGGGAAATGTATCAGAAGAGAAAAGACCTGATCTACACCGGCCGCACGCTCTTCGGCGCCAAACCGCCCAAGGGACAGGAGCTGGAGGACCATTACTTCGGCGCCATCAAGCCGCGCGTACAGGCCTTCATGGAAGATCTGAATGAAGAGCTCTGGAAGCTGGGGATCCTGGCCAAGACCGAGCATAACGAGGTTGCTCCCGCGCAGCACGAGCTGGCGCCCATCTACGCGACGACCAACGTGGCCACCGATCACAATCAGCTGACTATGGAGATCATGAAAAAAGTGGCCCGGCGGCACGGTCTGGTCTGTCTGCTGCACGAAAAACCCTTCGCGGGCGTGAACGGCAGCGGCAAGCACAATAACTGGTCCATGTCGACCGATACCGGCGACAACCTGCTTTCTCCGGGCGAGACGCCGTATGAGAACGCCCGCTTCCTGCTCTTCCTCGTGGCTGTGATCAAGGCCGTGGACGACTATCAGGATCTTCTGCGCATCTCTGTGGCATCTGCCGGCAATGACCACCGGCTCGGCGCGAACGAAGCGCCGCCCGCCGTCATCTCCATGTTCCTGGGCGACGAGCTTTCCGCCGTGCTCGAGGCCATCGAGACCGACAGCCCCTACGCCGGCGCCGAAAAGAAAAAAATGAAGCTGGGCGTCGATATCCTG
>JAGDAX010000111.1 GCA_017848335.1 Clostridia bacterium | reverse complement strand
CTCAGCCCGCCGCACCTTCCGGTATTATACCATTTTTCGCCTCGTCTTTGCCACCGGTTTCCGCAGGAATATTCCCCGATTATTCCACGAATACTCCCCAATTATTCACCGGACGTTCCACGAGTATTCCCCGCCGCCAGCAGGTTTCTCCCCTTGGTTTCGCGAGCATTTCGCATGGGGTTTTGCGAGCTTTTCTCATGGGGTTTCGCGAGCTTTTCGCATGGGATTTTGCGAGCTTTTCGCATGAAGCTTCCGGAGGCTGTTATCGCTGCGATTTTCCCCGGGTTTGCGGCCCCGTTCGCAGCCCGTGTTCGCAGCCCGTGTTCGCAGCCTCCGCAGCCCTGTTTGCGGCGCGCCCCCCCCTTGAACCGGAGCCGAAAATAAAATACAATATAAGAGGAGGTGCACGGATGGTCAACGCGATGAAAAAAATCATACCCGCAATGGTTATTGCGATAGCTGTTCTTGTCGTGATATTGCTTGCCGTGGCGATTTGGAACACGATCGCCGGGCGACCGTCCAACGATCCCGCGCAGCCGTCCGAAGCCTCGCATATTCCCGCGAATACCGCGAATTCCACCGCAGCCTCCACGGAGAGCACGACCGGCCGTGCGACGGAAAGCCCCGCCACACCGGGCGGATCCGCCGCCGAATCAGAGGGCCCCACCGCCACGCCTGAGCCCGTCTTCAGCGCCGTCATCAGGCCTGCCCTGTCGGGAGACAACGCGGCGTCGGTAAACGTGAGCCTGAGCGGCAATCTTATTCTCGCGGAATATCCCATGCCGGACGGCGACGCAGCCGTAAGATCGCTGAAGCTTTCCATTGACGGCGAAAATATCGCCTCCGCGGACTACCCTGCGGAAGGCTTCACAGCCTGGACGTCCTACCCCGTGAAGGTCACCGACACCGGAGGTCTGTCCCGCGAATACGTTCTCACCTTCAGGCCTGCCGCCAAAAAGCTGCCTGTCGTCTCAATTTACACCGACGCACCCGTCGAGACGCGCACGGAATACGTCACCGGCACGCTCTACGTGAACGGCGACAGCACGGAGGATTTCGCCGGGAAGAACCTTGACGGTGTGTCCATCAAGATCCGCGGCCGCGGCAACGCTTCCTGGTCCATGACCGACAAGAAATCCTACCGCATCAAGCTTGACGAGAAGGCCTCAGTGCTGGGCCTCCGCAAAAACCGCGACTGGGTGCTGGTCTCCACCTACTTCGACAAGTCCCTTATCAGGAATATCGTCGCCCACAACATGGCGCAGACGATGGAGCACCTCTACTACACGCCCACCCACGTCGCCGTGGACCTCTTTATGAACGGAAAATACGTAGGAGTATACACCGTCGCCGACAAGATCGAGGAGGCCGACCACAAGCTCACCGTCTCCACCGGCAAGAACCCCGCCGAGCCCGGCTTTTTGATCGAGATCGGCTGGGACTACTCGCAGCCCTACGTCCGCGACAAGGACTACTTCGACACCGACGTCATTATCAGGCTTTTCGTGAAGGAGCCCGACGTCCCCTACGCCAACGCGCCGGAGATACTCTACATCAAGGACTACATCCGCAAGACCGAGCAGGCGATCCTGGCCGGCGAGGGCTACGAGCAGTACCTTGACGTGGACAGCATGGTGGACTGGTTCATAATCACCGAGCTCACCAACAACACGGAAATGGCCTTTTACCGCAGCTGCTACATGTACAAGCCCGAGGGCGGCAAGCTCATCATGGGCCCCGTCTGGGACTTCGATATGGCCTTCGGCAACCACAGCGGCGACATTCCCGGCTACGACGGCTGGGCCTCCGCCGAGGCCACCTACTGGCTCGTCAACGACACCTGGGCCACTTATCTGGTGAAGGACCCTGCCTTTATGGAAAAAGTGAAGGCCCGCTGGCTCGAGAAGCGCGACCTGCTGCTCCAGACCGCCTTCGCCACCGTTGACCGCCAATACGCTCTGGTGTCGCCATCCGCGGAGCTCAACTTCAAGGTGTGGGACAACCTCACCAAGCAGGTGGGCGAGGGCGCCGTGGACTACACCGTCTACAACACCTACGAGAAGCAGGTGCAGTACGTCCGCGAATTCGTCGCGGCAAGGGCCGCCTGGATCGACAATCGGCTGGAGCTTGACACCGCAAGGCCGCCGCAGTAACGCGGCTTCAACCATTAACCCGGATAATACGCCAAAAGACCGACCGATCCCGGTCGATCTTTTGTTTTGCACCCGATTTTCCCCTTTAATTTCGTCATTTTCAAATTCAATTTACTCATTTTGCTCTCAAATGACAAAATTGAGCTCTTGACAGGCGAAAATACCTGTGGGCGGGATCCTTTTCGCCAGTCAGGGGACTCATAACTCGCGTCCCATAACTCAAATCCCATAACTCACAGTTCATAACTCGTGCGGAACGCGCACTGACCTCCGGCCTTACAGCCGCACCGGCCCGACCCCTATCTCCGCTTCCTCACCGCGCTCCTTATGGTCAGGAAAAGCACAAACACGCTCAGCAGGCCCACAAGTATCAGCAGCACGATTTCCAGCGTTCTTCCGGGGCCTTTCCGGTTCCCGGCGTCCGGCTTGTCCTTGTCGGTCTCTGGCGGCTTGCCGGTCTCGGCGGGCCGCGCGGTTCCCTCGGGGTCGGCCGTACCGCTCTGCGGAGCGTTGGTGCGGTTTTTCTCTTCCTCCTCCCGGCGCCGGCGCTCTTCCTCCTCGAGCCTCTGACGCTCCTCCTCGGCCTTGCGTTCCTCTTCCTGACGGCGTTCCTCGGCAATGCGCTCCTGCTCGCCGTAGGAGACGATATTTTCCATCATATCGTTCTTGCCGGAGTCGCTGCCTACCGTGGTGCGGTAGAGCCCGAAGGCGGCGCAGCTGTACTTGTACTCGTCGTCAACGTAGAACCAGGTCCATTGCTGGGACTTGTGCCGGAGATACGCCTCCTTCTCGATTTCGAGGGGCGTTCTGCCGCCGAGAGCGGACATATTCTCGCGCAAATTAAGCCTGAGGGCATTTTCTCCGTAGAGGTGGAGATAGGTCTTGGGGACGTTCCACACGCCGTATTTTTCCGCAGAAGCGGTCTCAAAGGAGGAGTCCGCAGTATTTTCCACAGCGTCGCGGACCGCCTTGCTGAGCAGCATGTGTCCGCCGTGGCCATACTCGCCGTTGACGTCGTGCGTCACGATGACGTGGGGCTTGAAGCGGCGAACGTTTTCCGCCACAGCCGCCAGGACCGCGGGGTAGTCGTAGTCCTCCATGGCCTCCTCGAGGGACTCGGCGTACTCGTCGTCGAAGGGCAGATTCACGGGGTAATGACGGAGGCCCATTGTCCAGAGCCCGTCAAGCTTCTCGTGCTCGCGGACCTTCTCGCCGTTCCAGTAATTGCACAGATAGACAACCTGCGTGCGGTAATCCATTGCGTTGTAGAGGGTGATCGCACCGCCGAAGAAGAGCACCTCGTCGTCCGCGTGCGTGGAAAAAACCAGCAGATCGGCGGCTTCGAGAGGCTTCTGCCAGGTCTGCACGCTGTCAGGCAAATTTCCCTCGGAATAGGCATAGATCTCGCAAATTTTGCTCCATCCGCTTATCTCCAGGGTGCACTCGGCGGCGCCGCCTGTGGGAACGTACTCGTGAAGGAATCCGTCGGCACCGTGCTTCTCGGACCTGCCGCCCAGCGAGAGCGTCCACTCCTTGACGGGCGCGTTCCAGAGGATATAAATGCCGGCCATGGGCTTTGAGGACTTCACGATGATCTTGTCCCCGGATTCCACCGTCACGTCGGAATAGTAATCGTCGTCCAGCACGTTGTGGAGCTTCTCCCCGTTTCGGGTCGCGCTGACGCCAAGCTTTGAGGCCTTGCGCGTCAACGTCACGGAGGCGGAAACGCTGCCGGTGTACAGGCCCTTATCGTCGAAATCTCCGCTCCCGCGGTAAACGCAGGCGGTGATCCTGACGGGCGTGTTGATGTAATCCACCTTTTCGCCGGCGGTGACCTTCATGGAGGACATGATCACGTCCCCTTCCTCGTCCGGCTCCAGGTGGGAATACCAGACGCCCTTCTCGACGCGGATGTCGTCGTAAAGGTAGTTTTCGAGATATTCGCGGTATTGCAGCTCGTCGCCGGGCTTCATTATCATGCAGTCAAAGGATTTCCCGTCGGAGGTGGAAAATTCCACGCGGTAGCAAATGCGGCTGCCCTCCGTACCCGTGAATGCGTTCCAGGCCTCCTTCCAGACGTCCTGGTAATGTCTGCCGTCTATCGATATTTCCCCGGCGTCGGAGGCTATCGGGAAAATGCTCGTAATATCGCTGCCGGAATTCCATTCCGAGACGTAGGTCTCCCCGTATTTCGAATAGACCCCGCGGTCGTTGTATTTCTTATAGAGCGACAATTTACCGACGCCCACGCCGTCTCCGAAGGACGACAGCAGGCCCGCGAATGCCGCCGCGGCCGCAACCGCCAACACCGTCAATAGCAAAACTACTTTTTTCAATTCAGCATCTCCTAACTGCCGGATCCAATGCCTTGGTCATAACGTTCTTTTGTTTTTAAAATTTTCAGCGTTTTTTGCACGCCCTGTGCCTGTGCTCCCGGCGGTCTTTGCGTTGTTTGTGTTCCGCGTCAGGAGCAGCTTGATTCCCGCGCTCACCGCCAAGGTGATTCCTGCGTTCACCGCTGAGGTAAGATCTCCTGCTCCTTCACCTTCCTCGACTGCCGGACCTTCCTTATCGCGCAAACAACAGTCAGCGCCACCGTCGCCGCCAGAAGCACCGCCGAGATCACCGCAGGGATCATCGCCTTGGACGAGGCCGTCCCGTAGACCTTCACGATACCGATGAACGCGTTCCGCACCATCTCGGAGATCACGAGAAGCCTCAGCGCCGTGATCGCCGGCAGGAACGTCTCGTCCGCCTTCTTCCCGATCACCGCAAAAAGCACGAACATCGCCAGCGGCAGCAGAAAGAGCAGCCTGATCCTCCAGGAATACACGCCGTGCCCGAGGAACTCGTAAAGCACCGCGAAAATCAGGCACAAAAACGTCATTATCAGATATCCGATCTGTCCTCTATTCAGGTATGTAGACAATATCGCTCACAAACCTTTCCGTAATTTTGCCGTTGTTCACCGGCTTGTTGATTATTTTTCCGTTGAAATACATGGCCGTCGACCCGCCGCCGTCGAAGTTGTAAGCCTCCACCGCGCCAAGCGACTTGAGGAACTGCGCCATTTCCAGCAGCGAAAGCCCTTCGTTGTCGTCAGTCCTTCCGTCGCTGACCACCAGCAGATAGTGGAGCGGCGCGATCTCCGCGATCGCCGTCCGCGGGTTGCTTGACAGGTGGTTCATCACGTCGTCGCCCTGCCTGACGCATATCTCGCCGTCTTTGATTATCGCGGGCCCGAAGGAAAATACCTGCCAAGGCCCAAGTGTGACCAGCTCGTCAAAGGGCATCTCGTCCTCGCTGAAGCACATAAAGGAGCCGTCCTGCAATACCGCCAGGTCGTCCTTGGTGTTGCGCTCGTTCCTGCCGGAAACCGTTGTGCGCCAGGCCTGCCCGTTCCGGACAACGTAGCCGTTCTCGCGCTTCCCGTAAAAGTCGCCGTTTATGGCCAGGACAGCGTGGTTGTTCTTCGCCTGCTGCGAAGTGGTCTCGATAATATTCTTGCCGTAGGTGTTCTTGGCGAAGGCCGCCCTGAGCGAGAATACGTCCCGCATCAACACGTCCGCCACGTAAATGTCGGTGCCGTGCTGCCGGTACTTCGTGATCACAATGTCAACGCTGCCGTTGTGGTACTCGTTCTCCGTTGAAAGCATTGTCGGGATGGGCGTAGGCTGCGGAACGGGCGAAGGCGTCGGAGTCGGAACAGGCGTCGCCGCCCCCTCTGTGTGCTTGTCCGTTTGAGAACCGGCCGTCGAATCTGCCGGCGTCGCATTGCCGGTGCTTCCCGTGCCGCTTTCACCCGGAGAAGGCGTCCCGAAAAGGTCAACAAAGCTTGCGGTGTCCTCCTCGCTGTTATCGGTAAATTCATGCATCCCCTGCCCGTCCGTCGTTCCGGGAACTCCCGTCCTGCCGGGATCGTCCGTGGCCGCGGAAGGCGTGTTAAGCACGATCTGCAGCGGATCCACCTTCTGCACCCTCGGGATCACGAAGAAATCCAAAAGAAGGTACACAAACAAAAGCGCAAGAGCTGCGCCGCAGACGACGTATATTATCGTATATATCTTCGGTTTATTGTTCATTTGCCTTTTAGCAGGGCTTTGATCAGCACTATATTCTGCACTTCGCGAGGCGCTTTACGCGGCACGTCGCGAGGATCTTTACGCTTTCAGAGTTTTTCCGCGCGGCGCTAAATTTAGCGTGTCGCTCAGCGGTTCATCCGCGCATCATTCTGCGGGGTTCGAGACACTTCGCGAGGTTCTTTACGCGGCACGTCGCATGAAGCTTTACGCGGCACGTCGCTCAGCACTTCCTGATCGCCTCGACCACCTTGTCGGCACAAAGCTTCGCGGCCTTGTCGTTCAGGTGTATGTTGTCGTCAAGAATCATCCCGTCAATATCGGATGCCACCACGCCGTAGAGGTCGTTTATCCTGACGCCCATAGGCTCCAGCGTCCTGACGGCCGCCTCGTTGAAGGCCCGCACCGTGTCGTTGTCGTTGTACACGTTCGTCTCGCGCACCGGCGTTGTGGTGGCGAAGATCACGTTGTCGGTAATGCTCAGCAGAATGCCGGCAATGCGTCTGAGCGTGTCGCAGTAGACCTCGATGGGAGTGAAGGTTTCACCGTCCTCGTAAAGCCTGCAAAGGTCCCAGGCGCCGTTGTTCCAGTGTATCACGTCCGCGTCCTCGATCTGCGGCCTGAAATCAAAAAGCATCCTCAGCGTGTAAGAGGCAAACCTGCAATTATCCTCGGGCTGCCACACTTCAAATTCGTCCTTCAGCGCCTCGGCCACGTAGCTTCCGTACCCGATAAGCCTGATGGAATCTCCCAGCAAAACGACCTTCTTCATGTCATCCTCCTTATAACCTTGTAATGCGACGGGCGCATGAATTCCCCGCCGTCCGATCCGCGAAGCCGCCGTCCTGTCCGCGAATACTCCGCCTCCTGTCCGCGAATACTCCGCCGTCCGGACTGCAAAGTCCCGGCAAGGGGCCCTCCGCGATCTTTTTAAATTATATAATTTCGCGGCGAAATACGCAAAGGGTTTGGCGCGGTCGCCCTGCGTCATTTACACCCCTCAAAAAGGCATCCACGGATCGCCGTCAACGGGCCAAAAGAATTCTCATTGTTCACAGTATGCCTCCAATAGCTCAAACAGCTCGAATAATCATAAGTCTGTCTCCGGTAATCACTTGTAATTTCTTGTCTGCCTTAAAATTGTCCTGCCTTACGTAAACGCTGATCGAATATCAACGGAATCGCAGGCCCGCGAAGCCGCACTCCTCCGGGCCTCAGGCCGCAAAGCCTCAAGCCGCGATATTCCTCCGACAGCATTTAATGACCGCACGTTTCATCTCGATCGGAACCCTGCGCGGTACTGCCCCAAAGATTTACCGATGATTACCGGGCTGCGCACTTCCGGTCATCAGCCTTTGCGCGCAGCCGCAACAGACAAAAACAGCCCGGGCTTTCGTCGAAGCCCGGGCGTCTGCCTTTTATTCAAAGAACATACTAAAACCCCGGATCTACAGACCAAGATCCTCTCCTATTAAAATTACCTTTATGCGTCCTCCCGGCGAGCGCCTTGTGATAACAGTCTGGCAGCAGATGCAGTCATCCGACTGGCAATCGGCGCACTTCCCGGTCACGGAGCAAGGCGTCCTGCGTCCAAGCCTCATAGCATTGGGCGGCGCGGCCACGTTCCTTGCGCGGCTTTCACCCTCCGCCACGTTGGCCACCAGCTTGTTCATTCCCGTGACAACTATCACGTTGGCGGGCCCGAAGCAGAGATAGGCCACGCGGTTAGCGGTGCCGTCCACGTTGACGAGCTGCCCGTCAACGGTAATCGCATTGGTGCTCATCAGAAAGTAGTCGCACACCGCAATTCGCGAGAATACCTCCCTGCGCTCCTCCGGCGTCGCCGCCTTCTCGCGAACAATGGCATCATAGCTGCCGTTCTTCACCGCATCAACAATACCCGTCTCGCTGAGCGTCATTGAGCCGCCCCAGCCCACGGAAGATCCCTCGGGAATGAGCGAAAGCGCAAGCTCCCGGGCCTCGTCTCTGTCCGCGGCAAAATAAGCCTCAAAGCCTCTCGCCTTGAGCGCCTTGATGACGGTGGCAGCGGCTTTCCTGTAATATTCAAACTTGGGACTGTTACTGTTCATATGTTTCTCCGTTCATAATTCAGTCGTCAGATTTACCGGCCGGGGTCTCCCCAGAGCGGTCTCCCGGAGCCGCCTCACGACGATGGCCGGGGTTTCCCCCGAAGCGGTCTCCCGGCGGTTTCTGCGTATATTTACAGACCGCGGTCTGTTCTCCCGTCACGGCGAAAAACCGCCGCTTTCGTAAAGAGCACGGAAGCATCGCTTGTCTTACTTTTAATTTTTGTGTTTGGCCTCCGCCGCCTGCTTCCTGGGCGGCACCGGCTTTTCGGGAATCTCGCCGGCCTTCTCCAAAGCCACCTTCGCCAGCAGCGGCCCCGCCAGCTCATACACGAGCACGGCGAAAAGCGCGACGTTCCTGATAATGAGTCCGGACTCGCCAAGGCTCATCGCAGTGAGTGACATGCCCAGCGCAACACCCGCCTGCGGCAGCAGCGTGATGCCCAGATATTTTTGGACAGCGGGCTCGCAGCGCATGAGCCTGGAGGATATTCTCGCGCCCTCGATCTTGCCGACGGAGCGCACCAGAATGAACACGATGCCGATGACCACGATCTGCCAGTTTCCGAAGACGGACAGCGTGAGCCCGGCGCCGCTGAGGACGAAAAAGAGAACCATTATCGGGGCCGTCCAGCGGTCGAGCCTGTCCATCAGCTCCTCCGAAAAGTCGCACAGGTTGCAGAAAACCGTGCCAAGCATCATGCACACCAGCAGCGACGAGAAGCCAACCGTCACCGGCCCGAGCTTGAATTCAAGCATCGACAGCGCCACCGCCAGGAAAACGTAGCACACCGAAATGGAAAGGCGCTTGCTGCGGGAGTGGAAAAAACGCTCCGTCAGATGGAAAATGAATCCTATTGCCGCGCCGAGAAGAAGCGACGCAGCGACCTCGATTATCGGGTTTACCACCACTGAAATGACGTCCACCGTGCCGTTCTCGAGAGCCTTGGCGATCCCGAAGGAGACCGCAAAGACCATAAGACCCGCCACGTCGTCAAGCGCCACCACCGGCAGAAGCATCCTTGTGACAGGGCCCTCCGCCTTGTATTGCTTGATGAGCATAAGAGTCGCCGCCGGAGCAGTTGCCGCAGCTATGGCCCCCAGCGTCAGCGCCACCGAAACAGGCAGCACGTCCGGCATCAGAAAATGAAGCCCCACGAGCACCGCGTCCACAAGCAAGGTCGCGGCAAGAGCCTGAAAGACAGCGATGACCACCGCCTTGCTGCCGATTTTTTTGAGCTCCGACACGCGGAATTCATTGCCCATGGCCAGCGCAATGAAGCCCAGCGCCACCTCGGAAATAATCGAGTACTTCGACACGTCCTCCGCGGACACGAAGCCGATGCCGGGAATGCCCAGCCTTCCAAGGCAGTATGGACCGATAAGAATCCCCGCCACCAGATACGCCGTCACCGCCGGCAGATTCCGGATCTTAGTGACCCTGGACATCATAAGCCCGGCAATAAGCGCAATCGACAATGCCAACAATATTTCCATAAATCATACGCCTTCTTTGCGAAAACGCCTCTTTCAGGGGGCAAGAGAGCCGGGAAGGATCAAGCTCCCCGGCTCCCTTAATTATAACGTAAGCCACGTGGCGCGGTGCTTGAGGCCGCACGCACAAAACAGCTGTTTGATCAGCGCTTACGAACGTGTTTCGGCGTGAATCAGAAGGATTTCTTCTTCACGAAAATGATCGTTGCAGCCATCGCAACAGCTACCACTGCCGCGAAAATGCTGACGGTAACGTCACCCGTCGGCGGCTGATCGCTCGGAGCCGGATTGACGTTGACGGTCCAGATAACCTCGGAGGCTTCTTCTGTCTCGACGACTGCCTCGATCTTGTATGAACCCTCGGTGATCGGAACCATGATAGAGAAGCGGCTTACGCCGACAGCGGATGCGCCTGCAGCGGCAATAACGTCTTCCCCTGCCTCTGCTGTAAATTCAGCGTTGGTGACCAGGTCGCCGCCGTTGATCTTGTAACCGAAGCCCTTGATGGCGGAAGAAGTCGCCAGCCAGCCCCAGATCTTGAGTTCTTTGCCCACGTCGCCCGTGAGGTCAACATCGGTAACTTCATCGTTTCCGCCGATCTTTGCTCTGTCCGCACCGTCGACCAGAAGCTGATCGCGTGATGTCGAGATAACGCAGGGAACAACGGCTACTACTTCGCCGTCAGCTTTGTTGAATGCAATGGACTCAATGGTGAGAGTCATACCGGGATCCTTTCCGGCCGCGAAACGGATACCGGTGAGCTTGGTTCCTACCATTAAGCTGTATTCCGAAGCCATGTCGAAGGTCCTCTCGGTCTTGCCGTCCATTTTAGGCGACGTCCAGGAGCCTATTTCCCCGGAGTAGCCGGTATTGACCTCCGTATCCTTCAGATAAACGTTGTTGCCGCAGAGTGTCCCGTCGATGGAATACTTAACGGTGAAGGAAGAAATTTCGGAAGTGTCGATCTCGTCCAGAAGGATCGATACCCAGGGGTCGTTGGAGTTCAGCGTGGTAACGACAAGCTTATCGCCGTCGTTTTCACACTCGACGTTGTTGACGACATCAACGTACGCGTCGGATGCCTTGCCGCCTACCGTGACAACTACGTCTTCTTCGGTAGCAAATACGTTGAGCATTGCAAATGAGAAAGCCAAAGCCACAACGAGAAGAATCGCAAGAAGCTTTTTCATAATATACCTCCAATAATTAGTTGCGAGCGGCTCGGCCACTCCCAGTGTTTGGAATTGTAACACTTCGGGAATATTTTCGCAACGTTTTTTTGCAAATTTCCCCGTTTCAGACGATTTTTCCCGACTTCCCAATGATCTCCCGGTTTCACCGGTCTCCCCGATATCCCCCGGCTTCCTCGATTCCCCCGGGAATGACTCCCGACGGCAAACACGGCACGAACAGGTACAAGACTCGCAGAATACCGATGCCGGATGCTCAAATCAAGAAGCTTTGATCGCAGGAAATACAAATCATGATCGCAGAAAAACTGGCTTTATTCTTCTTTTTGTGCTAAACTTCAAGGGTAAACGGTGACAGAACGCAGGCCCGCTGTCGGGCTTGCAGCCGGACCTGCTGTCGGGCCTGCAGCCGGACTTGCTGTCGGGCCTGCAGTCAGGCAGACGGCGGCCAGGCTGTTGCCGGGCCTGTTGCCGGGAGCGGCGCATATTGTCGGACGGAGGGAGGACGCGGCCATGGCCACCAGATTTGCCATCGGACAGGATTCACACGCTTTTGAAACGTTGCCGGAGAAGCTTTTTGAAAAGCCTCTTATTCTCGGCGGCGCAGTTTTTGAAGGCTGCCCCTGCCTTGTCGCCAACAGCGACGGAGACGTGCTTCTGCACGCCCTCACCAATGCGATTTCGGGCATTACCTGCCGCAACGTTTTGGGCAGCGTGGCTGACGAAATGTGCAAAAGCGGTATCACCGACTCGCGCGAGTACCTCAAGGTTGCCCTCTCCGATCTCGCATCGATGGGCGGCCGGCTCGTCAACATTTCATTCTCGGTCGAAGCGCTGAGACCCAGGTTTTCGTCTAAAATCAGCGAAATACGCAGCACAGTGGCAGAGCTTTGCGGCATTGCTCCCGACCGGGTGGGCATCACCGCCACCACCGGCGAAGGGCTTTCGGACTTTGGCAAAGGCCTCGGAATAATGGTATTCTGCTCCGTTACGGCGGAGGTTCAGGACGGCATTGCCGCGCAATAATCCCGCCCCGGATCCGGAGCCTCTCACCCCGCGAAGCAACGTTCCCAGGCGCGCCTGAACGCCACGGCGCCCGCTGACAAATGACAAATCTGAGCGATCGGACCTGCATATGAAGAAACCTTCCGAAGAACTGAAAATCATATTCAGGAAGCCCACTGCCTGGTGCCCCGTAGTACTCACGGCGCTGGCTTCCTTTGTCTATGAACTGACCCGCTTCAATATCGGCATTGACGATATGGTGCGTTCCCGATATCTTAACGGCGGCCTCTTTTCCCAGGGGCGCTTCAGCTCCACGCTCATCAGCTATGCGTTCGGTTTCTTTAAGCCCTACCCCTTCTTTGAGCCGTTTCTGGCCGTGCTTTTCCTTACGGCCGCGGCTTTTTTGATGATGGTCGTCCTGAAGCATGCGTCGGATTCGAAAATCCCGCTTCCCTTCCTGACCTTTTTCGCCTGCATGTTCGTGTCCTACCCGCTGCTCAACGAGATCTTCGTCTACAAGGGCGCGGAGCTCTACACCGGCATCGGTTTTTTCCTTACCGCGGTTTCGATATTGCTCACGGAAAATATTTTTCTCCCGCAGGAAGGGTCCGACCGCGAATCCGACCGCGAATCCGACCGCGAATCCGACCGTGAATCCGACTGCGGACCCGTCCCCGGATCCGACCGCAAAAAGCTCATTTCCAAGGGCATCGTCAGGCTCCTGATCTCCGCCGGCATCTGGGTCTTTGTGATGTCGATGTACGAGGCCTTCGCGGCGGTGTACCTTACCGCGGCGGCGCTTTACGTCTTCACGGCCATATATTTCAAAAGGCCCGGCTTCGAAAAGCCCTTCCGGCGGCTCGTTCTCTTCGTCATTCCGGCGCTGGCGGGCATTGTCCTTGAGTTTCTGCTCGGCAAGCTCATCCTCTCCCTTGTGACGTTCCCCAACACGATTCCGGCCGGCAGCAGCGTCGCGATTCCGGACGAATTCTCGCTGAGGTACGTTTCCTCGGTCATCTACTCTCTTATGCGTAAGATCTTCCTGGCCGGCCTGTGGTACTATCCCGTGGGCCTTTTCGCGGCGGCGGCAGTCGTTTCGCTGCCCGTTTTTATTGTTGCGGCAATACGCAGGAAGAGCATCACCGTCGTTTGGTGCGCCCTTGCGGCATACGCGGGCCTTTTCGGCATCGGCCTTCTCGCGGGCGGGTCCCTCAAATACAGAACGTGCCAGAGCTTCGCCGTCTTCACCGCCTTCACCGTGACGTTTGCGTCTCTGCTGATTTTCCGGTTTATTCACGGAAAAATCCAAAAAAAGCTTGCGAATAATCCTAAAAAGGCGCATAATATCCCCGTTCGTCTCGCGATTCCTTTTATTGCCGCGGGCGTGCTTCTCGTTTCGGCTTCGGTCGTCAGCATCAACAAGGCATTTATCGACAATAACGCCCGGTGGCAGGAGGAAAAGGCCGTGATCACGGCCTGCGGTGACGAGCTGATGTCCGGGCGGTACAATATATCGGACAAGCCCGTGATCTTCATCGGTGAATACACTCTCTCCGACGGCGTCATGGGGCGCAAATACGTGCGGTCCGACGATCCGGTCTACAGCGCGTTCAAAAAGGCCGCGAACGGTCTGGGCTTCAGGCTCAGCACCACGGATCTTGACGAGACCTACGTGGTGGCGGCCTGCCAGAGCGATTTCGGCTCGGTGATCTCCTGGGGAATCGAGGACCAGTACAGCTGCAACGAGGAGCTGCTGCTGATCTTCAGGTACCTTGGGTACGATTTCAGGCAGGGCAGTATGGAGCGCTATAAGGAGCTTTCGGAGATTCCGGACGAATTCCCCTGCGACGGGGACTTTGTGATCGCGGAGCTGGAAGACGCGGTGGTGGTGCGTTTCGCGTAACGGCCTTTTCGGGAAAACGTCTGCTTTCAGGGGAACACTTGCCCCGAAAAAACGTCTGCCCCGGGGGACGCCGCATTGTCCGGGAAGGCCCGCCTGCCTCGAAGGGAGCCGCCCTGTTATCAAAACGATACGTATTATCGGGAAATAAAACAACTTCTTCAACGCATTCGGAGGATCTAAAATGGAAAAAATCAGAGTTGGCGTGATAGGCCTGGGCGCCAGGGGCGATTACCTGGTGGATCTGCTTCTTACAATGGACGATATTCTGGTGACGGCGGTCTGCGACGTGTATCAGGACCGTGTCGACAGGAACGCGGAAAAGGTCGAAAAGGCGCAGGGCCAAAAGCCTTTGGGCGCGACAGATTACCGTGAATTGATCGCGGCGAAGGCCTGCGACGCGGCTGTCGTTGTCACCGGCTGGGAAAAGCACGTGGAAATAGGGATCGCCCTCATGGAAGCGGGCATTGCCGTGGGCATGGAGGTCGGCGGAGCATATTCCGTGGCTGACTGCTGGAGCCTTATCGAGGCCTACGAACGCACCGGCACGCCCTTTATGTTCCTGGAGAACTGCAATTACGGCAGGTACGAGCTTCTCGTGCTGAACATGGTGGAGATGGGGCTCTTCGGCGACGTGGTACACTGCTCGGGCGGCTACATGCACGACCTTCGCACGGAGGTTCTGTACGGCAGGGAAAACCGCCACTACAGGCTTAAGAATTACCTGGAGCGCAACTGCCACAACTACCCCACCCACGACCTCGGCCCCATCGCGCAGGTCATGAAGCTTGGGCGCGGCAACAGGATCCTCTACCTCACGTCAATGGCTTCCTCGGCGAAGGGCCTTAACGATTTTGCGGTGCTTCACGAGAACGTTGACCCGGCGCTCCGGACGGCTCACTTCGCTCAGGGCGACGTGGTGGTGACAAGCATGATGTGCGAGAACGGCTCCACCATTACTCTGAAGCTGGACACCACCCTGCCGCGGCCCTATTCGAGAGGCTTCACGGTGGAGGGCACCCGCGGAATGTACCAGGAGGACGGCAATTTCGTCTACCTTGACACGGATTTCACCGAGGCGGACCACTTCGACTGGAAAAAGAACTGGGACAACGCCGACAAGTACCTCGAGAAGTACGAACACCCCGTCTGGAAAAAGTTCCTCAACGACGGCGTGCGCGGCGGCCACGGGGGCATGGACTATCTGGTCTACGACGACTTCTTCATGGCTCTCAGAGAGGGCCGGCCGATGCCGATAGACGTCTACGACGCGGCGCTTCTTATGTCTATAACGCCTCTTTCCGCGGAGTCCATTAAGGGCAATTCCAGGACGGTGGAGGTGCCGGACTTCTTCGCCGGGCGTAACCAAAAGAAATAAGCAGCGAACGCGAGGGCTTCCCCGTGGCGCTTCGGGACGGAGGTCACACCGGTCCGGGCGGCTTTGCGGAGAAGCCTTTTAATTGACAATCGCCCGCGAAAGTAATACACTTTGCAAGGTGCGCCGAAAGGCGCCGGAGGCGGATGCACTTACGGCTGAGCGGCAGAGCTTGGGAACGCCGCCGCATTACACAGGACAAAAGCAAGGTCTTCAAATGAAAAAAATAATGATAACCGGCGCCCGCGGCTTTGCGGGCCGCAGCTTAACGGAATATTTCAGCGGCAAGCCCGGGACCTTCGAGGTGCTTGCCTTGAGCCACAGCCAGCTGTCCCTGCTTGACGGGGACGCGGTGCTTGAGACCGTGAAGCGCGAGAAGCCCGACGTGATCATAAACTGCGCCTCCGAGGGCGGTTCGCGAAAATCAGGCTATCAGGACGGAGACACGGTGCTCTCCCATAACCTCAGGATGTTTTTTAACCTTGAGCGCGCGCTTTCGGGCGGCGCCGTCCTCATCAATTTCGGCAGCGGCGCGCAGTACGACAAGAGCCGGGATCTGGTGAAGGTCCGCGAGGATTCCCTTGGCGAGCATATGCCCCGGGATCCCTACGGCTTTGGAAAATACGTCCTGTCAAGCTTCGCCGGGGCGTCGGAGAATATTATCGCGCCTGCGATATTCGGGCTCTTCGGGGAACACGAGGATTACACCTATAAGTTCATTTCCAACGCCTGCGTCAAGAACATGCTGGGCATGGACATAACCGTAAACCAGAACGTCCGCTTTGATTACCTGTATATAGCGGATTTTGTGCGGATCATCGAGCGGCTTGCGCTCTGTCCGGAGCTTGTGCGGCACAGGGTTTTTAATATCACGCCCACGGATTCGCTGACGCTTCTGGAGGCGGCGGAGCTCATTAACGAGGTGGGCGTCCACCGGTCAGATATTGTCGTGAAGAACCCGGGAATGAATTACGAGTACACCGGCGACAATTCATACCTGCTGGAAAATCTCGGCGGCAGCTTCGATTTCACGCCTGCCCGCGAAGCCGTCAGCGACCTCTACCGCAGGCTTTACGCGCGCCTTGACACGCTCGACCTCGAGAAGGTGAAGCAGGACGCGGCGGCGGCATTTTGCGTGACAAAGCAGGAACCGTGCGGCACTGCGCAGGGCCCGGACGAAGGAACGCAAGGCTCAGCCAGCGCAGCGCAGGGCCCCGGCGAAGGAACGCAAGGCTCAGTCAGCACTACGCAGAGCCCCGGCGGAGGAGCATAAAAAGCCGAAAACTGCCGGGCATCGATTCACGCGCCCGGTTTTCGGGCGGCTTTTCCCGCCCGGATAAAAAACATTTTCCGACCCTCTTTCAAGGCCGGAAAAACGGAGGATATATGAAGAAAATAACGGTTTTAATTCCGTGCTACAACGAAGTCGAGAACGTGGGGCCCATCAGCCGCGCGGTTATTGATATTTTCGAGAATGACGAAACGCTCAAAAAGTACGACTTCGACATCCAGTTCATCGACAATTGCTCAAAAGACGGCACCCGCGGCAAGCTTGAGGAGCTCTGCGCCGCCGAAAAGCGCATTAAGGCCATCTTCAACGTCAAGAATTTCGGCCAGTTCAACTCGCCCTTCTACGGCATGCTGGAGGCCCGCTGCGACGCGCTGATCCTGCTCTGCTGCGACTTCCAGGACCCCGTGGAGCTCATTCCCACCTTCGTGAAGGAGTGGGAAAACGGCCACAAGATCGTCTGCGGCATCAAAAATAAGAGCAAGGAAAGTCCCCTGCTCTACAATCTCCGCTCTATTTATTACAAGCTGGTCAAGAAATTTTCCACCGTGGAGCAGATCGAGCACTTCACGGGCTTCGGCCTGTACGACAATGAATTCCTGGACGTGCTCCGCTCCCTCAAGGACCCCACGCCCTTCCTGCGGGGCATCGTGGCCGAGTACGGCTACAACCGCAAGGAGGTGCCCTACTGCCAGGAAAACCGCCGCGCCGGCAAGACCCACAATAACTGGGTGAGCCTCTTCGACGCAGCAATGCTGTCCGTCACCACCTACACACGCGTCGCCGTGAGGATCGCGGTGTGCCTGGGCTTCGTGCTGATACTGCTCAATATGCTTCTGGCGCTGGCCTACGTGATTACGGGAATATTCGTTCCCTACCTCTTCACGCTCTGGGTGATCCCGATACTCATTTCGATATTCCTGGTGGGCTCGGTGCTGCTGTTCTTCATCGGCTTCGTGGGCGAATACGTCGAAGCTGTAAACCGCCGCGTCCTGGGACGGCCACTGGTGGTGGAGGAGAAGCGGCTTAATTGGGAGAAGTAAACAGGCACACGTCTCGCGGCGCTAGCCGCTTCGCGGATGCGCCCTCAACGTGTACCTGTTTACTTCCCTATATCCTTCTGGCCGCACTTCGTGCGGATGAGGCCCTCAAGGTCCACCTATTTACCCGCAAACGCATTGGCGTACGCCTCCGCTTCATTGGCGCCAAACCCTATATGGTCTCCCGAGCAATAATAATACAAGTCAACGACATTCCCGCGGAGAATCTTTCCTTTCTCTTCAATGGCGTATATTTTCGCCGCAATAACACCCTTTGCCCCTGCTTCCAAAGCGTGCACTTCCGCAGGCACTTCCAGCCGGAACGGAAGCTCATCCTTGCCGGTCATTTGCAAACGTCCGGCACTCACGTTCGAAAGATAATCCCCATTTTTGTCAAAGAAAGTAATTGCGTCGCTTTTTTCAAGACCAGTTTGAGCGTCCGTCTCATAAATCCTGTTAGCGACGGAAACGGAAAAAGTATCGATTCCGTTCGCAACATCCTCACTTTCAATACCAAAAGAACATACCAGCTTGAAGCTGCCGTTATTTTTAACTGTCTGCGGCGAGGATATGGACGCGGATAAAACATATTTCCCGTTCAATGAATAGTAAACTGTTGAAGAACCGCCTGTTTGTGTTTTTTCAGCAGTCACTCTGTTACCATTGTTCTCTCCAATTCCAACAAACGCAAGAATGACCGCCATAACGAATACCGCCGCAAGCACTGTCCCGGAAACCGCGGCAAGCCTGCCGGCTCCGATTTTTCCATTCACAGGCAATTCATTCCCGGACGATCGGTTCCCTTGAGTGTCCGAAGCCGGATGCAGGCGGGCACGATCTGCTCTTTCTATAAGTTTATCATCGATCTTGGTGATCGCGTCGTACAGTTCACTGCTCTTCATCGGCTTGCTTTCCCTTTCAAATAACTCTTCAGTTTTGTTCTGATTCTGAATAATATTACTCCTACGTTGCCGCTGCTGATGCCGAGAATATCTTCGATTTCTTTGACGTTCTTAAAATAATAATACCGGAGCAAAAATACGTTGCTGTCCCTTTCGGTCAACTCAAAAAGAAAGCCGGAAAGCAGATCCGGAAGCGAGTCCGGAGAAACACCTTTCGGAATATAACGCGCCAATTCTCCCGACATCAATTTGTCACGGCTTATCAGATCTTCCGGCCTGACGCCCAGGACCTCAGACATCGCAATAATCATACTGAAATCAGGCCGTCTGCTTCCGCATTCCCATTTGGACACAAGGGAAGCAGAAACAAACAGCCTGTCCGCCAATTCGTGCTTCGTCATATTTTTTTGCTTGCGGTAGTGCTCTATGGCTTCCCCGATCGTCATATCAGACAACCTTCCAGTTTTTGTAACACATTTTTTCTGCAACCCAGTTTATAAGACTTTCGCCTTTTATCGCATCGTAATTGGTATAAAGGGTTCGGTTGTCACCGTCAACGCGGATTATCGATCCGTAGCCTCCCCCCAGGCAATAATATTCGTTATTGTCCGGCTCGTCTGTTTGAGGGCCCAGGAAGAGAATGTATTTTTCGCCTTTTTTCAAAACTCTTCCGTCATTCATCTGGCACACGTAAATTGTTCCGGAGACTCCGCCGGAATAGACCGTGTTCACCGTAACTTCGGATTTTTGAGTATAAGGTACCGGATTCGTTATCTCACTTACGGTGACTTCCGCAATAACAGTGGCTTTCAACAGATCGTCAAAGCACGTAACCGCGTCCCGGTATGAAGCGCTGACGATTATCCCGGAATCGCTTTGAGTCATATTCACTATATCACCGCCGGAAACGTCCTCTGTGCTTTTCAGAGATCCTTCGCGTCCGCCGATTTCCGAACAGGCTGTCAATAAAAACGTTAATAAAAGAATTGCGGTTATAATAAGCGAAACAATCTTTTTCATGTCTGTCACCCTCCTTTTAGATATTACCCATATGATTCAGGTCTCTGCTCGTAGGAGCGTTGACGCTCCATAGATCCCAAATATTATCAATATACGGATTCATTATTGATTTATTGACATTGGTTGAGTTAATATCATGACCAAAATAGCCAAGTGCATGTCCGAATTCGTGAGTAGTCAAAAATAACTTTTTCGTTGATTGCCTTCCTGATCATAGGCATCTTTGGGATTTCTAAACGAGTATAGAAATTTGTCATCTGCAATCTTTTTCTTTTTCCACAGAATCTGCACATCCTTGCATTCACTTAGAAAGGAAGCGATTTCTTTATCCATGCTGATTTGTATGTAGCAAAGTTTTTAAAATAATGTGCTCTTCAGGTAAAATTATCCCCTTTAGTCATTTATCCTTTTTCTTCTAATTCAAACTCAAGATTAAAATACTTTTTGAAAAACACGATTGCTTTCTTTTGTGCTTCGATGTAAATATCATATACCCAGTCAAATTGATTGGTATCAACAGCTTGAATCAGTTTGCCGTAAAACAATTTATGTGTCTTTTTGATAACTGCTTCTGCATCTTCCAGAGCTTCTTCAAAAGAATTCCAGTTCCACTTTTTAAAAAACTCGGCATCTTTGAAAGTATATATCGATTTTGCAACAGGCTCAACCGATTCGGCGTCAATGTTTTTCACTATTTCAAGCCATTCTCTGACGGGATTTAGATTCCCTGATTTTGAGGTTTCCAAAAGTATTATTTCCTCGAAAATGCGGGAATGCCTGTTTATTGATATCATGGCCTTTTTATAGCTCTCATTGTCATATATCCCATTTAAAAAAGGAAACAATTCGTATTCGAGGTACGAAGACGTACCGGATGTGAAATGTTTGTTTCTCTCGCAATATTCAAAATAACTGTCTGTAATATCGATACCGAAAATATGCCAGGAATATCCGGTGATTGAAAGCATCTCTGTATCCCAAAAGGATTCCTCAAAAGAAGGCCATTGTGGAATTCTTTTTATTCCTTCAGTCCAAAATGGAAAGACAACCAGAAATACTCCATGTTCAAATGGACTTGATGGCCTTCTCCAAGTCTTTGCAACAAGCTGAAACGAGTTACCATGCTTCCGATAGCACATAAATGAATTTACACAAAAACCAGCGCTGCGCCAGCACATTTCATTTTGCCGAAAAAAGACATCACCACTAAAAGTAGTCATAATCTCGCCCTTTCAAAAATCGATTTTAAACGCTTTCTTATACAGCATCCGCATTTTCTGAGATTCCTTCTGCTGCAGTGCTTCAATGTCAGTCTTACCTGTGTCGATGTATTTATAAATCTTTGGAAATCTGCACCTGTAGTTTCTGAAATAATTGTCAAGGAAGAAAGAGTCAATTACCTGTTTTTCGCTAACATCGGAGTTCAACTTACCGGGCGGCATGGTATGACCGTATAGCAGCCAATCTGGTTTAAGACATATCGAATCGACTGCGTCTATGAAATTCCGTGCAAATTCTACTGATCCGGATTTGAAAGAAGCGTAAATTACAGCATCTTCAGCAATCTTATAAAAGCCGTGCATTTTCCACATGTATTTAACATATGTTTTCTCGTCAATTACAGGTCGTGTTTCGGAATCAAAGGTTTTTAAAAAGTGTTCAATACCTTCACCCAATTTGGAAACATAATTATACTCATCTTTTATGTATAGCTGAATTGATGTGAAAGGATTAATGTTGACGGACTGTTCGGCGAGAACAGACGAGAAGGGAGTGTTCAGTGGGTGCGCAAAAGGCATCCCGCTCATTATGTCACACCAGTACGGAACAACCAATACGCCCAATCGTCCGCACCTGTGCTGCAAAGTAACAGCCTGAAATGTATCGCCGTTTTTTCTGTAAAAACATTTGTTCTTGAACTGAAACCCACAGTGTCCAAAGACAGACTTTCCGATTTCATAGAATAGCTTCCTATATTTAGCCGCAGAAGTAAAATCATCGTAGTTGGTTGACACGCTGTACGCCCCCTCCTGAAAATCCCGTACAAAACAGCGCACACCCTGTCCCAATCGCCGCAACCCCTATTGAAACACCTATCATTCCATAGCCGGACGAGGGAATAAGCCTCGGGGAGTACTGTAGCGCATAATCAGTAATATTCTTTACCTGTGTTTGAGGACATGGGGCAAGGTTATCCTTTGTCAAACTGGCCGAATTGAAGCTGGAGAAGACACAGACCGCACAAAGCATGCAAATATTATTTGACAAAACCCTTAAAAAATATATTTTTGTTTTAATAAAAAAGCTCATACGTTGATTTCTGTTTCCAAATATGAAATTGCATTCAAAATCGCTTCAAAATTCGGTACTATTGCACAAATTCGTGTCTTCTATATTGACTGTGCTGCATTTCTCCTATGCATGTATTTTAGCACATTCCCCACTAGGATTTCTCCACTAGGATTTCTCCACCACATTCCAGTATTATTATGTTTTAATTAATTTATTAATCAAATAATGCTCACAAAAAAAGCTGATACAACCATTCTCACAATCACGAACCTCATATTTAGAATCATTTTCCCAACCTTCTTGAAAATGATTGATAATCTCTAATCCTTCTATTGCAAGCGGAATTGACAGTTCCTTAACTTTAAGTCTGGAGACATTAGCAAAAACAATCTGATAAACAGTATTATCACAGCAGAGTTTACAGGATACATCAAATTGAATGAATTTGTTTTCGATAACCATTGTTAAAATAACAACTGTTCTACCTTGAAACATTTTAAAATCTCCCCTATTTATTTAAAATCAAATCTTACACTGAACCCATCTCGGTACATGGAATTATATATCGTTAAATGTATGTGTGGGTCACTATGATCAGGATAGCCATGATTTGTGTAGTCAACTCTTAAATTGTCTTCCAGCAAAATCGTAATAAGAAGTTGATGTTTCATATTTTTTCGTGTAATCATTATATTTATGATTAACATAAGATGAATTAGGTGTGCTTTGCTTCGGAGCATTTTTAGAGTAAAATTCATCAGGCAAAAAGGGATCGTCATTTTTTACTATTTCTTCCATTTGTGTCTGAGACATAGTATAACCGTTATACCCACCAATAGCGCCTCCAATAGCTGTCGTAGCAACGGTAACCCAATTCCCCTGACTATTAAACTCTTGCACAGAATTTGAAGTTGCCGCAGCAGTCACTACAGCCATGCCATAAACAGTTGCTGATCCAATTAATGCTCCTGCAGCAACAGTTGATGCTGTGCTTGCTGCGGCAACACCGCAAGCCACTACTGAAACAGCGCTTACAGCAGCTGCAAAACCACCGCACGTTATTACAGTAGCAACTGCACACGCAGCCACAATAACCGCGCCAATCGCCCAGTGCCACCAAGCTTCTCCGGTGGAATCAACTCTGTTTACAGAGTTGTTATCACAATAAGCAAACATATTATGCCCGACGATCCCTTGTCCGGTACTGACAAACACATCCGGGGATATAAATCTCTCCGTCTGCGGATCATAATATCTGCTCTGCAGGTAATAGAGCTTTGTCTCGGTATCGTAGACGTATCCTCTGTATCTTAAACTGTTCAGGTTCGCAATGTGTGTGGGTGACGTGATGGCGTAGCCCATGATGTCACGGACTTCCAGAAGCTTACGCCGGCCATCGTAAACGTATCTGGCTTCGGGGAAATTCGTTGCGGTTTTCGGTTCGCGCATATCACCCTTTAAGTTTTAATCTTTAATACTCTAATAGCGCAATAATTTCTTCTTTGTTTGGCTGATCTTTATTGTAATGTACGGCGTAATCATATGCAGTTTTCTCATCGTATTTGATACTTTTGTCAGCGCCATAATCTAACAGAAGTTGTACCATTTCAAGTGTTGAATTTTTTGCGGCAAACATGAGAGCTGTCATCCCTCCAGATGTGTCGTTGACGTCACAGTACTTTTGGTCTAACAAAATTTTCACTATTTCAAGTCTATCGTTGCTCACGCTACACTTCAACACCCTCATCCAATCAACTTTACTATGATCACAGTTCTCTAATGCGTAATTAAAAGATTCAATGACTCTCTCTTCTTCCTCTTTACTTTCCGGTCTATATCCCGGCAAATAAACTCCGTAACCACGATCCACAATATCCATTAAAATAGCAGATTTTCCGCCTGAATACTCGGTTGTATAATCCAAAGAAGCTCCATGTTCAATCAGAATTTGAGAAACTTCATACCAAGTAGGTGCTTTTATGCTATAAGCAACAGAGAGCGGAGTCAACCCGTCGTTGCAATTAACATCTGCACCATTATCAATCAATAATTCTATAATTTCAATATTGCGTCCTCCACAAGCTTGGTTCAGCGGATAACGCGCTCTCTCCTCAACTAAAATATCAAGCAATCGACTAGAAGTTACGGTTGGGTATGTGTTTATGCAAGAAGGTTTTTTTTCAATTATTCGTTGAACTTCAACAATATCTTTTTCGTAGATTGCCTTAACTAACTTTCTTTGATAGTAGTAATTACTGTTAAAAAATATGATCAGAAGCCCCGTTATCAAAGCCACATGCGCCGCTATTATGAATGTGATGATTACTAGGATTTTTCTTTTCATACTATCTCCTCCTATTCAAATAGCTGGATAATTGTGTTTGCTATAGGCCCCGGATCATTGTCGTTACTTGGCCTTTTGTATCAGAGCAACGAGCATCAACGCGAACAAGAACCTTCAGTCTTGACGTATACCGTTTCCCCTCCGACGCAATAGTATCAAACCGCTGACAATAAGTAAATGGACATAATATTACAAAAGAGGATGTGAAAACCTCCAAAGATCCGTCCGCGACGTTTTAGCTTGCAAAGGCTATAAAGATTTAACGAAACATCCTGTCAGTCTATTTTTGGAGAACGTAGAAAAACTTCACTCTCTGCCTTCCGCCGATCTTTACCGGCG
>JAGDAX010000110.1 GCA_017848335.1 Clostridia bacterium | reverse complement strand
TAACGTCAGGCGTATCGGCAGGCGTAACAGCCGGCACGTCAGCAGGCGCAGCTTCAGGCATATCAGCAGGCGAATAAGCAAAAAGAAAAACCGGCCCTTTTGACAGCTTGTTACGGCAGTCAACGGGTCGGTCTTTTTATGTGCATTTAGAGCGAACGTTCGCGATTTATGGGGGCGGCGCCGCTCGCGGCCTTTGAAGGCGCTGCACGCGATTTTTAACGGCGCCGCTCGCCTCTGAGGGATCCGCCCGCGCCTGAGGTGTCTCTGCTCGCAGTAATTGCAGGCAGGCCTGACGGCTTATCTTTTCTTTTTAAATGCTGAAGAAATCACCTTGCGGCCGAGCTTGGAAACGATGCCCGAACCGGGGCCTCTCAGAAAGGATGAACGGGAGCCGGTGGCATAGCTTATGAGGCCGCCGGCGACGGCGCCGCCTATTGTGCTTATAAGCTGCATGCGTTCCTGCCTCTTGAGGTTGTCCTGCTGAATCTTGAGGAGCTCGAGCTCTTTGGATTCCTCCGCGTTCTTCAGCTGCTGAAGTCTGGCGCGTTCCGCGGCAACGGCGCTTCCCAGCGGGGCGTTGCACATAGGGCAGATATTGTTTTCGTCTACGTCGACGTAAGAGTCGCAAAATTCACAAACTAGCTTCATGGAATCGGCCTCCTTTCGAGTGGTATTGTACAATATTTCGCGTGAAGATTCAATGAAATTCAGTGCCAAGTGCAGCTGCAGATATAAAAATGGAGGGGATTGCTCTCCGCCGCTCCATACCTTATGCGTTATCGGCCAGACAACCATTCTGCTTGCCGGTGACCTGTAGTTCTGTGCACAGCGCCCTGCGGTGCCGGAAAAAAAGCTTTTCTATTGCCGTATCGCCTTTTTTGCGGTAAAATTAACCTGTTGAGAAGAGAGGCGGCGCCTTGTCGGGCAAACCGGGAAGAGGGGCGGCGCCTTGTCGGGCAAAACTCCAAGAAGGAGAAGAACGCGATGGAAAACAAGACGGTTTTCAACGGATTTAATTCGAGCGAAAAAATACTGCATCACGTGGACAAGCTGGAGCACTTTTTCGGCGCGCAGAAGACGCTGGTGGTGACGGAGCTTGACCTGACCAATCGGTGCAACAACAACTGCCCGCTTTGCGTGGGCGTCAAGGAGAACGGCAGCGAGCTTACCTGGGACGAGATCGTGATGATCGCCCGGGGGCTCAAAAATCTGGAGAACCGCGGCGTCATCGTCAGCGGCGGAGGGGAGCCCCTTTTGCACCCGAGGTTTATTGACGCGCTGGAGCTGCTCAAAAGCAGCGGCATGGAGATCGGCCTCAACAGCAACGGACTGGCGCTTGACGCGGAAAAAGCGGAGGCGATCGCGAAATATTGCACGTATTTCAGGATAAGCCTTGACGCGGGGACGCCGGAGATGTACCAAAAGACGCACGGTATGCCCGAGAAGAGCTTCCGGCGGGTGTGCGAAAACGTCAAGCTGATGGCCGAGGTCAAGAAGCAGACGGGCTCGCCGGTGTCTTTTACGGTGGGATTTCTTACCGGCAGGGAGACGGTTTGCGACATGGAGGCCTTCGTGGCGCTCTGCAAGGAGTGCGGGGCGGGGGCGGCTCAGTTCAGGCCGTTCACGGGCGACAACACGGACGTAACAGAGGAGTTTTTCCGGCTCAGGGAAAAGTACGGGGACGCGAATTTCAGGGTGGTGGCTTCGCTTCAGAAGTACCGCGAATTCGGTAGCGACTGCAAGAGCTACGGGCGCTGCCGCGGAATGTTCTTCTCGACGGTGATCACGGCGGACTGCAAGATTTTTGGGTGCCTGCACCACAGGCAGGAGCCGGAGTTCCTGATCGGCGATATGCGGAGCGAGAAGAAAACGCTGGAGGAGGCCTGGAGCTCCTACCGCAAGTGGCAGGTGTACGAGAATACCGACGTCGCGAAGTGCCCGCCTTATTGCCGCAACGACAGCTTCAACAGGGTGCTGGAGGAGCTTGCGGGGGATTGCGTTCACAAGGAATTTATGTAACCGGGCAAAGGGTGGCACATGTCAAAGGCGACTTTCGGCTCAAAGAAATATCTTCTGAGGACGCTGATCCTGGCGGCGGCGACAGCGGTGCTGTCGATCCTTCCTGCGGTCATTGCGGGCGGGGGAATGCTGCTCCTGGCGGACGATTTCACGTGGCAGCAGCAGGTCTTCGCGGGCTTTAACGTATCGCTGCTGCGGGGCTTCGGCGACCCGGCCTTTTCGAGCCTTATCGATCTGGGGTCGGATGCCTCCAACGCCCTGTCGTTCTATAACCTTTACAGCCCTTTCACTTTACTGACGGCTTTGTTTCCGGCATCCTGGGCGCCCTGGCTTGCGGCGCCGATGCTGGTTTTGAAATATATTGTCGCGGCCATCGGCGCCTTCGTTTTCCTCGGCAAATTCCTCAAGTACCGCGAATTTGCCGTCCTGGGCGCCCTTCTTTACGCCTTCTCGGGCATACAGACCGTGAGCCTGTTGTTCCCCTTCCACGATTCGATGGCGCTTTTCCCGTGGCTTATGGTGGCGGCGGAGATGGCTCTCGACGGCCGGCCCTGCGTTTTCGCGCTCACCGCGGCAGTTTCCGCAATCACGAACTACTATCTGTTCTTCGGGCAGGTCATTTTCCTCGTCATCTGGTTTATTTTCAGAGTGCTTGCAAATAAGGATCTTCCGATCCGCGAGAAGCTCGTCAAGCTGGCCCGGATGGCCTTCGAGGGCATTGCCGGGGTGCTGCTGGCGTCCGTCGTGCTCGTTCCCGCATTCCTCGCGATAATATCAAACCCCCGTCTCTCCTCCTTAAACCGCGAGATCTTCTTTGACTGGCGGACGTACCTTACGATACTGGAGGCGTATTTCCTGCCGGCGGACGTTATGGGGGAGGGCAATTACCTGTTCCAGAAGGCCTGCAGCAGCTGCGCGATAGCGCTGCCATTCGCGGGAATGAGTCTTGTTTTTGCTTATGTTAAGGGAAATTATAAGAAAACGGACGCCGCGTTCGCCGGGGTGCTGGTCTTGTTCTCGCTGGTGCCTTTGCTGAATTCCGCGTTTTCGCTATTCAATTCGAATTATTACGCCCGGTGGTTCTACATGCCGGCGCTGGTTTTTGCGCTGCTGTCCGCCAAGGCACTTGACGGGATCGCCGAAGGAGTTCCCACAGGAACCCCGGCCGAAGAAGCTTCCACAGGAACCGCTGCCGAGGAAGCTCCTGACGGAACCGCTGCCGAGGCTCACACCGGAACCATCTCCGCCAAGGCTCCCGACACCCCCGGGCGGAAGGCTCTTCTCGCGGGGTCGCTGGTTAATCTTGCCTTCACGGTCTTTACCGTCCTGGTGATGGCGGCGGCGATCGCGTATTATCACGTCAAGGGCGTGCAGAGCTATGTTGACGGCTTCGACGTTCCGACGTTTGCGGTCTACGGCGGCTGCGGGATCCTCTTCGCGGGCCTTACCGCAGTCATTTTGCGAATTAAGAACCGCGCGACAATGACCGGGGCCCTGCTGGCGGGAGTGGTGGCCGCTTCGATCCTCACCACCGGGGCTGCTGCGCTGCGATACACCTTTGTCAAGGGGACGGGCGACTTTTACGGCTCCGGGATCATAAACAGCGAGGGAAATCCCGGCACTGCCTTTGCGAGGGCGGTTATCACCGAATCGGACGAATTCGGGAAAAAGTTCCCGGAGGGGGACGGTTACCGCGTCAGAAGCGACTGGCGGGAGGCCGGCGAAGGCTATTTCGTGAACTCCTTCGACAATTTTTCCATGCTCTCCGGCGTGCCCGCCGCCAATTCCTTCATCAGCACCGTTGACAGCGGCCTTTTCCGCTTCTACGACACGCTGGGCAGCCCGCGGCTTGTGCGCACCTCCATCGACTTCACGGACAGCGAGATGGCGCTCCTGTCCTGCCGGTATTACCTTTGCGGCGTGAAGCTGATCCGGCCCGAGGCATTTTCCTTCACCTACAGCGACGGCACCACGGTTTACGTTTACGAGAACGAGAATTTCATCCCCATGGGGTTTCTTTACGACAGCTTCATTACGGAGGAAGCCCTGCTGGCGGCGCCCGCGGAGGATCGCGCCGAGCTGATGCTTTCCTATGCGGTGCTCGGGAACAAGGCGGCAGAGCAGGCAGAAGCCCTCGGCGTTGCGACAAAAATCCCCGAGGCCGTTTTAAACAGCGCCGGGGATACGGTGGACTTTGGGGACGCAGCAGGACACGATAACACCGCAAGCCTCGATGATAATGCGAGCCTCGATGATATTGCGGGCTTCGGGGATATTGTGAGCGCGAGAAGAGCCTCCGCCGCCTCCTCCTTCAGCTACACAAGGAACGGCTTCACGGCAAGCTTCGACAGCGAAAACGGCGGGATCGCCTTCTTCAGCATACCCTATTCGAAGGGCTGGTCCGCCAAGGTCAACGGCGCGCCCGCGGAGGTTTTCGACTCGGTGGGGCTGATGGCCGTGGCAATCGAAGGCGGCGAAGCGGCGGTGGAATTTTCCTACAGGACGCCGGGAAACGTCGAAGGGTACGTGCTTTTCGGTATCGGCGCCGCGCTGCTGGCGG
>JAGDAX010000109.1 GCA_017848335.1 Clostridia bacterium | reverse complement strand
CCGTCGTGTTCCTTGAGGAAAACCTCAAGGGCTACAAGGGCACCGTTATCGCGGTCTCCCACGACAGATACTTCCTCGACACCGTGACCGACAAGACCCTCCTCATCGACCAGGGCACCGGCACACTCTACAACGCCCCATACACCAAATACCTGACCCTGCGGGAGCAGGACCTGGAATACAAGCGGCGGCAGTACAGGAAGCAGCAGCGAGAGATCGCCCACATCAACGACGTCATCAGGCAGCAGAAGCAGTGGAACCAGGAGCACAACTATGTGACCGCGGAAAACTGGCAGAAGAAGCTCGACCGGATGGACGTGATAAGCGACCCCGACGCGGTGAAATACACCGACGTCTCGATCAGATTCAACCCCGGCAAGCGCGGCGGCAACGAGGTGCTCACCGTAAGCGACCTGGCCTTCGGCTATGCCGGCCCCTCAAGTCTGCTCTTCGAAGGCTTCAGCCTCAAGCTTCTGCGCGGACGGCGGCTGGTGATAAGGGGCCGCAACGGCGGCGGCAAATCAACGCTCCTGAAGCTCATCTGCGGTCTGCTCACGCCCACACGCGGCAATATCACCCTTGGCGGGAACGTTGAAATCTCCTATTACTCTCAGGATTTCCACGACCTCAGCATGGAAAACACGCCCTTCGACGAGATCTTCGACGCCGCGAATTACGATTACTACCACGCAAACGGCGGGCTTCCCGCGTTTCACAGCATACTATCCGTCAGGAATGACCTTGCCGCCTTCGGCTTCTGCGGCGACGACGTTTTTAAGCCCATCGCGAAGCTTTCCGGCGGCGAAAAGGCGCGGCTTGCCATGCTGAAGCTGACCTACAAGCACGGCAACCTCCTCATCCTGGACGAGCCCACCAACCACCTGGATATCAGGACGTGCGAGATCCTCGAGAACGCGATAAGAGCCTTCGACGGCACCGCGATAATCGTCTCCCACGACAGATATTTCGTGGAAAAAGTCGCGACGGACGTGATCGACCTGGATGCGTACACGGCAAGCGCCTGCTTTGCGCCTGCGACTGCGGCAGCAGGGTTATCGGCTAAGGCTGCCGGGTCCTCGGCTAAAGCTGCCGGCAGCGGGTTTTCCTCAGTGGTCGGCGCAGGGTCGTCTGCCGGAGCAGGCGCAGGGTCGTCTTCCAAGGTTACTTCCGCTTTCTCCGTTGCAGCTTCCTCTGCAGCGTCCTCTGCTGCGGCTTCCTCCGCTTCGGTTTCCTGCGCTGCGGCTTCTGCTCCGGTTTCGGACGCGAAGGACGGTTATCTTCGGGCAAAGGAGGAAAAAGCGCAGCTTCGAAAGCGCGAAAAAAGGCTCGCCTTTCTGGAGGATGCAATTCCGCGACTGGAAAAAGAGATCCGCGAATGCGACGGGATTTTGAACGACCCCGGGAAGGCCTCCGACTACGCGCTTGTGGAAAAAACGTACGCGCGCAAGGAAGAAGCAGAAAGGGAGCTTGACGTGCTGGAGCTTGAATATTTGGAACTGCTTGAGAATTAGATTTCAGCGGCTTCAAGGGTTAGAGCCGGAGAAGAGAACCGGCCGCTTCGCGTACCTGCGAAGCGGCTGGTTCTCTTCTCCCATCCCAGGCTCACAACACACAGCCAATAACTCAAGTCCCAAAACTGCCGCGAAGCTGCACCCGGCACCTGGCACCCGGCACTCACACCTCACTTCATCAGCCGCATCGCATTCAGCACCGCGATTATCAAGATCCCGACGTCCGCGAACACCGCCGCCCACATCACGCTCGCACCGAGTATTGCCGGGATGAGCACCAGCAGCTTCGCGGCAAGGGCGATCATCACGTTTTCCGTGGCGATCCGCCTGGTCTTGCGGGCGATCGCGATGGCCTCAGGCAGCTTTCTCAGGTCGTCATTCATGATGACGCAGTCGGCGGCCTCCACCGCGGCGTCCTGCCCCATGCTGCCCATGGCGATCCCCACGTCGGCAAGCGCCAGCACCGGCGCGTCGTTAATTCCGTCGCCCAGGTAAACCGTTTTCTTCCTGTTTTCCGCGAGAATTTTCTTCAGCTCGTCCATCTTGTCGCCCGGCAGAAGCTCGCTCTTATATTCCCGGATCCCCGCCGCCTGTGACGCCCTGCCGCAGGCTTTTTCATTGTCGCCGGATAGCATCACCAGCCGGTCAACGCCCTGCCTTTTCAGCGCGTCAAGAGCCTCCGCCGCCTCAGGCTTCACGGTGTCCTCAAGGATTATCGCGCCGAGGTACCGTTCGTTCCGGAAAACGAAAATCGCCGTGCCGTCGGCATTGTCGGGCATATCCGGAATCGCCTCGCCTCCCGGGGCAGTGCCGTCTGATGCCGCACCCCTGAGGATCTCGTTGGCAAGCCGCCTGTTGCCGGCATAGATCCGGTCGTCACCCGCCTTGAGGCACACTCCCCTGCCCGAAAGCTCCGTAAGCTCGGCGCCGCTGTTGTCGCGCCCGTCAAGGCCGTCAATCCCGTCAGTTCCGGTGATCCCGTCAGGCACGTCATCCCCGTCAGCCCCGTCAATTTTATTCTCGCGGCAATACTGCACCACCGCCCGGGACACCGGATGATTTGAAAGCCTCTCCGCCTCAAGAGCGTTCGCAAGAAGCTCATTCGCGGGCACGCCTGCCGCCGGAAGCACCTCAGCCACAGCGAACTGCCCCGAAGTGATCGTGCCGGTCTTGTCGAACACTGCCGCGCCGGCCTCCGCCAACGCCTCAAGGTATTCGGCCCCCTTCACCATAATGCCGCGCTTGGACGCCTTGCCGACGCCCGCAAAGAACGCCATCGGGATGGAGACCACCAGCGCGCAGGGGCAGGACACCACCAGGAACACGATTGCGCTGCGGAGCCACCTTCCCCAGTCGCCCGTGATGAGCGAGGGAATGACCGCGATAAGCACCGCCGCTGCGACCACCACCGGAGTGTAAACGTTAGCGAATTTTGTGATGAACTGCTCGGTTTTCGACTTGTTGAGGGCCGCATTTTCCACCATGGAAATGATCTTCTCCTGGCTGGATTGGCCAAGCTCCCGCGTCGTTTCGATCACCAGCAGGCCGTCGCTCGAGATCGTGCCGCCGAAGACCGCGTCGCCGGGCCCTACGGACACAGGCACGGACTCGCCTGTGAGACTTTTCGCGTCGACCAGGGAAAAGCCTTCGAGGACCCTGCCGTCAAGCGGGATAAGCTCGCCCGGCCTCACCTCGATAATGCTCCCCGCCGCAACGTCTGCAGGGCTCACGTCCCGCACGTCGCCGCCGGCGCGAAGATGCGCCACGTCGCTTCTCAGGGACGCCAGCGCCTTGATGCTGTCCTTGCTGCGCCGCACCGCAACGCCCTGGAAAAGCTCGCCCACGCCGTAGAAAAGCACGATCGCGACAGCTTCCGGGTACTCCCCGATCGCAAATGCCGCCACCGAGGCCACGGTCATCAGAAACTTCTCGTCAAGCAGCCGGCCCGACAGCAGGTTCCGCGCAGCACCGGCGATCACGTCGATTCCCACAATAAGGAAAACCGCCGCGAAGGCCGCGAGCCTTATTGCGAAAAACACCGGGTTTCGGTAATCCAGCGGCAGCAGCCTGAAAAGAAGCACCGCCGCAATAAGCAATATTCCTGTGATGATGAGCCTTGCGAGCTCGCGTTTCTGTCGTTTTGTCATGGCAACGTTCTCCGTCTCCGAAGGTTCGGGTTTTGGTCAGACTTGTTTAAGGCCTGTTTCGGCGGTTCGGGTTTTGGTCAAACCTGTTTAAGGCCTGTTTCAGCGGTTCGGGTTTTGGTCAAACCTGTTTAAGACCTGTTTCGGCGGAATATCAGAGGCTCACTCTGCAGTCCGGCTCCACCTTCAGGCATATTTTCTTTATGCTCTCAAAAAGGTCGTCAAATGACGCCGCGTCCTCAAATTCGACCAGCATTTTCTCAGCCATAAAGCTGACGCTGCAATCAATGACGCAGGGAAGCTTTTTGACTTCCTTTTCGATTTTGCCGGCGCAATGGGCGCAGCAGAGTTCTTCAACTTTGATATACTTTTTCATGGTTTTTCCTTCCTTCTTTGGCTTCATGCCCCGGGTCTCGGGTTGCGGCCTTTGGCGTTGCCTCCGCTCGCAGACCTGAGCCCCGGCCTGTTGTCCCCTTTACTTTACTTTCAGTCATCCTCGGCCAGATGCTCGTACGCCTTCTCGATGATCGCCTTCACGTGGTCGTCGGCCAGCGAATAGATCATCGACTTGCCGCTTCGCCTCGCGGAGACCAGCCTTGCCTGCTTCAGCACCCTCAGCTGGTGCGACACCGCCGAAACCGTCATATCCAGCACCTCGGCAATGTCACACACGCACAGCTCGCTCTCAAAAAGGGCGTACAGTATCCTGATCCTGGTGCTGTCGCCGAATATCTTGAAGAAATCCGCCATCGAGAAGAGCAGCTCGTCCTCCGGCATCATTCTTCTGATTTCTTCATCCCTGTCATGATCGGTGACCTTCTCGTCACAAATTTCGATCCCGTTAAGAACAGTCATTCCTCTCACCTTCCGCCTTTAATGTGTGCCCTTCTCGCGAAGGGATCCCGGCGCCGCCGTATCCTCTCCGGGAGCTTGATCCTGACAGTAAACCGAGCTCCGCTTAAACGCCCGGAAGCGCCTTGAAAAGCCTGAATTTATTTGAACATTTGAACAGTTATTCAAGCGTTCAAGCATATGATAGCACCTTCACTTCACCCTGTCAAGCGTTTTTTCCCGCTTTTTTATTTTCCTTCCTTGAATCGTGTTCCATTATTTTGTACAATAATCTCCGGGAATCGCATTCACCTTTCCCGGTATTTGGGAGCACGCTTATGAAGTACGTTCACGTTTCCGCCGCGGTGCCGGAGGATATTCCTGCGCTTTACATGAAGGAGCGCCGGGTGCTGCCGGGCCAGCAGGCCCAAAAATACAACAGGCTTTTCGGAACCGGTTTCAAGCAGGCCGGTTTCGACGTCGTGATGCTCTCGCAGGTGCCGCTGGGCTTTAAGGACGCGCCGTTCAGAATCGTCGCGCCCGATGACCGCAAAGGCGACCGCAAGATTGCCGCGCCCGATGACCGCGAAGGCGCAGGCACGGACGGCCTGTCCTACAGCTTTGTCAGATTTGCGAATATTCCGCTCATAAAAAACGTCTGCGCCTATCTTTACTCGCGCCGGTTTGTGAAGAGGCTCATCAAGGAGCACGGGCCCGCCAACGTCCGTGTGACCTGCGACCTGCTTTCCCTCTCCGCCGCAATGGGCGCTATTGACGCCGCCGCGTCCGGAGGCGCGCTCTCGCTGGGTGTCATTACCGACCTTCCGGAGCATCTTTCGGGCAGAACGTCATCCGGCTTCTATGGGAAGCTCTTCCTGCGCTGTGTCCGCAAAACGTCGGGCATTATCGCGGTGACCGAGGCCGTGGGCAGGCGTTTCGACAGGCCCTTCGTCGTGATTGAAGGTATTTCGGCGCCCGAGGGCGAAGGCATCCCGGCTCAGCCCGCGAAGCTTGCGTCCGGCCCTGAAGGTGCCGCGGAGCTTGTGCGCGATTTTTCCGCAGAGCACGGCGTCGACTTCTCGCGCGAAAAGGTCTTCTTCTACGCCGGCGGCATCGAGGAAGCCTACGGTGTGAAGCTCATGGTCGACGCCTATATTAAGGCAAATATTCCGGATTCAAGGCTGCTTTTGTTCGGCGGCGGAGCCTTCGGGGCGGAGCTTTCGCGCATTGCCGCGGCGTACCCGAGAATTATATTCGCGGGCATGAAGAGCAACCGCCTTGTGACGGCGCTGGAAAAAGAAGCGTTCCTGCTGATCAATCCGCGCACTTCAGCCGGCGAATTCACGGAGTTCTCCTTTCCCTCAAAAAATATGGAATATATGTGCAGCGGCACGCCGATGGCGGGGTTCATGCTTCCGGGGATTCCGGCGGAATACTGGGAGCACATGTTCGTTCCCGCGGAGGAAACCGCTGACGCAATGGGCGCTCTTCTCGCTAAGGTTGCGGAGATGCCCGCGGATGAGCTTGCCCGAAAAGGCGCCGCCGCGGCGGAATTTGTGCGGAGGGAGAAGGGGCCCGCGGCGCAGGCTTCACGCGTCGTCAGCTTTTTCGACGGGCTGGCAGAGGGCGGCATATCCGATGAAAATCAGTTTCGTTAAAACCGGGGACGACGTATCCGGCGGAAATCAGTTCCGGTAAAACTGGGGGCGGCGTATCCGGCAGAAAATAAAACAGCCGTGAAGCACGCATAAACGTCAAGGCGGCGCGAAAAAGACAGGCGGATCGCGGCGGCGCGAAAACGCTTCCGGCACAGCCTGCAACGCAGCATGCAGCACAGGCAGCATCACAGCCTGCATCACAGCTTCCGGCACAGTCTGCAGCACAGCCTTCAGTGCCGCTCAAATATCGTCTAAAAACAGGTGAAAAAATGGCCGACGGCAAACTCAGAAAGCTCATTTTCATACATCATTCCGGCGACATTGGCGGCGCGGGGCTCAGCCTTATCCGCACCGTCAAAGAGGCTTCGCGCGATTTCGAGGTCAAGGCGGCTGTGCCCGAAGGCTCCGACGTCGCGGCAATGCTGGAAGCCGAACAGATTCCGGTACTACCCTACGACGGCGCTCCCGGCACGGTGGAATATTACAGCGGCGGCCCTGCATTCATGGGCAGAACGTACGTAAAGCGGATTTTCCGAAGGCGCCCCTTCCGGAAAAAGCTTCTCGGCATCATCAGCTCCGAGAAGCCGGACGGCGTCGTCCTCAATTCCCTCACCCTGAGCTATCTGGCCCCCGCGATCCGCAGGGCCGGCATTCCCTGCGGCATTTTTGTAAGAGAAACGTTTCCCCGAAAAGGCCTCCGGATCATGCTCCGCAAGTACAGGCGGCTTCTCGGCTCCGCAGAGGGGGTATATTTCATTTCCCGATTCGACAGGGATTTCTGGAAAATCACCGGGACGGACACGTATATCATACGCAATTCAGTGCCGGAGAGCTTTTTCGAGCCGCAGACCGCGGAAGATGCCCGCAAAGAGCCGGGCCTGAATTCAGGCGGTCAGCAAGGCTTGGAAGGACGTCCCGAAACCGGAAACCGACCGGGCGCCGGAAACCTGCCTGGCGCCGGAAGCCTGCCGGATACCACTTTTTCCGTTCTGTACCTCGGCGGCGTATCGCCCCTTAAGGGCATAAACGTTATCTCAAAGGCAGCGGAGCTTCTTCCCGGGAACGTGGAAATTCTCGCGGCAGGCGACAGCGCGGAAGCAATGCGGCCGTTTTTTGCAAAAGCGCAGGCGAAGGTCAGATGTCTGGGCCTTCTCGCGGACACAAGGCCCGCATACGGCGCGGCCGACGCGGTGGTGATTCCCATTACCGCGCCCCATCAGGCCAGACCGGTTTTTGAGGCAGGCGCCGCTTCGTGTCCTGTCATCGTTTCGGATTTCCCGGAGCTTTCCGAATACGCGGAAAACGGCAGGAACTGCCTTACCGTGCCTCCCGGCGACCCCGGCAGGCTCGCTGAAGCCATTGTCCGGCTTATGGAAAATCCCGCCGAACGTAAGGCTTTATCCGCGGAAAATCTGAAGCTTTCCCGCACCAACCATTCCCCCGAAGCCGCTTCCGGCGCCATCAGGCACGCACTCGGGAAGCTCACCGCAAGGCGGTTTCTTTTCGTCACCAACGCGCCCAGCCCGTACCGCGTGGACTTTTTGAACAAGCTCTCGGAGTCGATACCGGTCACCGCAGTGTTTGACAGGCGCGGCGCCAGAGGCCGTGTTCCTTCGTGGTTCAGCCGCGCGCCCCTCTCCTTCGCCCACGTTTTCCTAAGAGGCGTCAAGACCTCCGAGGACAGCGCCTTCGCGCCGGGCATTCTGAGGGTCATAAAAAAGAACCGCGGAAGCACGGTCTGCGTCAGCGGCTACAGCAGCCCCACGGAGGCACTCGCGATAATGAAGCTCCGTGCCATGAAAAAAGACTATTTCCTCAGCACCGACGGCGGATTTATCAAGGACGCGCCCGGCAGCCTGAAGTTCAGGATAAAAGAGTATTTCGTAAAGGGCGCGGCGGGCTATTTTTCCACCTCCGAAAGCTGCGACAGATTCCTCGTCCACTACGGTGCGGACCCCGGCAAGCTCATCCGGTACCCCTTCACGTCCCTCCACGAATGCGATATCCGCGAAGTGCCTCCCTCTCCCGCCGAGAAGCAGATCCTCCGCGCAAGATTCGGCCTCCCCTCAGACAGACGCATTGCCGTGGCCTGCGGCAGATTTATCGAAAGCAAGGGCTTCGCGGAGCTCATCAACGCCTCCCAAAGCGTGCCGGACCTCCTTATCGTGATTTGCGGCGACGAACCCCCTGCCGTGTACGTGGATCTGATCGGCCGAAACACCGTAAAGAACGTGCGGCTTCTGGGCTTCCAGAGCAAGAACACCCTGAAGGATCTGTTTTCCGCCTGCGATTTCTTCGTGCTGCCCACCAGGACCGACGTCTGGGGCCTTGTCGTGAACGAAGCCATGGCCGAGGGCCTTCCGGTGATCACCACCGACATGTGCGGAGCCGGCCTTGCCCTTGTGCGCGACAATGAAAACGGCCTTCTGATACCGATCTCCGACAGCGAAAAGCTCGCGGACGCGCTGAGAAGCTTTGCGCAGCT
>JAGDAX010000108.1 GCA_017848335.1 Clostridia bacterium | reverse complement strand
TGAAACTGACGAAGAACATCTACAAAGTGAACGAACAGGGGTCGGATACGAACAGAATCTCTCATATCCAGCGTAAGACTTCCGAGCTGCTCTCGTCGCTTGGTGTCGACCTATTACGTAATTTTTGAGGTTTTAGTGTTGAAACACAGCACCTTGCTTGCCAGCATCAAAATGCCGATTGACCTGTTCCTCGGCAAGTCCAGCGTGCAAACCAATATTTATGTTTTCCGTGTCGGTGAAGCACACCAGAAGGATGATATTGTCAGGTTTATCGACTTTTCCGTTGATGGATATACTCGGTCAAATCGAAAGAAGGCGAGCATCAACTTAAGGGATACTGATCACGCAAAAGAACGATATGCTGAGCTGGTGGATTTGGTTTGCTTTGGAAAAGGCAAATTACATTACTACACCGAGAAAGAGTATTTCGAGGGAACTATTGACCCCGACAACGGTTCGGACTGGAATCAAACAGCACCGATAGATACGAGACCTACGCTGGATGATTTCAAGAAAACAGTCAGTGATTATTTAGCTTGGGAAGTATCCAATTTGTTAAAGAATCAGAGCTTGGAGGATGACCGCCCGGGAAAATGACAGCCTCACTTAACGAAAAGCTGAGGACTGTTAAGTGGGGCGAATATAAACTCGGCGATATATTCGAGGTTTTTTCCTACAAGAAAAGATTTGATGCTAATAAGGTTTGTGTTTATGAAACTGGGCGGTATCCGTATATCGTCAGAATGGGAACAAACAACGGGCAAAAGGGATATATAAATGAGGATACAAAAGAAGACTTTGCATATTCAGTTTTCGTAGGGCTTATACTCCGTGACGGCGTTCAGATACGCCTCCGGGTCGCCGTTCAAGATCAAATTGGCGTAGGCAAGCGGATCATTGTAAATGAGGTGCTCTGACCGCTGGAATCGGTTGTCCGCCACTTCGTTTTCGACGGCAATACAGTCTATGGAACAAATACTCCCGTCTGAATAGCGGAGCTCCACGCAGGCTGTATCCATATTGAACTCACAACTGATAAGGGTTTTCATGGTCGTTTCCTCCTGATAATATTTTGATTCGTTCTAAATCTACAACTCAATATCACGAATAAATACAAGAAATCCGAACCCTTGACCGATTGGTCTAAGGTTCGGATTATCTTGCTTTGGTGGAGCATAGGGGATTCGAACCCCTGACCCCAACACTGCCAGTGTTGTGCGCTCCCAACTGCGCTAATGCCCCGTTCGTACCGTGCAATTATAACATTGCCGCGGTTTTTGTGTCAACTGTTTTTTATTGAGGGCGCTTGACGGGCCTTGAAGAACCTGACGGGCACCGGTTGCCGCTTGACGGGCCTTGAAGAACCGGATGGGCACCGGTTGCTCTTGACGGGCCTTGAGAAACCTGACGGGCGCTTGACGGCCCTTGACGATCAGCACCTGACAAGCGCAGGCACAGCATCACGCAGCAAGTTCACGAAGCCTGCGCGGCACCCTCACGTCACCTTGGTGCGCCCTCAGGATATCCTAACGGAACGGCCAAACACCCGGTCGAGAAGCTTCCCGATGTCCCCCGCGTCCGGCTCCACAGGATTGGCCCTTGTGCACATGTCGTGAAGCGCCGAGCGGATGATCTGCTGCCGGTTCTCGATATAATTTGCGGCACTGACTCCGGCCTGCACGAGATTTGCGGGAATGCCCATCTTGGCGTTGAGTGTCTCGATCTCCCGCACCAGATATTGGACGGACAGCCGCACCCCTGCGTTGGGAAGACCGATAAGGCGCGCCACCTCGGCGTACCTTGCTGCGGTCACCGACTTGTCGGTGCCGAAGGGCACGTCCAGCCCGGCGTTGAAGGCCACCACGTGCGGCAGCGCGATCGCGTTGGCCATACCGTGAGGCAGCTTGAAGGTCGCACCGACGGCGTGGGCAATGCTGTGGCAGATCCCGAGGCCCGCCTTCGTAAAGGCAAGTCCGGCCAGATAGGAAGCCATCATCATATTCTCGCGGGCGGTGTCGTCGTCACCGTTCCTGTATGCGGCAATAACTCCCGGGAAGGCAAGCTTGAGGGCCTTCTCGGCGTGGGCGTCCGAGATCATATTCCCGTCCCTGGCCACGTAGGCTTCAAGGGCGTGCGTGATCACGTCCATGCCCGTGAATGCAGTCACCGCGGGGGGAACCGACTTCGTGAGCTTGTAGTCGAGAACTGCCAGGTCGGGCACCATTCTCGCGTCGGCGAGAGGTATCTTGCGCCCGGCGTCCTTGTCGGAAATCACGGTGTAGTCCGTCACCTCGGAGCCTGTGCCGCTGGTGGTCGGAACCGCCACGAATTCCACCTTGCATTTACGCGACTCCTCAATCACGAGAATGACAGCCTTCGCGGTATCGATGGCGCTGCCTCCGCCAAGGGCCACCAGCACCTCCGCATTTTTGGAGTTGAAAAACCTGCAGCATTGTATCACGTGCTCCAGCGTCGGATCCGGCTCCACTTCGTCGTAGACCCAGACGGATGAATCACCGAGAATCTTCTTCACGCTGTCCACGATTCCCAGCTTCACCATGATCTTATCGGTAACGATCATTATACTGCGGCCGTTGTATCGCCCCAGCGCGTCAATACTTCCGCCCCCGAATATTACGTTTGCCCGCAAATTTGTTTCTGTCATAGTCATTTTTCTATCTCTCCCGGTCTGTCCGGTAATACTTCATAATAGTGTTTTAAATGTCTTCTCTGAGGCGGCGCGTCGCACAGCCGGAAGTTTATTTCACGGCTGCGGTCTCACACTGCGGCCCGGCTTTGAGCTCTCGGCGAATCAGCTTCCGGTTCAGCCGTCCTGTCCGGCTTCGTGTCCGGTCCCCGGACAGCCTTTTGGCCAATCACCCGAGTCGATCTCCTGCTTCGATCACCTAGTCGATCTCCGAATCAATCTTCTGCTTCGATCCTGCGCGTCAGTCTCCCGCGTAGTAGAGCCGCACCCCGTTGGTTTCAAAAAACTCAGCCCACTCGGGGCCCGGGTTCTTGTCGGTCACAACCACGTCAACGTCCCCAAACCCGCAGATCTCCACCAGCGA
>JAGDAX010000107.1 GCA_017848335.1 Clostridia bacterium | reverse complement strand
GTGAAGCGCTGAAACAAGCGGGCTGAGCGGAATGCGCGAAGGACGGGTTCGGGACGGCCGGATAAAAGGCTTGGGCCCGGCGGCCGGGCGAGCAAGCAAGGCCTTTAGGGGCGATTGGCTCCGAGAGCAAGGCATTCAGGGACGGCCGGCAGCGAGAGCAGGGCATTTCCGGATGGTTGGCTGCGAAAGCAAGGCTTTTAGGTGCGGCCGGCCGGGCGAGCAATGGAATTCAGCAATCGGCCCGCAGAGTTTTTAATTTTTGTACGCAGATTTTAACTGTCCTGCAGCGGCGCTTTCCCGGCGCCCAAAGGGAGCGAAGAATGAAAAATCTCAGAGTAGGAATCATCGGCGTCGGAAATATCGGCGGAGCGCACGCGGAGAGCATATTCTCGGGCAGGATCCGGGGAATGGATCTCTGCGGGCTTTGCGACGCCGCGCCCGAAAAGCGGCAGTATCTTGCAGGAAAATACCCGGGAATACCGGTCTTTGACGACGGCCTCAAGCTTATGGATTCAGGACTTGTCGACACCCTGATTGTGGCGACGCCCCACTATTTTCATCCGGTTTACGCCGCGGAGGCTCTCAAAAGGGGTCTTAACGTGCTGAGCGAGAAGCCTGCCGGTGTCGGCGTGAGGGCCGTGAAGGAGGTTATTTGCGCGGCGGAGCAGTCGCATGGCGCCTACGGGATAATGTTCAACCAGCGGACCGACCCTCTCTTTCGGAAGGCGAAGGAGATTATAGACGGGGGTGGCCTTGGCGAGCCCAAGCGGCTGGTCTGGATTATCACTAACTGGTACCGGACGCAAAAATACTACGATTCGGGCACCTGGCGTGCGACCTGGAACGGTGAGGGCGGCGGCGTCCTGCTGAATCAGGCGCCTCACAATCTTGACGTGTGGCAGTGGCTTTTCGGGATGCCGGACGCGGTGACTGCCTTTGTGACAGAGGGAAAATACCACAATATCGGCGTCGAGGACGACGCGACAATTTACGCGGAATACGGGAACGGTGCCACGGCAGTTTTCATCACCACGACAGGCGAGGCCCCGGGCACCAACAGGCTGGAGATTTCCGGAAGTTTAGGGAAAATCGTTATCGAGAAGGGCGTCCTCAGCTACACAAAGCTCGGCGTCTCCGAAAGGGATTTTTGCTTCAGGGACGGGAGCGGCTCAAGCCTTCCGCCGCTGGAGGAATTTTCCTTCGGACCATATGAGGCTGTGAGCGGACACGAGCTGATACTTGCAAATTTCGCCGCGTCGGTCCTGGAGGGCGAGCGGCTGATTGCTCCGGGAATCGACGGGATCCGCGAGCTTTCGATTTCCAACGCCGCATACCTGTCTTCGTGGACCGGGAGGACGGTCAGACTGCCCTTGGACGAAAGCGACGTCGAGGCGTTTGAAGAGCTTCTCGAGAATAAAAGACAGTGCGAAAGGGCCGGCGAAGGGTCCGGCAGAGGAGACGCGGGAAGCACGGCGGGCAATGTGTGCGACAAGGATATTTCCACGGGCAACAATTACCTCCCAAGGTGGAACGTGAAGTGGTGAATGCGAAGCGTGAGCCGCGGGTCGTGAGTCGCGGGCTGTGTACTTTGAATCATGAACCGTAAATCGTGAACAGTGAATCGTAAACCATGAACAGTGAATCGTAAATCGTGAACAGTGAATCGTAAACCGTGAACCGTAAATTGCGGATCGATACGAGCGGAGGCTGTTGTTCCACGTGGAACAATTGTTTCGTGTCGTGAAACATGAGGGGCAGCGTCAGCCCGAATCTTGCTGTGAGAGACAGCGTCAGCCGGATGCTTGCTGAGCCGACCGATCAATGTGCAGTCTGCTTGCTGAGCCGCCCGGTCAATGCACAGTCTGCTTGCCGAGGCCCGATCACGTGGCAGACTGCTCGCTGAGGGCCGATCACGTGGCAGGCTGCTTAGGGGCAGTCTGTTTACAGGGCAGTCTGTTTACAGGGTAGTATGCTTACGGACCGCAACGCGGCAGAGCGCAGCTGAAAATGTTCCGCGTGGAACATTTGTTTCACAAGGCGGAATGCAGAGCAGGAAACGGAACCCAAGTGACGACAGGATTTTGGTAAAGAAGAGACATAAACAGACAGGCGGCACCCTTCAACGATGAAAAAGGGTGCCGCCGCGTTTTTCTGTTCCTGTGTCGAACAGTGCCCGGAGAGCTCCGATCCGCACGTATATGCAGCCGCGCATCAGGGTCGGATTAAATCCCGAAGCTGAAAACGTTTTCACCGGGATCAAGCTGCCGCCTGAATTCCTTGTAGACGAACTCGGCTGTCTTGGCTTCGGGAAGCGTCACACGGGCGTTTACCTTGTCGCCTGCGAGCTCGTACTTCACGGATACCGCGCCGCAAGGAAGATTCCGGGAGCCCTCGATATTGCCTGCTTTCAGTGAAATGAACGGGCTGATTATGAGCGTCTCGTATCCGTAGGAATTGCCGGGCTGGGTGATGCCCAGAAGATATTGGAACATATAGGCAACCACGGAGCCGAACATCGGATGGCTGTGGGAGCGGTCCCTTGTGGAGCCGATCCAGTACTCGCTGAAGGTGGTGAAGCCGGCTTTTTTCCATGCAGTAAACGCGCCTTCTCCGGTGAGAAGGTCGACCGCCAGATCGCCGTTGCCGGTCTCGAAAAGAACCCGCGTGAGGACGTCCGTGCCGCAAATTCCCGTGTCGAAAACGCCCAGCTTCCGGTAGTAATTCACCGTAAAGTCGAGTGTGTGCCTGTTGCCCAGGCCCAGGTCGACGGCGAAAGCGTTGGCGCCCTGAATGTTGGCCAGGAAGTTGCAGTCCCAGGTGTTGTAGTAGGCCCCGACGGTGGCGTTGATGCGCGCGTCAATGGTCTTTGAGAGCTGTTCGGCCTTGTCGGTGTACCCGAAAATGAGCGCCAGCTCGCGGGCGCGGACCATGGAGCGGATGTAATAGTAATTATTCACGAATCCCGCGGGAAGCGCGGTTTCCGTAAGAGTGCACCAGTCGCCGAGGCACCATTCTCCCGCCTTGTCGCTCACAACGATGTCATTTAGGGAATGCGCCTCAAGGAAGTCGAAATACCGCAGCATCTGCGGGAAGAGCCTCCGGGCAGGCTCCGGGTCGCCGTACTCCTTGAGGAATCTGTAGGGCACCTCCACGATTGCGCAGCCCCATGCGCCGGGACCGCCGCCGCTTCTCAGGTAAGGCGCCGTATATTGCACGTGGCCCGTCAGCACGTCCTGGCAGTCGGAAATGTCGTCCAGCCACTTGCGGTAGAATTCGCGCGCGTCAAGGGAACTCATTGCCGCGTGGCAAACCAGCTCGCCGTCCCCGGTATAACCGCGCCGCTCAATGTGGGGGCAGTCGGAGGGGATTCCCGCGTGCATATTGCTGAGCTGCGTGTTCAGAAACGTGTCGTATATCCAGTTCAGCGTTTCATTGTCGCTCCTGAAATACCCGGAAGGCTTCACGTCCGCGTGAATGACGTCCACCGATTCCGCCTCCGCGCAGCCGCTCACCTCAAAATACCTGAAGCCGAACCAGGTAAACAGAGGGGAGGCAAGCCGCTTCCGGCCGTCGGAAATGAAGCTGAACCGCTGGTTGTGGGAAAATCTCGCGTCAATAGTGCCGTCGGGGCAAAGCTCCTCCGAGAAGCGAACCGTGACCCCGGCCCCTTCAGGCGCGTCGCTCCGTATGTTGGGAACGCCCGTCGTGTTCCGCCCGATATCGTAGACCTTGTATGGAACATCGCCGCCGTCGGTGCTTCGTGTGCCCGAGCTTATGAGGCGCGGCTTAATCGTCTCGATGATTCTGTCCGGCGGGCAGTCCGAGAATACAAAATCGGCGTCCAAATCAGGGCACGCCGCCGCGGGAATGGAATCCGGGGAATCTGCACCGAAACGCGCCGCGGGAATGGAATCCGGGGAATCTGCGCCGAAACGAGCCGCCGCGGTGACTGAATCCGGGGAATCTGCACCGAAACGCGCCGCGGTGACTGAATTCGGGGAATCTGCGCCGAAACGAGCCGCCGCGGAATCGCCGAAAATCCCGCCGTCAAAGCCTCTGTAGTCGTGAACCTCATGGGTCGTCAGACAGTAGTCCTTCACGAAGCTGTCGAAGAAGAGGTCGGGGGAGATATTGGCGCGTGCGTCGTTGGCAGAAGCTTCACAGAAGGGTGAACTGCTGCCGGAAGCGTCAGCGCCGATTGGTTCATTGCCGGAAAGCTCAGCGCCGGAAACGAAATATTCCACGTCCCCGCCGTTTCTCGCTTCAATGATATAGATCACCTTGGGGTCGCCGTATTTGCCCAGAGGGAAGGTGTACCATCCGCCGCCGAAATGCACCGCCAGCAGATTATCGCCGCTTCGCACCAGCGGGGTGATGTCAAAAACCGGAACGATCACGCGGTGCCCGTGAAGGGTCTCCCCCGCAGGATAATTGTCCCGGGCCTCATAGTCGGTATTGAGGGGCAGAAACTTGCTGTCGCAGGCGGGCTGCCCGTTCACGAAGGCGTGGAAAAAGCCAAAGCCTATGACTTTAAGCGTGACCTCCGTGAATTCTTTCAGCGCAAAGCGGCGCCTTAGAATAGGAAAATTCACGAATGAGGGCTGCCCGGGGGCATTCGTCGCGGGCATGATCCAGCGCGCGTTTCTGAAAATGTCTTTTTGGTGCATAATATAATCTCCTCGTCAGTATAATACTTGCGGGTTTGGTTACGGTTTGCTTTGTGCGGGATTATTCACAGGAATGAGTGTGCTTGGTTTCTCAGGCTTGCGGGTTTGGTTTCCCGGCTTGTATGTGATATGTGTCGGCTTTTCCGTCGCAAAAGCTGTGCTGACCTGCATTTTCCGGGCATTTTCCGGGCGTTTTCCGGGCGTTTGCCCGGCCTTCTTTATGCCAGCAGCTTCCTGATGCCCTCTGCGTAATCCGCCGCGCTTCGAGGGTCGTCCACGACGATTCCGTCGGTCACAGTCTCCGGGTTGCCGCAGCAGTTCGACGACACCACCGGCGTACCGCAGCATTGCGCCTCAAGCGGCACCAGCGGGTAATTGTCCTCAAGGGAGGGGTTGAGAAGCACGTCCGCCGCGGAGTAGAGGGCCGCCAGCTCTTCCCGCGAAGAAGTCCTTCCGCGCAGAAATACGTTGCCCGGCAAGCCCTTGCGGGTCATCTTCCTGATCTGGCCGGGCTTCAGCCCCACCATAATGAACGTGTATTCCGGGAGAAGCTTCGCCACCTCGAGGACCATCTCGGGCTGCTTTCTGTTGTCCCAGACCATGGATACCGCGAGGACGATCTTGCCGCCAAACGCGTTGCAGCCGGGAGCCATGTCATCGGGAGCGCCGTTATCGGGAGTTTTGCCGCCGGGAGCCTTGTCGGGTGCTATGCCGGCGAGAGCCGCCGCCTGCTCTTCGCGTGAACGCCTGTAGAATACGGTCCGGTCAGGCTCCGTGTGCTTCACGATGCAAGGGTAGATCGACAGAAAAGAATGCGAAAGCTCGCCGGCCAGCCAGTCGGAGGGCGAAATGAGAGTGAGCCTGTCCTCCGGAAGAGCTGTGAAGAGCCTCCGCTTAAGGAAGTATTCGCGCCGGGTGGTATCGATATAGGCCACCGGATAGTCGCTCGAAAGGCAGGGGCACTTCCCGCAGTTGGAGAGCCTCAAGCATTTTTTCCGGTTCTTTTTCCACTTTTCGCAATTCACGGCGGAATAATACGCGCAGCCTCCCGTGTAGCTCCACGAGTCGTGCAAATACCAGTAAACCTTCGTCTCCGTGAGCGCGGCAAGGGTCTCCCACAGGAGCTTTACGTTCAGATAGTACCCGTGAATATTGTGCAGCACGATAACGTCCGGCTTCATCTCAAGAAGCTTCCGGCAGAGCGCTTTTGTGGCAAAATAGCTGCCGTGCCCGTTGCCGCCAAGGCGCGCGAGAATGACGTGGCTTAGAAGCGACAGCCTCCCCCCTACCCGGAATTCTTCGGCCCGGGAAGTGTCGCTGCTTTTTCCGCTGCTTTTGCGAAGGCGCCCAAAGAAGCAGGTGACGCTGCCTCCGTCCTCAATAATCCTGCGGCTGATACTGTTCACAATTGCCCCGGTGCTGCCGTAATTTGTTACGTTGATTTGAACGACCTTCATGCTGTGAGGAACCCTTCCTTCGATCATTTCCGCCGTTGTCCGGCAATTTCCAAAACGCGGCCGGAGGCTTTGTGCGGCGGCTGTATAACTTTTCCGCGATGGCTCTATTATAAAAGCAGGCGGTTTTTTTTTCAAGAATTTTGAGCCGCAGATACGCGCGATACGCATTTGAAAGGCGGCGGGATATGAGCGACTTTAATTCTGCGGATACGTGCGATACGCATTAGACGCGTGAAGAACTATTAACGGATTCACGGAGCCGGGGATCGGGCTCGGAGCAGGGCGCAAAGCAAGCCGTGTCATTGGGTGTCAATTTGCGGGCGCTCTTCCCGGGCTGTGTCACTGCGCGTCAATCTGCGGGCGCTCTTCTCAGGCTGTGTCACTGCGCGTCAATCTGCGGGCGCTCTTCCCGCGCTGTGTCGCTGCGCGTCGTTGCCGGAATTTGGCTGCGTTTTCGACTGTATCAATTGAAAAAAATAAACTGTCGCGATAGAAGAAACAGACGAAATGCGTCGAAAAAAACGGAATAAGCCGAAAACGGTCGAAGCTTGCCGAAACCTGTCGAAGCTCGTCGAAGCCTGTCGAAATTCGTCGAATTTTGTCGAAATTTGTCGATGAGTGCAAAGAGAAAAAGTGCAAAAAGTCTGCTAAAATGTGCTTGCGGAACCGGAAGGGAGGGGATTTTATGGTGAAGCAATTCTATGTGGATTACACCGAGAAGGCGCTTGCGGAGAGGCTTTCGCGCGGTACCGACTACTCTGACAGTGAATTTATGGATCTTGTGGACTCATGCGTGGACGGCTTGTCAAAGAAGGTTAGTCTGTCTGAAAGCGAGCGTCGCGAGATAGCCGATATTGTTTTCTGCGCGCACCGGAAGCTCGGGATATTGCAGCCGTTGCTGGACGATCCGCTGGTGAATGAAATAATGATCAACGGCACGGACAATATTTACATAGAACGCGGAGGGCAGATGGAGCTTTACGATAAAAGATTCTCGGATGCGTCTATGCTTTTCAACGTTATCCAGTCCATGGTTTCATGGATAGGGAGGAGCGTCAATGAAAGTTCGCCCATTGTGGATACCCGTCTGCAGGACGGGTCGCGCGTGAATATCGTGCTGAAGCCGGTGGCTCTTAACGGGCCCGTGGTGACGGTGAGGAAATTTCCGGACAGAATCCTGACGATTCAGGATCTGGAGGAGGGCGGGTGTATCAGTGAAGAAGAGGCGCTGTTTTTGAGAAAATGCGTGGAGGCGAGGGTGAATATTTTCGTGTCCGGAGGCACTTCCAGCGGCAAGACCACTTTCCTTAACATTCTTTCCGGTTTCGTTCCGCCGTGGGAGAGGATTGTTACTGTGGAGGACTCTGCGGAGCTCAGATTGTCGTCGCCCAATATTGTGAGGCTTGAGACCAAGGAAAGCGACCGCGGCAACGCCATCACCATGAGAATGCTCATTAAGGCGTCGCTCAGAATGCGGCCGGACAGGATAATCGTGGGTGAGGTGAGGGATATGGCGGCGCTGGATATGCTTCAGGCGATGTGTACGGGGCACGACGGCAGCATGTCGACCGCGCACGCGAATTCCGCGGAGGACGTCGTCACAAGGCTTGAAACCATGGCGCTTTGGGAGGGAAATATTAACAGTGAGGCCATAAGAAGGCAGATTGCGTCGGGGCTGGACCTGGTGGTGCATATGCAGAGGGACAGCAGCATGAAGCGGTACGTGGCCGAGATATGTGTTGTGGAGGGTATTGAAAACGGGAACGTCGCTCTGAGGACAGTGTTTAAGGACGGCGTGAGAGTGGGCAGCCTTGTCGAGGGGGAGAGAGTTTATGAAAAGATCAAAAGTGCCGGTAGGACGGAGTGCGGGAACGGGCCGCAGGAATGGATATCTTAGCCCTCCGCCGGGGTATCTTGTGCTGACAGGACTGGGCTTCGGCGCGGCAATTGTCGCGGGGGCGTATATCTTGTCCCGCAGCTTTGTTATGGGTTTGGTGATGGCGGGGCTTATGATGCCTTTCGTTATCAGGGAGGCCGCAGCGAATTACGTCAGGAAAAGGCAGGAGAAGGTGGAAAAGCAGTTCCTGGCGGGAATGCAGGCGGTGCTGTCGGCCATTTCGGCGGGAGGCTCTATGGAGCAGGCGTTCCAGGGCCTGTATGAGGATTACGTGAGGGGCGGCGGTGCAGACATCGGGATAATCGCAGAAGACATAAATCTGATTAACCGGAATACCTTGATGAATTATTCCTTTTACGACGAGCTGCTGCTGTTTGCGGTCAAGACGGAAAGCCCGGATATTATCAGCTGCGCCGAGGCAATGGCGTCGGTGGGCCAAAAGGGCGGCGATATGGCTTTTGTGATAAGAAACGCACTGGCGAATCTCAGGATCAAGCTGGAGACGGACGCGGAGATAAGGCAGACGCTTTCGCTGCCGAAATACAACCAGAAAATCATCACCGTGATGCCCTTCGCGCTGGTGTTGCTGGTGAGGGCGCTTTCGGCGGAATATGCGGAGATACTGTACACGACACGGGCGGGGACTGCGGTTGTCTGGGGCGTGGCGGCGGTGATATTCGCTGCATGGATATTGGGGAGGAAGCTATGCGCGATAGAGGTTTGAGAGCTTTGAAGACGCGGAAAGGCCGGACGGGCGGCATTGTCGGGATCGTAAAGGAGTACGATGAGAAGATGAGGGAGCGGCTTGTCTTTATTTACGGTGACCGCAGCGAAAAAAAGATAAAAGAGCGGAAGAATCTGTTTGCGGTGACGCCTCTTATTGCGGCGGCGGTGCTGGCTGTGCTTTTGGTGCTGAGACAGGGCGTCGGGATGGCTGCGGCGGCTGCGGTAATCGTGCTTGCGGCAATACCTTTTGCGCAGGAATACTCGATTCTCGACAAGGCGAAAAAGAAAAAGCTGAAAATGAGGCTTTGTCTGTCAAATCTGATGGAGAGGATGGCGGTGCTTCTGGACGCTGGAATATCGGTGTGGAGCGCGTTCGTGGCAGTGGGAGAGGTGATGGATCCGCGGAAGGACGCGTTGGCGGGCGAGGTCAGGAGGACGATTGCCGGATTCTCGGGACAGAACGGTTACTTTTACTCGCCGGAGGAGGCACTGGAGGATATGGCGGAAAGGTGCAGCGACACGTCGATAAGCACTTTTGTATCGCTGGTGCTGCAGAATTCCAGAAAGGGAGGGCACGACGTTGCGGCGATGCTCCGAATGGCGGCGGTCAACCAGCGAGCGGAGAGGAAGGCTATCGTGAAGCAGATGGCGGACGAGGCGGCGACGCTTATGGTGATTCCGTCGGTGATGATATTGGGGGCCGTGCTGGTGCTTATCGCGGCGCCTGCGGTGATACAGTTTCTGCTTTGAGGAAGGGGCGCTGCAGGAACTGTGCGTGTCAGGGGTGCGGCTTGCGGAAATGCAAATAATTGCAAAAAAAAAAAGAAAACGGAGGGGAACAAAATGATGAAAAAGCTGAAGGGTTTATTGATGAGGGTCGGAATCAGGACCAGGAATTCTCTGGATGCACTGGCGGAGAACGTCTCCGGAATGGGAACGATCGAGGTGGTGCTGATCGTGGCGGTGCTGGTGGCATTGGCGCTGATATTCAAGACGTTTATCACACGATACGCAAATACGATATTTACCACTATTGACGAGAAGACAAATGAGGCGCTGAGGGACTGGTAAGATGGAAAGGAAAGAGGAGATTGAAGGAATGTCTGCGTCGGATTATTCGGAAAGCCTTAAGAATGACGGCAGACGCGCCGGGGAGATCAAGGAAAACGGGCCTGAAGCCAGGCTTAAAATCAGCTTTGACAGAGGCTCCGTGCAGGTGAAGCTGGTATCTGAGAACGGCTTTTCGGAGTACAAGGATTTTGTCAAAAGGGCTAAAAAGCTTCACGGGGAGAATCTGGAAATACCGCCGGGAACAGTGGCGACTGACGGCTACAGCATGAGTGTGAGAGGGAAGGAAACGCTGAAGGAGCTGATTTGCGGCAGGGAATACTTTGACCTGAGAAAGTTCGGCGCGCTTTGCGGGAGCCTTGCCGGGCTGGCGGAATTCTGCCTGGAAAACAGGGAGACGGTTGACGTTTCGAACGTGATTTTTGACTACAATTGCGTGTTTGTGAGGGATCCGAATTCCGCGTATCAGTTCGTATATATGCCTGGCTCCGGGAAGGCGGTCAACAGGGCGAATGCGGCGGAGCTTGTCAAGGTGGCTTTTCTCAATACGGACACTTCCGGGCTCACGATAAGGCAGAACGAGGATCTTTCGCAGATAATCAAGGGTCTGCATACCGAGAAGGATACCGGGATACTGATAGACGAGCTGAGGCACCTCGGCATGCTGATTGCGGATATTCTCGGGAACGAGGGGCTTGGGAGAAGGCTTCTCAGGGCGATAGGGCTGGGGGAGAGAAAAAGGAAGGAATCCGTGAAGCAGGAGAGCGCGGAGCCTGCGGGGGTGCTCAGAATAAAGGGAAGCGGCGAGCTTCAAGAGCTTTCGTTCGAGAAGACGATTCCGTCGGGCGGCAATCTGGTGGTCCGGTGCGGCAGGGACGAGGACTGGGGAGACGTATATATTTCAAATCTTTTCGTCAGCAGGAGACATCTCAAGCTGACCGTTGACAGGGACGGGATGGCTGAGATCGAGGATCTGTCCACCAACGGGACCAGGGTGAACGGGGAGCCTCTGGAGGAGGGGGCGGTTTTTGACACGGGAGGTGAGGGGATAGTTGTAAACGTGACGCCTGACTGCGGCCTTGAGGTCAGATTTGACCGCGGGGCGGCGTGAGGAAGGACTGCGGCCGGGATCGATGACGGTTCGGGCGGCTCCGTGGCTTGCGATTGTGATCGAATGATGCCTGGATTGCCGGGCGCAACGGCTGATTGCTGCTGCAGAAAATGAATGAAATACAATTGAATAACTGCCGGGAATGTGTTTTAAATTGCGGTTTTTGTTGTTTTTTGCCTTCTTTTGGGTTCTTTTGGGTTCTCTTGAGGTCTTTGGAGTTATCGCCTTCATAGGTCATTTATGGTAT
>JAGDAX010000106.1 GCA_017848335.1 Clostridia bacterium | reverse complement strand
CGGCTCTTTTTGTCGCTGCGGGTCTTCTTCCCGGGACGCATTGCATTGCCGGTCTTCTGCGGCCCGTTGCCGCCCAGCCTGTTGGCCCACTTTTCGGTGTAAAGCGCGTAGTAGCTGACCTTTTTGGACGCACGGTACCTTCTGAAAACGGGGAGCGACGCCCAGAGGAGCGACGGCAGCCCGATCACGGGCAGAAACAGCGGCCCGAGAATGATCGATTGTACAGTGTGTCCGTACTCGTGTCTCAGGACGTAGTCCTTATCGCGCGGCGGCACTTCGCCCATGAATATGAACATGCCGAGGCCCATGCTTCCGCCGAATCGCCAGCTTTTCACTGCGGCGTTTCTGTACCGGTACTTTTCGCCCGACCGCGTGAATAGGTAGAAGAGCAGCCCGATGAGGTTTTGGGGCAGCCCGAAGGTCCATTGCAGGAAATAATATATGATTTTTGCAGATCCTGAGTCCATATCAGAGTCCTCCGTTAAGCGGCCGACGTGCGGCCCAAGCGTGGCTGACGTGCGGCCCAAGCGTGGCTGACGTGCGGCCCAAGCGTGGCTGACGTGCGGCCTAAGCGTGGCTGACGTGCGGCCGGCGGGAAAAATATCGCTTGACAAAATCTCGTGCGAAATTGTATAATGACCTCCGCGCAAATCGGGCCATTAGCTCAGTTGGTTAGAGCAACCGGCTCATAACCGGTCGGTCCGGGGTTCGAGTCCCTGATGGCCCACCAATTGCTCGGAGCAGCTTCGCGGCTGCTCTTTTTTCGTACTGTGGAGCGGGCAGCGTCGGGAATTTGAGGTATCCGGCAGCGTCGGGGCTTTGAAAGAGCGGGCGGCGTCGGTAAATTGGGGGCGCGGGCTGCGCAAGAGGCCATGCGTGAAAGTTTCGGCGCGAGGGCTCCGCTTCACGCGATAAGCTTCACTTCACCGCTCAGAATATCGTAAACCGCGCCGGCCACGGCCACGTTATCCCCGTCAATCCTCTTTTTGAGCATTTCGACACCCTGCCTGACGTTCAGGGCGCAGGCCTTGACGGGCTCGGTCTCGCTGCCTATGGCGTCGCGTATCTGCTTCGTGATAACCCCGACAGCGCCCTCCGTCTCGCCGCGGATGGCTGCTTTAACCGCGCCGCACCCTGTGTGCCCCATGACGATGACCGTCTCAACGTGAAGGTGGTCTATCGCATATTCGAGGCTGGCAAATTCGTTCGCGCCAATAACGTTCCCGGCGGTTCGGACGACGAACAATTCGCCCGTTCCTGCGGAAAAAACGACCTCGGGGATCACGCGCGAATCCGAGCAGGTGACAATCGCTGCGCGGGGTTTCTGGGCCGCTGCGTTCTCTGCCCGTCTTGAGGCCGACACGTCACCTGAGAAGCTTCCGGTCGCAATATATTCACGGTTCCCGTTCAAAAGACTTTTGAGCGTTTCGTTCATTCCAAAGCCCCCTCTTGAGGCTGAAGTCACGGGATTCTCTCCGCAGGAATTGTACAACATGGCACCGGGCTTTTCAAACCTCTTTTGCAGCAGCCTGTTCCCGGCACTTGGCACTAAATCTTGAACATCCTTGATTAATTCTCGCGAAATGGTATAATAAAGCCATCACTTCCAAAGGAGGATTTCACTGTGAAAAAACTAATTGCATTATTGGTCAGTCTTTCCCTGGTGCTCGGCATGGCCGTCATCGGCGCGGTAAGCGCTTTTGCGGAGGGTGCTGACGAAGCAGAGTACGTCCGTTTTACCGCGGACGGAAACGACCCCTACGGCACTTTTACCTTCAGCGATAAAGGCACCAACACCACCATTGACCCCGACACGGTTACCTGGGCGGCGGTCCGCTACCGTACCATTTCGCAGAAGGACACTCAGGACAACGACTACATTGCGCAGTTCTACATTTCTCCGGCACAGGAGCCCTGCATTCCCGTGACCTGGACGTTTTCCGGCAACTGGGAGACGGTCGTCGTTGATCTTACGTCCGTGAAGACAACCAGCGACCTCGAGTCCAAGTTCGATTCCACATACTACACCGCGGTTTCGAGCATCCGCTTTGACCCGCTGGAGTCCAACAGAGACGCGGAGACAAATGACCCCGAGAGCGGCGACCCTGAGGTCGTCAAGGGTGATTCCATCGACGTGGCCTGGATCGCATTCTTCAAAACAGAGGAAGAAGCCAAAGCTTACACCGGCACAGGCGATTCGCCTTATTGCATTCTCGATGCGGACAGTCTCACCAAGATGACCGGCAAGAACAACATCACCGCCACCAAGTACGTGAACGGTGAAGCCGCAGCTACGCCGGAGCCTCCCGAGGGCCCCGACACCTCCAAGGGATTTTACGACCTTTACGACAAGGAGCAGGGCACTTCCACAGGCTGGTGGCTGCACCCGGTCGCTGAGGGCGCCACGATCGACGTAGAATTTGAGACCCCCGTCTGGTTTAACGGCGTTGAATTCTTCGCGTTCTGCTCTGAGAATAACGTACACCTGATACTTGAGCTTTACGATGACAATGACGATCTGGTTTACGAGGGCCAGTTCACAACGTCCAGCAACGCTTCCGTTCAGGTTTCCCTGGACAAGGCGTACCCGTCAGGCTACTACCGCATGAGCTTTGTGGGCGAAGATCATGACGAGGACATAGGCGACACGTGGTTCGTGCTCGGTTCGGGTATGCTTCCCGAGGGCCTTGAAGAGGGCGATATTACCGTAGCCGGCGGTCTCACCAACGACAGCACCAAGGACGCTCCGATGATCAGCCTTATCATTACCGACGAGGATCCCGATTACGAGAAGCCCACCGAGGTGGTCACACCCACCAAGGAGCCTCCCGCCGAAACTCCTACTTCCGAGCCTGAGCCGACTGAGGAGCCCACAGCGGAGCCTGTTGCCACCCCCGAGCCCCAAAAGAAGCCCGGCTGCGGCACGGTTATCGGCGGCGGTATTGCGGTGATAGGTCTTCTGGCTTGCGGCGCGTTCCTCGCCAAGAGAAAGCATTGATCTGCATTGATTTGAATTTGTTCGAATTGATTTGATTGATCTGAGTTGATTGGATCTGCAAATCCGGCGCTTCCTGACCGGAGCGTGCAGCGTTGCCCGCCAAGTGTCGCCGGCGCCGGAATGCATTTTGGCTGTTAAATGGCCGTTTATTGGCCGTTTATTGACCGTCTGCTGACCGTATGTTGACTGTCTGTTGACTGTATTATGGCCGTCAGCGGTTCAAATTCGACGGTCAGACAAAAAGCCTTCGGCGCCGGTGGTGCCGGGGGTTTTTTAAATTTATGAGGCGCGGGAACAGTGCAGCGAAATATTGACAGCCGGCGGCTTACGGTTTGATTTTACGGTTCACGTATCTTTTTCCGGTATATCCGGATACTCCTCATAGGCGAATGGCAGGGCCTTGCCGGACTTCGCGGAATATTTTAAGACACTCTTACTGCACAGCGTGGCGATATAATTCGCGGCGCCGTTGCGGGAAGGACCCGGTGCGGGTGCTGTTTTTACCGTACCGGTGATCGGATTGCGCTCTGTTGTTCCGTTTGCTGCCGTGTTCTGTCCTTTGCGTTATTTACTTTTGACACTCCGGGCGCTCTGCCGCACACTCATTTGACGTATTTTTCAATATGTTCCGACTATTGAAAAAAATAAGGCGTTTGTGTTACAATATATTGTTATTTGTTGACCGGAGATCGGGTTTTCAAAGGTCAATTCAGAAATTACCGAAAAGGAAGGTATTTTGTTATGTCAAGCGGTATGAGAGGCGGCTTCGGACGGCCGAAGGGCGGTTCCCAGGGCGGCGGATTTAATATGGGCGGCGGCAATATGCAGCAGATGCTTAAGCAGGCCCAGAGAATGCAGACCGAAATGCAAAAAGAGCAGGAAGAGATCAACCAGACGGTGTTCGAGGCCACTTCGGGCGGCGGCGCTGTTGTTATTAAAATGAAGGGCGACAAGACCCTCGAATCCGTAAAGATCGACCCCGAGGTCGTGGATCCTGAGGACGTGGAGATGCTTGAGGATATGATCATCGCGGCATTCAACGATGCGGCTGCCAGGATCGACGAGGCGACCCACGAGAAGATGGGCAAGTACACGGACGCGCTGGGTATTTGATGATCTGCGGCTTTTAACGCTCACGGCCGTTTGACGCCCGGCACGCATTATCACGGCTTATCACGGAGTATTATCATGGCTTTTTATTCGGAAAGCGTTGCGGCGCTTATTGAAAAATTTTCGTCACTCCCCGGCGTGGGCAAAAAGTCCGCCCAGCGTGTGGCATTTTACCTTCTCGGGCAGAGCAGCGAGGAGGTGGAGGCGTTCGCGGAGACCATCCTCAATGCCAAGAGGAATCTGTGCTTCTGCAAGGTGTGCCAGAATATGTCGGACAAGGAGATCTGCGACGTTTGCGCCAACCCTTCGCGGGATCCGGGCGTGATCTGCGTCGTGGAGGACCCCAGAGACGTGGTGAGCATCGAGCGGTCGCTTGAGTTTCACGGAAGATACCACGTGCTTCACGGCGTCATTTCCCCCTCCCGCAATATCCGGCCCGACGATATCCGGCTCAAGGAGCTGGTCGCAAGGATTGACGGGAGCGTCAGGGAAGTGATCGTCGCCACGAATCTCACGGTCGAGGGCGAGACCACGGCTATGTATATCGCTAAGCTGCTTGCGCCTCTGGGCGTGACGGTGTCGCGGATAGCGCACGGTCTGCCTGTGGGAGGGGATATTATTTACGCGGACGAGATAACTCTCGCGAAGGCGCTTGCAGGGCGCACGGTGATCAGCTGACAGGCGGTGCGGCGGACAGGAAAGATGATTTCAAAACTTCTCGAATGCGAAAACAAATACGAGGAGCTGGAGCACAAGCTCACAGACCCTGACGTGATCTCCGACAATGAGCTCTACCGGAAGGTGCTTCAGGAGCACGCCGCGCTTTCGGAGATCGTGGAGGCGTTCAGGGAGTATAAGGCCTGTGAAGCGGAAATCGCTGAGGCCAGGGAGATCCTTGACGGGGATTTCGATCCGGAGCTTCGGGAGCTGGCTTCGCAGCAGTTTAAGGACGCGTGCAGGCAGAAGGAAGAGCTCACGGAGAAGCTGCAGCTTTTACTGAGCCCCGGCGACCCCAACGACAGCCGCGACGTAATTATGGAGATAAGGGCCGGAGCCGGAGGAGAGGAAGCGGCGCTTTTCGCGTCGGTGCTTTTCAGAATGTACTCGAAATATGCCGAGTCGCAGGGCTGGCTGATCTCGGTGATGGACGAAAACGAGACGGGTCTCGGCGGCTTTAAGGAGATCGTATTCACGGTCGAGGGCAAGGGCGTTTACAGCAGGCTCAAGTACGAGAGCGGCGTGCACCGCGTACAGAGGATCCCCCAGACGGAGTCCGGCGGCCGCATACATACGAGCACCGCGACGGTGGCCGTGCTTCCTGAGGTGTCCGACGTGGATTTTCAGCTGGACATGAACGAGGTGGACGTGGATACGTACCGTTCGGGCGGCGCAGGCGGTCAGCACATAAATAAAACCGAGTCCGCCATAAGGCTCACCCACTGACCGACGGGTATCGTGGTGACCTGCCAGGACCAGCGGTCACAGCTCAAAAATAAAGAGAAGGCCATCAAGGTGCTCAAGTCGCGCCTGCTTGACCTTTACAGCACGCAGCAGCAGGAGGCCCAGGCGGAGGAGCGCAGAAGCCAGGTGGGCACCGGAGACAGAAGCGAGCGCATCAGGACTTACAATTATCCCCAAAACCGCATCACGGATCACAGGATAGACCTGACGCTGTACAATCTGGAGGATTTTATCAACGGGAAGCTGGACGACGTCATAACTGCGCTGACAACGGCGGACAACGCGCGAAGGCTGGCTGCCGGAAAAGATTCTTACGAGGAGCCCTGAGGTATGCGACCGGAAGATCTGGAAACAAATATGCTGCGGCAGCAGATATTGTCGGGCGATCTCAAAACGGTGGTGCTTGACATCGACCCCGATAATATCGACGTCGCCCGGATGAAATTCTGCGCAGACGTGATAAGCCGCGGCGGCCTTGTGTGCTTTCCCACCGAGACGGTGTACGGGCTGGGGGCGGACGCCTTTAACGAAGCCGCTGTGGAAAATATTTTCGCGGCCAAGGGGCGGCCCTCGGACAACCCCCTCATAGTTCACATATGCGATACGGATATGACAGAGCAGGTCGCGTCCTTGAACGATGCGCAGCGCGCCGCTGTTCAAAAGCTCGGAGAGGCCTTCTGGCCGGGTCCGCTCACCGTGATCGTGAACAAAAGCCCGGCAATACCTGCCGCCGTCACCTGCGGCCTTGACACGGTGGGAGTGAGGATGCCCGACCATCCCGTTGCCCGCGAATTGATAAGGCTGTCCCGGCCGATTGCCGCGCCCAGCGCGAATCTTTCGGGCAGGCCGAGCCCTTCGAGGGCAAGACACGTGCAGGAGGACCTTTGCGGAAGGGTGGACGTGATAATTTCGGGCGGCGACGCGAGGGTCGGCGTTGAGTCCACGGTGCTGGACGTTACGGGAGAGGTTCCCGTGATCCTCAGGCCGGGGGCGGTTACCCGCGAAGAGATCGCGGAGGTGCTGGGAGCCTGCGACGAGGCCGACTGGAAAAAGCCGGCGGACGTGGACGGCAAGCCCAGATCTCCCGGAATGAAATACAGGCACTACTCTCCGAAAGCGGAGGTGGTGATATATGACGGAAGCGATCCCGCCGAAAGGCGCGCCGCCATGGCGCGGGACGGGAATGAGTATGCGGCCAGGGGGCTCAATGTGGGAATTCTCACCACGGACGAAGGGCTCGAAGCATTTGGGGACGGATTTGCGGTCCTCACGCTGGGCAGCAGCCGCAATCTTCCGGAGCTCACGCATTCGCTTTTTGCGAGGCTGCGTGAATTTGACGAAAGAAAAACAGACGTTGTGCTGGCCGAGGCGATACCCGAGGAAGGTATGGGCGACGCCTTTATGAACAGGCTGTACAGGGCGGCCGGCGGCACGGTGGTAGATATCAGATAGACGCGGACTGAATGCTTTTTGCGCAGGAGGCGGCAGCATCACAATGCCGCCGGCAGTCACGCGGCAAATCGCAGCGAAAGGCAGGGACGGCCGGAAGGCTTGTCCGCCGCGACAAGGCAGGGCAGGCCGCAAGGCAATTCCCGCCGCAATAAGGCTTGGCCGGCCATAAAAGGCAATTCACGCCGCAGCATCGGCCCGGCAGCCCCAAAAGACTTGACCGCCGCAGCATCGGCCCGGCAGCCCCAAAAGGCCGGACAGCCGCAACCTTCCAAAACAACTGAATTAAGGACGAAATATGTATTTCAGAAGGCTTGAAATGCAAGGGTTCAAATCCTTTGCGGAAAAGACAGTAATAGAATTCGGAGACGGCATCACCGCGGTGGTGGGCCCCAACGGCAGCGGCAAAAGCAACATTTCCGACGCCATCCGCTGGGTGCTTGGCGAGCAGAGGCCCAAGAGCCTGAGAGGCGGCCGCATGGAGGACGTGATATTCTCGGGCACGGAGCACCGCAAGCCGGTGAGCTTCGCGGAGGTCTCCATCGTGATGGACAATTCCGACGGCACGCTCAACATCGAGTACGACACCGTCAAGGTCACCAGACGCCTTTTCAGGTCCGGCGAGAGCGAGTATCTCATTAACGGGCGGCAGTCGCGCCTCAAGGACATTTATACTCTCTTTGCCAACACGGGTATCGGCAAGGAGGGGTATTCCATTATCGGGCAGGGCAAGGTGGACGGGATCCTCAGTACGAAATCCGAGGACCGCCGCGGCATTTTCGAGGAGGCTTCGGGCATTGCTCTCTACCGCATGAGGAAGGACGAGAGCGAGCGCAAGCTTCAGGCTGCCGAGCAGAACCTGGTGGTGATCGACGGTATCATCGGGGAGCTGGAGATCCAGATCAATTCCCTCAGGAAGCAGGCGGCGGGGGCTGAGCAGTTCCTGCGGCTGAGAGACGAGCTTCGCGACATCGAGGTGGGCGTGCTTGTGTACGGCATCAAGGAGGCAGAGGCAAGGCTCAGGGTCATCGACGAAAAATACACGCAGGTGACCGCGGAGATCCGGGACGGAGAGGCGAAGGCGGCTGCCGAAAAGACCGAGAATGAAAAGCGGACTGCCCTTGACGAGCAGCTGGAGGCGGAATACAAGGAGGCCTTTGAGAGAGCTTACGAGGCCGAGAGGAACGCCGGAGAGGCGGACAACTCCATTAAGCTCAACCTTCAGAGGATCGACTCGCTGAAGGCGGAAATCAGGCGGATGGAGCTCGAGAACGACGAGAAGAGCAGGCAGTCCAGAGAGAACGCCAAGCTCATCACCGAATATCAGGAGGCCAGAAAGCAGCTGGCCGTCGAGCTGAGAGACCTGGAGGCAAATATTGCCAGGGAGCAGAAGCGGCTTGACATCGTGATCAATGCCATCAGCGGCGGCTCGGCCAGGGCTGCGGAGAAAAACCGCGAGCTGGTCGAAAAGAGGCTTGAGGCCGGCAGACTGAGATCTCTGTCGGAGAGCCTTGCCGGAAATATCAAAATATACGAGGAAAGGCTGGCTGAGATCAAAAGCCGCCGTGAGGCCGGCGAAAGCGAGACCCGGGAGGCGCAGAAGAACGTGGACGTGCTGCTGGAGCGCTTCGACAGCGAGGACGCAAAGCTTAAAGAGCTCGAAAAGCAGCTCGAAGCATCCGGCCGTAACAGAGAAGCTCTCGAGAGCTCCATCGAGGACAAGAACCTCCGCATAGGGGACCTGAAGACGTCCATTGACAGCTGCGGCGCCAGGCTCCGCCTCCTGAGGGAAATGGAGGAAAATTTCGAGGGCTACGCCAAGAGCGTCAAGGAGATTCTGTCTCTCTGCCGCGAGAACGAGCGCTTCGGAAAGGGCATATACGGCGCGGTGGCTCAGGTCATCACCGTGGACAGGGAGAACGAGACGGCCATCGAGGTGGCGCTGGGAAATACCTTCCAGGACATAATT